>DASZMJ010000565.1:0-14613 GCA_035551935.1 Isosphaeraceae bacterium
GGCGGGGTCCCCTGGGTGCGGTCTCATCGGATGCGTAGAGACCGATGTTCTGCCCCAGGGGGGCCTCGTTTCCCACCCCCTACCGCCACAACTCCTTATCAGCAAACGAAGTCCAGGGGAGCGGGCGGCGGGTCACGCCCGTTCGAATTCGGCGGGATCTTCGCCGGGGAGCACCGGCGCCAGCGAGCAGAGGCCGTGCAACAGCGCGTTCTTGGCGGCTCTGGCCTTGCCCTCGTCGGTGCGGGGGCCGGTGGAGTTCTTCGCGTTCGCCTGGCGGGCGGCGAACTGGGCGGGCGTCAGCTTGGTCGTGGACTTGGACATGATCGGCGACCTCACTCAATAGGGGCGGTTTCTGCGGTGTCGGATCGCGGACCGCGCCGGCGCGTCGTCGTCGCCGGCCGTGCGCTCGACCCTTAATCTCGAAACCCGGGGCCGCGGCGATAACCGGATTCTCGAAAAAGGCGCGCGGAACGCTCGAAATCGAGCGCTCCGGGCGCCGCGGGAGGGTTCGAGCGGCTCACGCTCAGGTCTCTCCGGCGTGCAGTGGTCTGCCCACGCCAAGACGGTCCGCGGTGGGTGGCACGCCCTTCAAGGGCGTGGTCCACGGCCCGGCCACGCCCTTGCGGAGCGTGCCACCAGACGGGTGGTTCGAGCGGCTCACGCACGGGTCGCTCCCGCGTGTAGGGCGTGTGGAACACGCCATCGGCGTCGTCGGGTAAGTTCGGCGTGTTCCACACGCCCTACGACCCGGAGCGACCCGTGCGTGAGCCGCTCGCGCGGCGAGTCCTTGCATTCCCGCCAGGTGTCGCGAACGATAGATTCGAGGTGCGGACTCGACCGCACCAGGGACGTGTTCTTCCGGGGTGAATCCGGAGTCGAGACCAGGACAGGCGGCGGGGCGGCGGGCCGATGAAGAGCAACAAGCAGCGGCGGGCCGAGCTGAAGGCCAGGAAGGCGGCCAGGCGGGCAGAGGCCGAACGTGCCGTGAAGCTCGACGCGTTGGCGCACGGCGTGGCCGTCGATCGCACCGCGCTCGCTCCCGATCCGAGCGACAGCGTGCCCGCCTTCGTGGAGCGCGGCTACTACGTCGATCGACCGTTCGAATGCCGGGAGTGTGGCGTGCCCCAGACCTGGACGGCCGCCCAACAGAAGTGGTGGTACGAGGTCGCGAAGGGTAACGTCTGGACGACGGCGCGGCTGTGTCGGCCCTGTCGCCGTCGCGAACGAGCCCGACGCGAGGAGGCGCGTCGCGTGAGCCAGGAGGGCCTCGATCGTCAGCGACGCGAGGACGCCTGACCTCGCGCCGCGGCGGAGTTCGTTCTTCTCATCGCTCATCGGACGTCCGGGTCCGCTGAGCTCGGGAGTTCGGCCCCCAGCTCAGGAGGCACGATGACACGTGCGATGACCCCGGCCGAAAGGCAGCGATTCCTGGGCTACTTCCCGGGCCTCGACGTGAACCGCGCCGTCGTGACCGGCGAGATGTCCCCCGTCTACAACTGCATCTCTTGGACTGTGGGGGTGACGAACCGGTGGCTCTGGCCTGGGAGTACCCTGGCGCAATTTGATACATTCTACAGGGGCTTCGGGCTCCACAGGTCGGGCAACGGGCCGATCGCGGCCTGGGGGCACTCGACATCGAACATGACGCATGGCTGCATCTCAGGCCCGGGCCACGGTCCCCGTTGGGAATCGAAATGCGGGGGCGATCTCCGCATCCAACACGCCCTGGGTGAACTGTCCGGGGCCAGTTACGGGCGCGTCGTCGCCTTCTACACGCGGAGCCGTTCGCTGCTGGCGCTCAACGAATCGATCGTGGAGGAGGCCGTGAAAGAGAAGGACCAGAAATCCTACCTCTCCGCGCAGCAAAGGAAGGCACTCGGAGCGGAGCGAGAGGCCGTCGATCCCGATTTGAGAAGGGCCTTCGAGGAAGCGTTCGGGGCCTGGAAGCAGACCTGGTTCGGCGGCGGCCTCGCCATCAACTCCAACCCCAACTCCCGGGCGATCGGCAAGGAGTACGACGCCTTGATCGCCCTCGGCCCCGAGATCATGCCGCTCGTCGTCGAGAAGTTGGCCGATCCCGAGAATTACTTCGCACTCCAGCTCTACGATGCGATCCAGCCCGACGAGAAGCTCGTCGTCCATTTCGACGCCGATGATGAGCGAATCCTCGAAGGGGAGCAAGGTCGAGCGCGGCGCGTCGTGAATGCCTGGTTCGCGAATCGTTAGCTCCGCCGCCCGGAGGCGAGCCTGACCTCGCGCCGCGGACCCGGCCCGCCGCGACGGCTCCTCGACGTCTCATCGCTCATCGGGCGGCCGGGTCCGCTGAGCCTGGTCGTCAGGCGACCCACCACAATCGACCTCCAACACTCATGCGCCCGTCCTGGAAGTCGGCTCATCGTTCGGATGAGGAGCACGTCGAACGTGTGAGGCGGACCCTCGCGCGCCTGGCGCGATGGCGGCCCTGGCTCGTCGGGCTGCACCTCGTCACCTTGTTCTTGCTGGTCGGTGTCCTCGTCGGTGTGGTCTGGATCCTCCAGTCGTTGGCCCAGCCGGCGCGAGTCCCTCTCGGCTTGCTCGGCTTCCTCGCGGGTTTCGCCCTGGGGGCATGGGTCGGCCAGATCGCGATCACGACCGTTCATCATCTCATCACGGCACTGATCGAGCCTCGGAGTGAACGTCTCCTCGTCAAGTGCTACGACGAGTTGCAGGCCATCCGGACGAACGCCGACCAACCGACCCGCGACGGCCCCGGATCGCCTGACCTCGCGCCGCCGCGGACTGGGCCGGCCGCGGCGGTTCTTGATCCGATCGAACGTCGCTCGGGGGGGCCGGGCCGCTGAGTTCGGGCGTTAGCCGATGGAGGATCGCATGCGGAACGCGGTCGCTATTACGATCTTCATTGCTGTGATGGCTGTCGCCGGATGTCTCGGTGCGGCCGCTCCTCTTGGCATCTGTGTTTCGATCTGGAGGTATGAGTGTGTCGATTCGCTCGTCGGCCCCAAGGGCGATCGCGGACATCCAGCCTCCTGGGTCTTCCTCGCCCTGCAGTTGCCCTCGGGCCTGCTCGCGATCGCCGGTGCGCTGACGCTCTACCTCTTGTTGCTCCACGTCTTCCCGTGGCTGACTCCGGAGGTGTCTCGTGAGAGCCGCCGTCTCCACTCGAATTTGCTTCACTGGGAGAGGCGGTGTGCCATCGCCTGGCGGCGTCAGATTCTCTTCGAACTTCGGCGGCTCGAGACGTCGGGCGAGCCGGCCGCTGGCGAGCAAGGATCACGGCCCGTGTAACCTCGCACTCTAGTAACGTAGGCTGGGTCGCGATCTATCCTACTATTGTTCACAATTTATTTATCGACAACTTTTGAAAATCGATCGGGTTGAAGTCGAACAATCGAATGTCTCTGTGAGGATTGGACGCCCTCCTCAAGGGCCGCCGGCGCGGCGGGCGAGGAGGACGAGGACGTGTTCGGGGGGGACGGAGACGAGCACGCCCTGGCCTTCGCGGAGGGAGCGGGTCTGCCCCTGGAGGGCCAGCGCGGTGACGGGCCAGTCGCCGGGGCCGCGGAGGTGGAGGCGGCGGACCTCGCCGAGGAACTCCTGGCGCTCGAGGGTCGCCGAGAAGCGGTTGGCGTCGGCGCCGGCGGCGGTCGGGCCGATCGCGAGGGCCTCGGGCCGGATGGCCACCGTGACGGGTGAGCCGCCCGGCGGGGGCGAAGTCCCGTCGGGGCCGCGGCCGATCAGGCGGCCGATCGGGGTCCGGATGACGAGCTCGCCCTTCGGGTCGAGGCCCTCGACGTGCCCCTGGAGCAGGTTGGCCGGCCCGAGGAACTGGGCCACGAAGGCGTCGGCGGGGCGGTCGTAGACCTCGGCCGGGGCGCCGACCTGGACGACGCGGCCGAGGTCCAGGACCGCCAGCCGGTCGGCCAGCGCGAGGGCCTCGCGGGGGTCGCGGGTCAGGAGGAGGACCGTCGCCGGCACGTCGGCGACGAGCCGGCGGACCTCGTCGCGGAAGTCGTCGCGACCGCGGCCCTCGAGCCGGCCGAACGGCTCGTCGAGCACGAGCAGGGCCGGCTCGACGACCAAGGCCCGCGCCAATGCCGCCCGCTGTCGCTGGAGCGGAGTGAGCTCGTCGGGACGGCGGTCGGCGATCGTGTCGATCCGGGCCCGTTCCAGGGCCTCGCCCACGCGCCGACGGCGGTCGCGGGCCGGGACCTTCTGGACCCTCAAACCGAAGCCGACGTTCCCGGCGACCGTCAGGTGCGGCCAGAGCGAGTCGTCCTGGAAGACGAGCCCGACCTTGCGGTCCTGCGGCGAGACGGCGTTGATCACGCGGCCGTCGAGGTAGATCTCCCCCTCGTCGGCCCTCTCCAGGCCCGCCAGCAGCCGGGCGATGGTCGACTTGCCCGCCCCCGAGGGGCCGAGCAGGACCGTCAGCTCGCCGGGCACGACCTCGAAGCTCGCGCCGTCGACGACCGCGACGCCGTCGTACCGCTTGACCAGGGATTCGACCGCCACCCGGCTCACGACGGCGGCCCTCCCGCGCGGCGGGCGACCCAGCGATACCGCTGGCCGGCCCAGGCCGTCCACTCGGCCCGCAGCCAGGCGCGGAACGTCGAGTCGGCGGCGAGCCGGCCGTCGGCGGCCTGGAGCAGCTCATCGAGGAACCGCCCGTCGATCGGCCTCGGGTCGCGTCCCCAGGTCGTCAGGAGCCAGACCCGGGCGAACGGGTCGGCGGCCACCTGATTGGCCAGGGTCTCGACCCAGGGGCCCGGGTCCTCGCCCGCCGCGGCGTGCCGCCGGATGAGCTGCGTCACCGAGGCCGGCGGCCACGGCGGCGCGACCGTCAGCCGCGCCTCCCAGGCGCCCGGCCGGCCGGTTTTGATGACGGATTCCCAGGCGGGGCGGAGCTCGTCCTGCTCGTCGACGAGCGTGGCGCCGAGGAGGTCGGCGAGGAGGGGGTTGTCTTGCGGTAGGCCCTCACCCCGGCCCTCTCCCGGGGGGAGAGGGTGTCCATCTTCCCCCCTCTCCCCCCGGGAGAGGGCCGGGGTGAGGGCCGGATTCTTCGATCGTTCTCGAAGGAACCGCACGAACGCCCCCGCCCGCTCCGGGTGCGGCGCGTCGTCGACCCGGCGCACCACCTCGTCGCACACGATCGATGGATCCAAATCTGAGAATTCCAAAGGCATCCCACGAGACTCGCCCAACACCGCCCAATCCGCCCCCCTCCGTCCTAGCGTCGCCAGGGCCGAGCCCCGGCCGCGGCCGATCGGCCGGGCGTTGGCGGCGAGGCGGACGAGCCACGCGTAGCCCCGCGGCCAGCCGAGGGCGCGGAGCCGGGCCGAGGCCAGCGCGAGCGTCGCCGGGTCGTCGCGCGGGTCGTCCAGGGCCAGCCGATCGCGGGCCGACGGCTCGCCCAGCGCGTCCCACGACGACGGCGGCGGCTCGGCCCCCGGCCGGAGCGCCAGGGCGATCCTCGACCGCCGCGCGATCACCCCGCCCGACGTCGCGCCGAGCACCACGTCGACCCCGCCGATCCGACCCGCCGCCTCGTCGAGATCCTCGCGCGGGTCGAGCCCGACCCATTCCAGTCGCGACGGCCCCTCGCCCGCGCGCCCGGCCAGCCAGGCCCGGAACTCGTCCCCCAGCGCCCGACGCTCCGACGGGCCCCAGGTCGTCGCGACGACCACCGCGTCGCCCCCCTGAGAGCACCCCGCGAGGGTCGCGACCATCATCGCCGGCCAGATGAGGGGGGGGAAATCCAACATCAATAATTTCATTGAATTAATATAATTATAACTTATAAATAAAATAATCTTTTAGATGTCCGCGACGGCGAGTGTGCCGTCCCACGAGCCGAAGAACTTCCTCGCCTGATGGAGCAGTGCCTGGTAATGGCGCTTGACTTCGGCCTGGCGTAATGTGTGCCCTCCCTCCTTCCAACGCCGGATCTCGGCCAGCACCTTCGACTCGGTCCAGTCGCGGCGCTTCTTGATCCCCGGGTAGGGGATCCCGAGCGACTCGACGAAGTCGGTCCAGCTCTTCCCGAGCCGATTCCGCGCATATTCCTGGAGGTCGCGGGGCGCGTTGCGGGCCAGGATCGGTCGCCCTTGCGCGACGCGCCGCCGGACCCAGTCCCCGGCCGCCGTTGCGTCCCACCGCCCCCGGGGCATCTTGTGCGCGGCGGGGTCGAGCCCCGCGGCGCGGAGGGCCTTCGACCAGCTGTAGGGGAACCGCTTAACCGCGGCCGTGAACAGGCACGGGAACCGCCGCTGGACGTCGGTCGCGGAGAGCGAGACGCCGCGGTCGGCCAGCTCCCGGATCTCCTCGATGACCTTCTCCCGATTCCAGCGCCGGACCCCCGTCACGTCCTCGTAGTCGAGCCCGGCCCTCTTGACCGCCTCCTCCCACGTCCCGAAGTGGCGCCGGGCCGCCATGTAGAGTCGGATGGGGACGGACTTGCCCCGGAGGCTCTCGCCCGCCCGGTGCAGGCGACGGATCTCCGCGATCACCTTGCGGCGGACCCAGTGCCGTCCCTGTCGGGCCCAGAAGACCTCCTTCGCCTCGCCGATCTTCTGGCGCGACTCCGAGCACATGGCGGTCTTGAGCCGGAAGCGGCGCTTGTAGTCGAGGACCGGATGATCGCCCTCGTAGCCGTGGATCCTCCGGAGATGCAGCACGGTGATCGCCCGGTAATCCTTCCGGCAGTGCCGACACGTCACATAGTCATGAGGTGGGGGGCCCTGCTTTACCATGGTCGACCGCCCTTTCCTCGGGCAGGGAGCGTGGTCACTTCTGCTTCGCCCCGTCGGCCCGCGAGCCGAGGGTGACGTTGAGGGTGGTCTCCTTGCCCTCGCGGCGGACGACGACCTCGATGGAGTCGCCGGGCTTGCGCTTGCGGAGGGCGGCGGCGTAGTCCTCGAGGTCGCCGACGGCGATGCCGCCGAGGCGGACGAGGAGGTCGGTCTTCTTCATGCCGGCCTTGTCGGCGGGGCTGCCGGGGGTGATCGCGGAGAGGCGGACGCCCTCGCCGTCGGCGGCGCCGCCGTAGTCGGGCACGGCGCCGAGGTAGGCGGCGCGGCGGGCGGCGGCGGGGTCCTCGTCGCCGGGGGCCGGGGCGCCGTCGGCGTGGGCGTCGCGGACGGCCTCGGGCTTGACGAACTCGGGCCGCCTGGGGCGGCGGACGATGTCGAGCAAGAGCAGCTCGCCGAGGTCGGCGATCCGGGCCATGCCGGGGAAGTTGATCCGCTCGACGTCGTCGCTGGGGCGGTGGTAGTCGGGGTGGATGCCGGTGAAGAGGAAGAGGACGGGGATGTCCTTGCGATAGAACGAGAAGTGGTCGCTCGCCGCGAAGTACCGCGCGTCGCCGCCGCCGCGGCCGTCGGCGAAGAGGCGGACGTTGAACCCCTCGTCCTTGGCCAGCGCCGAGACCATCGCGTCGAGCCCGGCGGTCGTGCCGGTGCCGTAGATCATCAGGGATTCCTTGTCGTCGAGCCGGCCCACCATGTCGAAGTTGATCATCATCACCGTCTTGTCGAGCGGGATCAGCGGGTGCTCGACGTAGTGCGCCGACCCGAGCAGCCCGCGCTCCTCGCCCGAGAAGGCCATGAAGACGACCCGGCGCGGCAAGGGGTCGCGCCGCGCGGCCAGGCGGCGGGCCATCTCGATGACCATCGCCGAGCCCGACGCGTTGTCATCGGCCCCGTTGTGGATGTCGCGCGAGCCGAACGCCAACGAGCCCATCCCCCCCTTGCCGAGGTGGTCGTAGTGCGCCCCCACCACGACCGTCTCCCCCGACAAGGGGCCCGACCCTTCGAGGACCCCGACGACGTTCTTCGTCTTGATCGTCTCGACCTCGACCGCCAGGTCCAGCGTCATGCCCTCCAGCGCCCGGCTCGCCGGCCTGACCTCCCCGTTGATCTTGTCCTCGAGCTCGTCCAGCTTCGGCGCGCCGGCGGCTTCGAGGAGCTTGCCGACATACGATCGCGTGAGCATAAGGAACGGGATCGACGCCTCGCCCTGGCCGGCGGCGCGGAAGGAGAGCAAGACGTCCTTGCCGTCGCCGAGGCCGGCCTTGTCGTTGACCATCAGGATGGCCTTGGCGCCGTGCTTCGCGGCGTTCGACGCCTTGTGGGCGAAGGTGGCGAAGCCGTTGGGGGTGCTGCCGCCGAAGAGCTTCGGGTCGTCCTTGTACTTCGGCGACCGCCGGAGCACGAGCACCGCCTTGCCGGCGACGTCGAGCCCCTTGTAGTCGTCGTAGTCGAGCGACTTCGCCTCGTCCTTGGCGGTGATCCCGTAGCCGGCGAAGACGATGCCCGCGCCGCTCAGGTCGCCGCCGGAGCCGAGGGCCAGGGGGGTGAAGTCCTCGCGGTACGACGCGGAGACCTCCTTGTCGCCGGCCTTGGCGACGAGCTTCGGCGTGCCGACGACCTTCGGGTCGAGCCCGAACGGCTGGAAGTAGCCGTCGGCCCCGGGCGCCGGCTTGAGCCCGGCCTTCTTGAATTCGTTGGCGATGTGATCGGCCGCGGCCTCGATCCCCTTCGTCCCCGGCGCCCGCCCTTCCTGGGCGTCGTCGGCCAGGAACGAGACGTCGGCCTTCATCCGCTCCGCCGCCGGGCTGACCATCTCGTCGGCCCGCGACCAACCCGCCGCCACGATCGCCCCCAGCGCCCCGGCGATGATCCAGGGTCGGGCGGGACTGATGGCCTTCGCGAACGTCATGGGGACCATTCCTCCGGGGTCGGGCGTGGGGCGGGCCGTTCGGGCGTCGATTGTTGTGATTCTGAACCCCTTCGGGGTCCGTCGTCAAGCGGCCGGGCCGACCTCGGGGCGGGAATCTCCGGCGTCGCGGTCGCGGCGGAGGCCGTCGCGGGCGATGCGACGGGATTCGAGGAGGCGGTCGCGGATCAAGGTCGTGAGGGCGTCGGGGTCGAGGCCGGCGATGGCCTCGGGGAGGATCGGGCGGCCGTAGTGGACCCGGATCGGCGCCGGCCGGGGCCAATTCCTGGAGCGCGGCCAGGCCTCGAACGTGCCGGCGAGGCCGGTGGGGACGATCGGCACCCGCGCCCGCGCGGCCAGCACGGCGATGCCGGGTTTGAGCTCGCCGAGCTCGCCGTCGCGGCTGCGGGTGCCTTCGGGGAAGAGGGTCACGATCCCGCCGTTGCGGAGGCGGCGGAGGGTCTCCTTCAGGCCCTGCGCCCCCATCCCCTCGCGCCGGATGGCGAAGCCGCCGACGGATCGGATCAGGAACGCCAGGCCGGGGACGAACAGCGTCGACCGCGCCACGTAGTTCAGCGGCCGGGGCAGCAATAGTCCAAGGACGAAAACATCCAAATGACTCAAATGATTCGAGATCAGCAGGACGCCCCCCTCCGCCGGCACGTTCCTCTGCCCGCTGGCGCGGAGGCCGCCGGTGACGATCCAGAGCAGGCCGACGACGTTCTGCACGAGCCGGTACCAGAGCATCGCCAGCCGGGATCGGTCCCTCGAAGGGGGCCGGGGGTCAGGGGCCCGGGGACGGGGGGAGGATGTGGGTTCGGCGCGGGTCGAGTCGGTCGCGGCCTCGTCCGTCGGCATCGCTCGGCCCTCCCATCAGGCCCCGCCGAGACGAGACCGGACGTCGGCCTCGAGCAGCGCGACGACCGAGTCGGGGTCGAGGCCGGTGGTGTCGACGACGCGGGCGTCGGCCGCGGCGACCATCGGGGCGATGGACCGCGAGGCGTCGCGGTCGTCGCGCTCGCGGATGTCGCGGAGGACGGCCTCGGGGTCGACCACCTCCCCCTTGGCGAGATACTCGGCGTGGCGGCGGCGGGCGCGCTCCTCGGCCGAGGCGGTCAGGAAGAACTTGCGGGCGGCGTCGGGGAAGACCACCGTCCCCTGGTCGCGACCCTCGGCCACCACGTCGTAGTCGTCGGCGAACGCCCGCTGCCAGCGCACCAGTTGGCGGCGGACGCTCGGGCTGTCGGCCAGGTACTTCGTCGCCCGCGTCACCTCGACCGACCGCACGATCGCCGTGATGTCCTCGCCGTCGAGCAGCACCCTCCCCGGCGGTAGCTCGACCGACACGCGGCCCGCCAACGCCCCCAACGCCTCGTCGCTCTCCAGGTCGGCGCCCGACCGAAGCGCCGCCAAGGTCACGGCGCGATACATCGCGCCGGTGTCCAGCAGCCGCCAGCCCAGCCGATCGGCCAGCCGTCGCGCCACCGTGCTCTTGCCCGCCCCGGCGGGGCCGTCGATCGTCACCACGGGCATCGGGTTCGCTTCCGGGAAAAGTGCTGAGTGCTGAGTGCTGAGTGCTGAGTGCTGAGTGCTGAGTGGCGAGTGCAGAGTGGGGACCGCAAGGGGCAGTGTAACGCGGGCGGGGGTCGAGTTCCAACCCGTCCGTGGACAACTCATGGGGTGGTCGTCGGGTTCCGTCGCACCACGAAAACGTCCCTCGGCCGGCCCCGGGTGCCACGGGTTCGAGGCCGAACCCGTGGCACCCGGGACCTTGCGTTTACACTGTTCCATGCAGATCTGTTTTCGATCGAGATTCCACGGATGATTACAGGCTCGGGTTCGAGAACTCGCGCAAGGGGAGGTCGAAGGGGTGCTGGTGTCGGGAGCTGCGGGCGACGGCCTCGGTGAACTGCATGGAGCGGGCGGCGGTGGCGAAGTCGTTGCGGGTGACGGGCCCTTCGCCGCGGATGGCGGCGACGAACTCGGCCTCGACGCGCCAGCCGCCGCGGAGGTCGTCGGGGGTCGGCAGCGGCTTCAGGTCGGGCTCGCCGGCGCGGGCGGCGTGGATCGCGTCGCGGGCCAGGTCGTAGACGATCGTGCCGGAGCTGCCGTAGAGCGAGACGCTCATGCCCGCGTCGTGCAACGTCACGCCGCTGAGGACATAGACGCCGACCGAGCCGTCCTGCTGGGTCGTCAGCGCGCGGACGCTGTCGGGCGTGCCGACGCGGACCCTCGAGCCGGTCTCGGGGTCGGTCCGCTCGGGGATCAGCTTCGCGGCGTGCGCCAGCACGCGGACGACCGGCGGTGTCCAGCGCGCCGCGGTCTCGTGGAGGATGCCCAGGGCGAGCATGTTGAAGCCCGAGTAGCGCGCCACCTGCCGCCAGCCGAGCGGCGTGGCCGGGTCGGCCAGCGCGTCGTTGAGGCCGCGGACGTGGACCTCGCGGAGCGTACCGAGGAAGCCGTCGGCGACGAGCCGTTGCAGGAAGGCGTCGCCGGTCAGGCCGTAGGGGCTGGGCACGACCATCGTGGTCAAGCTCGGGCACTCGCCGGCGCGGGCCAGCATGCGATTCGCCTCGCGGGCGTTCATCGCCATCCGGGCCTGCGACAGCACGTGCTTGCCGGCGTCGAGCGCGGCCAACGTGATCGGGCAGTGGAGGTACGGCCAGGTGCCGATGACGACGGCATCGACCTCCGGGTCGTCGACGAGGTGCTCCCAGCTCTCGTGGACCTTGGGGATGTCGAATTCGTGCGCCACTCGGATCGCCGACTCGCGGCGGAGGTTGCAGACGGCGACCACCCGCACGCCCGGGATCGCCCTGAAGCCGGGGAGGTGCCGCTCGCGGGCGATCCGCCCGGCGCCGACGATGCCGATGCGAAGGTCACCGTGCTCCATGGCCGCCCGCCCGTCCTCCGTCGCCGCCCAGGCCGTCGAGTCCCCTCCGGCGGCGGCAACTGCGGGGCCGGAGGGTCACGGATGAGGGAAGAGTCGCCCCAGCCGCGCGCCGAGCGGGGCCGGCTGCCGGACCGCGGCCATCGGCGCGATCCGGCGGTGCGGGGCCTGGGCGTAGTTATAACCGGCATAGCCGGTGAGGGGGAGGGGGCGGGCCGCCTCGCGATGCAGGACCTGGCGGAAGACCGCCTGCACCGGGTTGTGCCGGTACGGCCGCGGGTCGTCCGCGACCGCCGGCCGGGCCGTCGACGCCAGGGCGAGCAGGGCCAGGGCCGGCGCGACCGGCCGGCGAGGTCGTAGGTTCGGCGACATGGGGGTCTCGCTCCATCGAGGACCGTCGCGCGCCCCGGACGCCCGACGGGGCGTCTCCCGGGCGCGCCACCCCGAACCTTAACACGCGATCGACCCCCGCGACGGCCGGACCCGGTCCCTCGGCTCAATAGAAGCCCGGATAACCGAACCCGTAGCCATAACCGCCCAGGCCGTACCCGCCGAAACCGCCCATGTACGGGTTGACCCAGCCCGCATCGAGGCTCGCCGCCGTGCCCGGCACCAGGATCGCCGGGTTGAAGGCATAGGGGTTGCCGAAGCCGTAGCCATACCCGTAGGGGTTGCCGAAGCCGTACGACCCGAGGCCGTAGCCGAGCCCGTTGCCGTAGCCATACCCCAGCCCGAGGCCATAGCCGCCGTAGCCATAGCCGCCGTAGCCATAGCCGCCATAGCCGCCGTAGCCGAGGCCACTGTAGCCGCCGTAGCCGTAACTGCCGACGCCCCCGAGGCCGAAGCCGCTGCCGCTCCGGATGTTGTAGAACGAGCCGCCGCCGAGGCCGGAGCGGAAGCCCGGATTGGCCCCGAAGCTCGCGCCTGAGGGGTTGGCGCCGAAGCTCGCGCCCGACGGATTGGCGCCGAAGCTCGCGCCGCCGACGCCGATGGTGTGCTGGGCCTCGGCCCGGCCGCCCACGAGGGCCAGGGCCATCGCCAGCAGGCCCGCCCCCGCCGATTGCCCGATCGTTGCGGTTCGTCGCATCGCCGTGGCTCCCCGATCGGGGGTCGCCCGCGGCCCCGGCCGTTTGCGAGGGCCCGTCGAGGCCAGGGCGAATCTCCCCCCTCATGCATTCTACGACCGGCCCGGGGGGTTGGATACGACCCGCCCGGCCGATTTTCCCGGAATCGGCCTCACTCGGGCCAGCCGGCGAGCATGCGGGCGACCTGCTGGCGGTGGGTCTCCTCGTCGGCGATCTGGTTCTCCAGCGCGACCTTCAGGGCGATCTCGCCGCAGGCCTCGGCCTGTTTGGCGCGCTCGGTGTAGTCACGGACGGCGCGCTCCTCGGCCTCGAGGATGCGCTGGAGCATCTGCTTGGGGGTGGTCGCCGAGGCGACCGGCCGCGGGGTGGTCGTCGGCGTGCCGCCGAAGTAGGCGATCTGGTCGGCGAGGTACTGCGCATGCCCCTGCTCGTCGGGGACCTCGGCCAGGAACATCGCCCGCAACTCCTGGCGGAACGGCCCCGTGACCCGGGCGGCGTAGTCGGTGTACTGGATGATCGCCTGGAACTCGCCGGCCAGGTCGCTGTTGAGGCCGTCGATCAGGGCCTTCTTGTCGGCGTCCATCGGTCGTCTCCTTGAGGGGGCGGGATCGGCGCGTCGGGTCGATGCATGCGAATCTCGCGCCCGATCCTAGCCTCCGCGGCCCCGCCCCACAAGCGGCCGTCCGTCCTCCTGTTCCAATCGGGTCCGACGACGGTATCCTGGGGGTGGGGCCCGGTGTCCTGATCCTGGAACGAGCGATCGATTCCCGTCGGATTCACGAGCGGAGGCGGACGGTTGGCCCTGGACGACACGAGCCCGGAATCGCTCGACCACCCGGTCGACAACGCACCCGTCCGCAGCTTCGTCCACAAGGGGATCACCCTCGAGGGCTACTCGCGCGCGGCGGTGCAGACGTACTGGCGGCTGCCCGAGCTGAAGCTCGGCTTCGACCTCGGCGCGCAACCCTGGTCGTTCATGGCCACGCCGACGTTCTTCGTCTCGCACACCCACCTCGACCACATCGCCGCCTTGCCGACCTACGTCGCGCGGCGGCGGATGATGAAGATGGAGCCGCCGACGATCTACCTGCCGGCCGAGGCCGTCGACGGCGTCGGCCGCTTGCTCCGCGCCTTCCAGCACCTCGACCGCGGCCGGATGCCGGTCGAGCTGGTCGGCCTGGAGCCGGGGACCGAGGTCGAGCTGTCGCGCGAATTGGTCGTCAGCGTCTTCCCGACGCGGCACACGATCCCGTCCCTGGGGTTCCTCGTCTGGGAGCGTCGCAAGAAGCTCAAGCCCGAGTACCACGACCTGACCGGCGAGCAGATCCGCGACCTCCGCCTCTCGGGCGTCGAGGTCTCGGCCGAGGTCCGGCTGCCCAAGGTCGCGTACCTCGGCGACACCGCGCCCGCCGGCCTCGACGCCTTCCCCGACGTCTATCGCGCCGAATGGCTCATCCTCGAGATGACCTTCGTCGCCCCCGCCGAGCGCCCCGAGAAGATCCACAAGTTCGGCCACATGCACCTCGACGACATCCTCGCCCGCGCCGACCGGTTCCAGAACGACTGGATCATCGCCTCCCACTTCAGCACCCGCCTCCACCCCGACTCCATCCAGCGCATCGTCGAGAAGCGCCTGCCTGAGGGATTGAGGAGCAGGGTGAAGATCTGGCTGTGAAGAGGGATTCCACCGCAGATGACGCAGCTTCCGCAGATAAAGAAAGGATTGAATAAATTTTGTTCTTTCTTTATCTGCGGAAGCTGCGTCATCTGCGGTGGAGTTCCTCCCCCCCTTAGAGCGGTTTACTTTCGGCTTGCAGACGGAAAGGATTCCCGAGGAGCGGATTGCTGACGCCACCGAGGTCGGAGCCGAAGGAGATTGTCATGGGGCCCTACTCGAAGGATCTTCGCGAGCGGGTCGCGGCGGCG
>DASZMJ010000566.1:0-5522 GCA_035551935.1 Isosphaeraceae bacterium
GGTCGGGGCCGGACGGCGGCGCTCGGCATCTCGGCCCGGGAGGCCGGTCGTAGGATCGCCCGGTTCGGCGACGCCCTCGCCATTGCGGCGATCAACGGACCCGAGATGACCACCGTCTCGGGCGAGTCCGCCGCCCTTCGCGAGCTGGTCGCCTCGCTCGGCAACGAGGGCCGATTCGCCCGCCTCCTCGACGTCGATTGCCCGTTCCATCACCCCCTCCTCGACCCTCTGCGGGCCGAGATGGAACAGGCCCTGGCCGGGCTAGAACCGCGCGGCGGCTCGATGCCGATCATCTCGGCCGTGACCGGCCGGTCGATCGCCGGCGAAGACCTCGGCGCGGCCTACTGGGGCCGCAACCTCCGCGAGACCGTGCTCTTCTCCGACGCGATCTCGACCCTGGAAAGCGAAGGCTTCGACGTCTTCCTCGAGATCGGCCCGCACCCGATCCATCGCGGCGCGATCGCCGAGACGCTGGGCATGCGATCGCCGCGGCCCGCCGTCGTGCCGACGCTCCGCCGCGACGGCCACGGCCGCGCGGACCTGCTCCGCTCGGTCGCGTCGCTCTACGTCCGCGGGTGCCCGGTCGTGTGGGAGCGCCTGGCGCCCCCGGGCCGGTTCCGCAGGCTGCCGACGTACCCGTGGCAGGGCAAGCGCCACTGGGTCGAGGAAGCGGCCGGCTCATCGGTGCCGAACCCATCGCTCAACGGCCATCATGTGAGCAATGGCCGTCCTCACGATCCGACCCCCGAGCCTCCCCGCGCGGCGGACGACCTGTTCTACGAGATCCGCTGGAATCCGGCCGACGCGCCCGGGGCATCGGGCGAAGTCTCCGGTCGTTGGGTCATCGTCGGCGAGGGCGAAGGCGTCGCGCGGTCCCTCGCGGCCGATCTGGAACATCACGGCGCCGAGGTCGTCGTCGAATCGACCCCGGCCGCCGAGTCGCTGCATTCCGCGGGGCGGGTCGTCTACATCGCTCCGAACGGCAAGGACGTCGAGGCGACCGCGACCCGCACCTGCGGCGACGTCCTCCGGCTCGTCCGCACTCTCGCCTCGCATCCCGGACCCGATCGCCCGCGGCTCTGGGTCGTGACCCGTGGTGCCCAGCCGGCTGGAGACGCCTCTCGACCCCTCGCGGTCGAACAGTCGAGCGTCTGGGGCCTGGGACGCTCGCTGGCCCTGGAGCACCCGGAGCTCTGGGGCGGTCTTATCGACCTCGACCCGGACGGGGGAGACGAGGCCGAGGCCCTGGCCCGCGCCCTGGCCGACGGGACCGAGGACCAGGTCGCGTTTCGGCAAGGGCGGTGTTACGTGCCGCGCCTGGTCCGCAGGGCCAGGCCGACGAGCGTGCCGACCAGCCCGACCTTCCGCCCCGAAGGGACTTATCTCGTCACCGGCGGCCTGGGCGACCTCGGCCTCCGCGTGGCGCGTTGGATGGTCGAGAACGGGGCGCGCCGGCTGATCCTCCTCGGCCGCCGCGGGCTGCCCGATCGCGACCGATGGGACAGCCTGGAGGCGAACGATCGGATCGCCGCCGTCCGCGCGATGGAGCGGCTCGGGGCGACGATCGTCACGGCCTCGGCCGACGTCGCGGACCTCCCCGCGATGGAGGAGCTATTCGCATCGTGGCGCAAGTCCCTGCCGCCGATCCGCGGGATCGTCCACGCGGCCGGCGTCGTCGAGCCGGCGGACGCGGTCGCCCTCGATGACGCCTCGCTCCGCGCCGTGCTCCGGCCGAAGGTCGCGGGGGCATGGGTCCTCCACGAGGCGTCGCGGGGGCTGACGCTCGACGTCTTCGCGATGTTCTCGTCGATCTCCTCGGTCTGGAGCTCGCGGAAGCTCGCCGGCTATTCGGCGGCCAACGCGTTCCTCGACGCCCTGGCCCATCACCGCGCGGCCCTGGGATTGCCGGCCCTGAGCGTGAACTGGGGCCCGTGGGACGGCGGCGGCATGGTCGACGCCTCGGGCTGGGGCCGCTCGCTCGAACGGATGGGCCTGCGGGCCCTGTCGGCCGCGGAGGGGCTCGAAGCCTTCGGCCGCCTGCTGGCCGATCCCGCCGCGACACAGGCGACCGCCGCGGATGTCGACTGGGCGACCTTCGCGCCGCTCTATGCATTGGCCGGACGCGGCAAGATCCTCGACGTGGTCGCGGCCGAGGCGGGGACGGCGGAGACCTCGACCGACGGGCTCGCCTGGCTCGGCGATCTGCCGGCGGACGAGCGGCGCGGGGCCTTGATCGCCCGGCTCCGCACGCGGGTCGCGGCGGTCCTCCGACTTCCCGCGGGCGAGCCCGACGAGGACCGGCCGCTCAACACGCTGGGCATCGACTCGCTGCTCGCCATGGAGTTGAAGGCCGGCATCGAGGGCGAACTCGGCGTGCTCGTGCCGATCACGACGTTCCTGGAAGCGACGACGCTCGGCTCATTGGCCGACCGCCTGATCGCGGACGACGAAGATCCCCGCACGCACAGGCACGCGAGCCTGGTCGCGGCCCTCGGCGACGACGCCGAGCACGTCCCCTCCTACGGCCAGCAATCGCTCTGGTACGCCCACCAGCTCTCGGCGACGCCGGGCGCCTACAACATCGCCGGGGCCGCGCGAGTCCATTCGTCCCTCGACGCCGACGCCCTCCGCCGCGCCCTCGTGCGGCTCGTCGAACGCCACCCGGCGCTTCGCACGACCTACCCCGAGCACCGCGGCCGCCCGGCCGTCGAGGTCCGCGACGCGCTCGAACCTTTCCTCCAGATCGAGGACGCGCGGGGCCGGAGCGAGGCCGACGTGAGGCGAAGGCGCTCCGACGAGGCCAATCGCCCTTTCGACATCGAGACCGGGCCGCTCCTCCGCGTGTTCGTCTGGGTCCTTTCGGATGAAGCGTGCGACGTCCTCGTCGTGCTCGACCACATCGTCGGCGACTTCTGGACGATCTCCCTGCTCGTCGAGGAGCTGGGCCGGCTCTACGCGGCCGAACGGTCGGGCCAGATCGTCGAATTGCCCGCACTTCCGGTCCGCTACACCGATTACGCGCGCTGGCAGGCCGAGATGCTCGCCGGACCCGAGGGCGGCCGGCTCGAGGCGCACTGGCGGTCGCGGCTCACCCCGCCGCCGCCCGCGCTCGAACTGCCGACGGACCGTCCAAGGCCCGCCGCGCGGACCGAGGGCGGCGGCGTCCGTCACCTCGACCTCGACGGCGACCTGACCCGGGCCGTCGTCGACCTCGCCCGCGACCGCGGCGTGAGCGTCTACACCGTGCTGCTGGCCGCGTTCCAGACGCTGCTGGGCCGGTACAGCGGGCAGGACGATTTCGCGGTCGGATCGCCGGTCGCCGGCCGGACCCGCGCGGGGTTGGAAGGGCTGCTCGGCTACTTCGTCAACCTCGTGCCGATGCGGGCCGACCTCTCGGGAGGACCCACGTTCGACGAGCTACTGGCCAGGGTCCGCGCGACGGTCCACGAGGGGCTGGAGAACCAGGATTATCCCTACGCCCTGATGGTCGAGCGGCTCTGGCGCGGGCACGATCCCGGGCGGACGCCGATATTCCAGTCAATGTTCATCTACCAGAAGTCCCAGCGCGACGGCCAGGTCGGCCTGGGCGCCTTCGGCATGGGCGCGCGGGGGCGGGCGATCGTCGTCTCGGGCATGAAGGTTGAGTCGCTCCACTACGAGCGGAGGGCCTCGCTCTTCGACCTCACGCTCGTCGCGGCGCGGGACGATGAGGGGCTGGCCCTGGCGCTCGAGTTCAGCGCCGACCTGTTCGACGAGGCCACGGCCGACCGGATGCTGGCGCACTACCGGACGCTCCTGGAGGGCGTGGTCGCCGACCCCTCGCGGCGCATCGGCGACTTGCCGCTGATGACCGAAGCCGAGCGGGCGCGGCTCGTCGGCCAGCCCGAGGATGAGGTCGAGGGCCGCGACGATCTGCTGATCCACCAGCTCTTCGAGGCCCGCGCCACGCTCGACCCGGAGGCCATCGCGGTCGTCCACGAAGGGCGGCGGATGACCTATCTCGAGCTCGATGTCCGGGCCGACTTCACGGCGCGGGAGCTTGATCGCAAGGGAATCGCTCAAGGGGCGATCGTCGGCCTGTGCATCGAGCGGTCGCCTGCGCTCCTGGTCGGCCTGCTCGGCGTCCTGAAGGCGGGCGCGGCGTACCTGCCGCTCGACCCGCTCCATCCGGCCGAACGTCTCGCGACGATGCTCCGCGACGCGAGGGCGTCGGCCCTGCTCGTCGATCGCGCGTCGCGCGGGCTGGTCGCGGGATTCGACGGGACGATCCTCGAAATCGACGCGGACGACGACGCGCCGCTGCTCGATCCGGCCGAGCCGCTGCCGCCCTCGACGATGAGCGACGGCCTCGCCTATTGCATCTATACCTCCGGCAGCACCGGCGCCCCGAAGGGGGTGCTGGTGACGCACCGCAGCCTGGTGGCGACCTATTCCGCGTGGGAGCGCGGCTACGGGCTCGATGCGCCCGCGGGCGTCCACCTCCAGGCCGCGGGGCCGGCGTTCGACGTCTTCACCGGCGACTTGGTCCGCGCCCTCGGTTCGGGCGGCACGCTCGTCATCGCCCCGCGCGAGGTCGTCGTCGATCCCGAGGCCCTCGCCGAGCTCATGAAGGCCGAGGGCGTCGCCTTCGCCGAGTTCGTGCCGGCCGTCGTCGAGGGTCTGATGGGCCACCTCGAACGGACGGGCACCCGCCTCGACTCGGCCCGGCTCGTCGCCGTCGGCTCCGACGTCTGGAGGGTCGGCCAGCATCGGCGGCTGAAGCGGCTCCTCGGCCCGTCGGCGCGGGTCGTCAACTCGTACGGGCTGACCGAGGCGACCATCGACAGCACCTGGTTCGAGGGGGATGCTCCGGACGCGCCGGACGACGCCCCCGCGCCGATCGGCCGGCCGTTCTCTGGGACCCGCGCTTATGTGCTCGATCGTAATATTCGGCCGCTGCCTCCGGGCCTGCCGGGCGAGCTCTATATCGGCGGTCAGGGCGTGGCGATCGGCTACCTGAACCGCCCCGCGCTCACGGCCGAGCGGTTCCTGCCCGACCCGTTCGGCCCGCCCGGCTCGCGGCTCTATCGCACCGGCGACCTCGCCCAGTGGCGGGCCGACGGCATGCTCGAATTGCTGGGCCGGGCCGACGACCAGGTGAAGATCCGCGGCGTCCGCGTCGAGCCGGGCGAGGTCGAGTCGGCCCTGCTCCGGCACCCGATGGTCCGCGAGGCCGCCGTCATCGTCCGCGACGACGCGGGCGAGCGCAGTCTCGCGGGCTTCATCGTCGCCGAGCACGGCGCCGAGCCCGACCCGGCCGAGCTGAGGCGCTGGCTCCGCGAGTCGCTGCCCGAAGCGATGGTGCCGGCATCGATCGGCGTCCTCGACGCGCTGCCGCTCTCGCCGAACGGGAAGGTCGACCGCCGCGCGCTCGCCGCGTTCGAGGCGGCGGAGGTCCGCCGCGAGGAGTACGTCGCGCCCCGCGACGGGGTCGAGCGCGAGCTCGCGCGGATCGCCCGCGAGGTGCTCGGCGTGGCGCGGGT
>DASZMJ010000567.1:0-3400 GCA_035551935.1 Isosphaeraceae bacterium
TCGAGGGTCGGCCCGTCGGGGTCGAAGATGACGAGGCCGTCGTCGCCGTCGACGATGACGGCGGTGGCCTCGCGCGCGACGTCGAGGAAGCGGCCGAGGCCGACGACGGCGGGGATCTCCAGCGCCTCGGCGACGATCGCCGTGTGGCTGGCCCGGCCGCCGGCCTCGGTGGCGAAGCCGAGGACGAGCTTGGGGTCCAGCGCGGCGGTCTCGCTCGGCGAGAGGTCGGCGGCGAGGACGACGACCGGCGCGTCGGAGACGACCGGTCCGTGATGGGCGGACGGCGCGGAGCCCTCGCCGGCGAACTGGCCGAGGATGCGGCCCTGGATGTCGCGGACGTCGGCGGCGCGGGCGGCGAGGTGGGGGTGGGGCATCGCCTCGAGCCGGGCGGCGTAGGCGTCGAGGGTCTCGGCGACGGCCTGCTCGGCGCCCACCCGCTCGCGCTCGATCCGGCCGCGGGCGTCGCGGACGAGCCCGGGGTCGGCGATCATCCGGGCGTGGGCGCCGAGGATGTCGGCGTACTGGGGGCCGAGGCGGCGGCGGGCGTCGGCCTCGGCGGTCTCGGCATCGGCCCGGGCCAGGCCGAGGGCCCGCTCGAGCCGATCGAACTCGGCGGGGACGGCCTCGGCGAGGATCGCGCGCCTCGGGGCCGCGGCGCGGCGGGGGTCGACGACCAGGGCCGGCCCGATGGCGATGCCGGGGCTGACGGCGATCCCGCGAAGTGTCTGCATGCGCAGGGCCGGGAGGTTCGAAGGCCGATCCGCGGCGTCGACGTCGGGCTCGCGGGGCGGCGGTTGCGGTTGGGGGGGAGTCGGAGTGGCGGCCGGCGGTGCGGCAGTCTTCGTCCGCCGAGGGCGCCGGGGGCTCACGAGGGCCGCTCCACGCTCTGTCCTTCGTCGTCCTCGAAGAACCGGGCCGCGACCAGGTCGGCCAGGGCCACCACGGCCGCCTCGGCGTCCGGGCCCCGCGCCACGACCTCGAGGACCGTGCCCTGCTCGGCGGCGAGCGTGGAGAGGGCCAGGATGCTCTTGCCGTCGCACTCCTGCCCATTATAGACGACGCGGATCTCGGACGCGAACTGGAGCGCCAGGCGGACGAACTTGTCGGCCGGCCGGAGGTGGAGGCCCAGCGCGTTGAGGATCTCGACGCGGCGGCTGGCGGTGGGCGGGTCCTGGCTCATCGGCTCGGTCGGCCCTGGGGCGAGGGGCTCTGGATCGCGCGTCGGGTCTCGGGCTGGTTCGAGGGGTCGGGGCAGTGCGGGGTCAGCCGGTGCGGGCGTCGGCGTCGTCGAGCACCTCGGTGACCTGCTCGCGGGTCTTGGCCTGGCGGAGGAAGCTCACGAACTCGTCGTCCTTCAGGTGCCGCGAGATATTCTCCAGGGCGCGCAGGTGGTCGCCCGGCTGGTTCGGCGGGGAGATGAGCAGGAAGAAGATATCGACCGGCTCGCCGTCGAGCGCCGCGAAGTCGACCCCGCCGCGCGAGATCGCGACGGTGCCGATGAGCCGGCCGGCGGTCGGGTGCCGGGTGTGGGGGACGGCGACGCCCTGGCCGATGCCGGTCGAGCCCAGCTCCTCGCGGCCGAGGATGGCGCGGATGACCCCCTCGAGGTCCTCGGGCCTGAGCTGGCCGGCCACCTGGAGGCTGGTGACGATCTCGCGGATCGCCGCCTCCTTGCCCGTCGCCTTGAGGTCGCAGACGATCGCGTCGCGGACCACGAAATCCGAAAGCTTCATCCAATCCTCCCTCGTCGCGCCGGAGGCCTCGGCCCCGGCGGCTCGCTGCTCGATCTCTGGGGCGGGCGATCGCTCGGCGCGGCGCGGTCAGGCCGGGCCGCCGGGCTCGGGGGCGATCGAGCCGATCGACGGGTCGCCCTTGTGGCCCTGGACCTTCTCCTTGTAACGGCGGAGCTGCTGCTCGATCTTGTGGACGCAGGCGTCCATCGCCGTCTGGGGGGTCGGCCCTTCTTCCTTGGCGACGAAGTCGTGCTTGTGCTCGGCGGAGACGAGGATCTCGACGTCCCAGGCGTGCTTGCCGCGGCCGACCGCCACCTCGACTCCCATCAGCCGGCCGAAGTATTTCTGGAGCTTCTCGGCCTTCTCGTGCAGGTACTCGTGGGCTTCGGGCGCCAGGCCGCCGTGTCGGGTCGAGATCTCGATTTGCACCGTCGACTCCTTGCCAATGCGCCGCGGATGGCCCGCGGCGTAAACCAGACTCTAACGAGCGGCCGCGGCCGGGGTCAAGGGGCGTCATCGCCCCGCGGAGGCCCCGCGCGCGGCCCTTCCGCGACGGCCGGGATTGGCGTATCTTCTTGCGGACCTTCGCCCCGCGTCCGATCCCCGCCCTCCGATCCGACCCGCCCCCGGAGCCCCCGCGCCGTGTGGACCCAGACGTACGACCCGCTCGGGTCCTGGCCCGTCTCGACGCTCGTCGCGGCCCTCCCCGTGCTGGTCCTGCTCGGCCTGCTCGCCTCGGGCAAGGCCAGCGCCTGGGCGTCGGCCCTGGCCGGCCTGGCGACGGCGGCCGCCGCGGCCCTCTTCGTCTTCAAGATGCCGGCGGGCATGGTCGCCCTGGCGGCGACTCACGGCGTCGTCTTCGCCGCGTTCCGGATCGTCTGGCTGATCGTCGCCGCGGTGTTCCTCTACGACATCGCCGTGGCCACCGGCCAGTTCGAGGTGATGAAGGCCTCGATCGCCCGGCTCTCGGGCGACCGGCGGCTCCAGGCGGTGCTCGTGGCCTTCTCCTTCGGCGCTTTTTTGGAAGGAGCGGCCGGGTTCGGGGCGCCGGTGGCGATTTCCGCCGCGTTCCTGGTCGGCCTGGGATTCCGGCCGTTCCAGGCCGCCCTGCTCTGCCTGATCGCCAACACGGCCCCGGTCGCCTGGGGCGCCATCGGCACGCCGATCCGCGCCCTGGCCGAGATCACCGGGCTGGACGTCGAGGCGATCAGCGCCACGTCCGGCCGCATCCTGCCGCCGCTGGCCCTCCTGCTGCCGTTCTGGCTCGTCCGGACGATGACCTCGTGGCGCGAGACCTTCGCCATCTGGCCGGCGCTCTTGGCGATCGGCGGGGCGTTCGCGGGGACGCAGTTCGTCTGGTCGAACTTCGTCGGCTTCGAGCTGGTCGACCTCGTCTCGGCCGTCGCCAGCCTCGTGACGGGCGTCGTCCTCCTCAAGCTCTGGCGGCCGAAGGTCGAGTGGCGGTTCGCCGACGACGACGCGGTCGAGGTGGCCGCGAGTCCCCACATCGAGCTCACGACCGCCCGCGTCGCGCGGGCGTGGATGCCGTTCCTGCTGCTCTCGGTGACGGTCCTCGTCTGGGGCTTGCCGGTCGTGAAGCGCGCGATGGACGCGCAGACGTCGTGGAAGTGGCAGGTGAACGGGCTCCACAGACAGATCGCCCGCGG
>DASZMJ010000568.1:0-6033 GCA_035551935.1 Isosphaeraceae bacterium
GACGTCACGGGTCGACCCCGACTGGCGCCACAAGCGGCGCCGCTGCCAGCCGTTGAGCTTGAGTCGTTCCATGGCGTGCCTCCGAAAGATCGGGCACGCAACGGATGGGCCGTGAAAAAACTACTGCGGACCTGCTTAGCCCTCTCCAGCCTCACGGGTCAATACCGCCCCAGAACCTCGGCCGGGCGTGCCGATGCTTATCGTCGGGGGCCGAACGGACTACAATGAAAGAAGGGGTCCGGTCGTCGCCCGAACGAACGAAGGAGGTCCCATGTCCGCCACCGCGACCGAGCATGCCGGCGAGGTCATGTCCGAGGCCGAGAAGCAGCGGCAGATCCGCCAGGCGGAGGAGCTGCTGTTCTCGGAGCCGGGTCGCGCGGGCTTCGCCAAGGAGGTCTTCAAGGGGCAGTTCCGCGGCGACGTCCTCTTCCCGTACCCCGAGCTGCCCGCCGCGCGACGATTGGTCGTCGAGGAGGCGGTCGGGGCGGTCCGGAAGTTCGCCGAGGAGCACATCGACTCGGCGGCCATCGACCGCGAGGCCGACATCCCGGCGAGCGTGATCGAGGGGCTCGGCCGGCTCGGCGTCCTCGGGATGACGGCGCCGCCGGAGTTCGGCGGGCGGGGTTTCAGCCAGTCGGGCTATTGCCGGATCATGGAGGTCATCGGCGGCCACTGCGCCTCGACGGCCGTCTTCGTCAACGCCCACCACTCGATCGGCATCCGGGCCTTGCTCCTGTTCGGCACCGACGAGCAACAACGGCGCTGGCTGCCGCCGTTGACGAAGGGCGAGAAGCTCGCGGCCTTCGCCTTGACCGAGGTCGAGGCGGGCTCCGACGCCTCGAACGTGCAGACGACGGCCACCCCCTCGGCCGACGGCGAGACGTTCCTCCTGAACGGCACGAAGCGCTACATCACCAACGGCGGCATCGCCGACGTCCTGACCGTCATGGCCCGCACGCCCGACCCGAAGGGGGGCGAGTCGAAGGTCTCGGCCTTCCTCGTCACGCCCGACCTGCCGGGCTTCGAGGTCGTGACGGCCCGGATGCCCAAGTGCGGCATCCGCGGCACCGCGACGGCCAAGCTCGCCTTCCACGACATGCCCGTGCCGCGGTCGAACCTCCTCGGCCCGCTGGGCAAGGGGTTGCGGGTGGCCTTGACGGTCCTCGACTTCGGCCGCACGACCTTCGGCGCCAGTTGCACCGGGGCGGCCAAGGCGTGCCTCGCCGCCGCGACCCGACACGCCAACCGTCGCCGCCAGTTCGGCCGGACGTTGGGGACGCTCGAGCTCGTCAAGGAGAAGCTCGCCCTCATCGCCGCCTCGGCTTACGCGATGGAGGCGACGACGTACGAGACCGCCGCCCTCATCGACCGGGGGGCGGAGGACTACATGCTCGAGACGGCCATCCTCAAGGTCTTCGCCACCGAGGCGCTCTGGCAGGCCGTCTACGAGACGCTCCAGATCCACGGCGGGCAGGGCTATTTCAGCGACGAGCCGTACGAGCGCTGGATGCGCGACGCGCGGATCAACCAGATCGGCGAGGGGGCCAATGAGGTCCTCAAGGCGTTCATCGCCCTGGTCGGCATGCGCGACGTGGCCGAGGGGTTCAAGGCGACGCTCGACGACCTGAAGCGGCCCGCTCGGGCCTTGCCCGCCCTCTGGCGGTTCGGGTCGAGCCGCGCCGCCCGGCTGGTGCGCCGGCCGGTCGTGGCGGTGGCCACGCCCGAGCTCCGTCCCGCGGCCGTTGCGCTGGCGAGGCGGGTCGCCCGGTTCGGCTGGGCGATCGAGCGGACCCTGTTGCGATACCGCGAGGGCGTGCTGGAGAAGCAGTACGTGCAGGAGCGGATCGCCGACGCCGCCATCGCCCTGGTGACGTCCGGCTGCACCCTCGCGCGGCTCGACCGCGACCTGTCGACCGGCCAGGGGAGCGAGCTCGACCGCGCCGCGGGCGATTATTACCTGCGACTGGCCGCGCGGCGGTTCGACCAGGCCCTCCGCGACCTCCGCCACAATGACGACGCCCGGACGACCGCCACGGCCGACGCCGCCTTGCGGGCGTTCCCCGCCTCGTGAGCGGTCCCGGTTTATTATGACCGTCACATCTGTGGTCGCGGCTCGTTCCGTGTTCTAGGATGCTTGCAGGGCCGCCGGCGCGTCGCGGCGGCGATCGGGTCGAGGGGGACGCCGCGGTGATGCCCGTGCCGATGCGGCTGGTCTGCCGTGACTGCCTGCGAAGCCAGGACTCGGAGCCCGAGACGGGCCCCGGGCTCTGCCCCGACTGCGGCGGGACGCTGGAGGCGCGGGCGATCGACGTCTCCGAGACGACCGAACGGACGACCCCGCTCTCGCTGGAGCTCTCGCCCGACGACGCGACCCCGTTCGAGGCGCCGAGCAACGACGCGACCCTCGGCCACGTTGGCCGGTTCCAGCTCCGCGAGGGGCTCGGCGGCGGCGGCTTCGGCCAGGTCTTTCGGGCCTACGACCCCCGGCTCGAGCGCGACGTGGCCCTCAAGGTGCTCAAGCAGTCGCGGCCCGCGGCGCGGGTCATGGAGCGGTTCTTCCGCGAGGCCCGAGCCGCGGCGCAGCTCGACCATCCCAACATCATCCCGTTGCACGACGCCGGCCGCGACAACGGCCGTTGCTGGATCGCCTATCAATATGTCGCCGGCCCGACCCTCTCGCGGCTCCGCGACTTGAGGACGATCGGCGTCGAGGAGGCGGTGCGACTGGTCCGCGACCTGACCGCGGCGGTCGAGCACGCCCACCGCAGGGGCGTCTTCCACCGCGACATCAAGCCGGCCAACGTCATCATCGACCCCGAGGGACGCCCCCGCCTGACCGACTTCGGCCTGGCGCTGCGGGTCGAGTGCGACGCGACCCTGACCCGCGAGGGGGCCGTGCTCGGCACCCCGGCCTACATGAGCCCCGAGCAGGCGGCCGGCCGCAGCCACCTGGCCGACGGCCGCAGCGACGTCTACAGCCTCGGCGTGATGCTCTTCGAGCTGCTCTGCAAGCGCCGCCCCGGCGACCTGCCGAGCCAGGCCCCCCTCTGGCGCGTCGAGGCCGCGGCCCCCGAGGCCGTCTCGCCGCGCGAGGTCGATGCCGACGTGCCCCGCGCCCTCGACCGCATCTGCCGCCGCGCCCTCGCCCACGACCCGAACGCCCGCTACCCCGACGCCCGTTCCCTCGCCGCCGACCTCACCCGCTGGCTCGACGACCGCGCCGCGCCCCGGACGACCCGGGGCGTGTTGATCGGGCTGGTAGCCGGCCTGATCGCCGTCGTCGGCCTGAACGCCGCCTACGTCCCCGCCTCGCGGCAACCCCTTCCCGGTCCGGCGATCACCCACCGTCCTACGGCCGTCGCCCGCGCCGCGCCCGAACGGCCCGACGCCCGACCGACCACGCCCCCCGCCACCGTGTCGGAGCGCGCGACGGAGGTCGTCGCCAGCAAGACGGGCGACCATTACCACCGGCCAGGCTGCCCCTCGGCCAGGCGGATCCTCCAGTCCAATCTCCTCGTCTTTCCCGACGCCGCCGCGGCCAGGGCGAGGGGCCGCGAGCCCTGCTCCCGCTGCTTCCACAACGAGGCCGATTCCTCGGACCGCTGAGCTCGACCGCCCTGTAGCAGGCACGCTCCGCGTGCCGTCCGCCGAAACCCAGGAACCTTACGGGAGGGCGGACGGCACGCGGAGCGTGCCTGCTACGAAGGAGGGCCGATCGAGCGGGCAAGCGGGGCATGCCTGCGACGGACCGCTGAGCTTGACCGGGGCCGTCGGCGGCGGTGATACTCGCGGGCATGTCGAGGGGCTGGGTCGAGGCCGTCGCGGTCGTCGTCGCGGTCGCAGGGGCGGCCCTGGCGGTCGTCCGTCGGCGCCGCGAGCGGCAGGTCATCGAGGAGCTGACCCGGGGGATCGAGGCGCTCGGCTCGGGTCGGCCGGTGCGGTCCTTGCGGCCGAGGATCGCCGGGCCGCTCGGCCGCCTGGTGCGGCGGTTCGACGAGGTCGTCTCGCGACTCGAGGGGCGGATCGCCGCGGCCGAGCGCGAGGGGCAGCAGCTCGCGGCGGTCCTCAGCGGCATGGCCGAGGGGGTCGTCGCCGTCGACGACCGGCGCCGGCTCGTGTTCGCCAACGACGCGGCGGCGCGGATGCTCGGCCTGGAGCGCGGGGCGGTCGGCCGGCTCGTCGCCGAGCTGATCCGCAGCCCGGGCGTGCAGGAGGCCGTCGGCGACACGCTCGCCGGCCCCGGCACGTATCGCGGCGAGGTCGTCGTGCCGGCCCGCGAGGCCCGGCCCGGGTCCTCCGAGCTGATAATGGCCATCCACGGAACCCCCCTGCCAGGCCCGCCGCCGGGGGCCGTGCTCGTCTTCCACGACGTCACCGAGCTACGTCGCGTCGAGCGGATGCGGCAGGACTTCGTCGCCAACGCCTCGCACGAGCTGAAGACCCCGCTGGCCTCGATCAAGGCGTGCGCCGAGACCCTCCTCGACGGCGCGTTGCACGACGACCGCGTCAACCTCCGCTTCCTCCGCCAGATCGACGAGCAGACCGACCGCCTCAACCGCCTGATCCTCGACCTGTTGAGCCTCGCCCGGCTGGAGTCGGGCGAGGAGGTCTTCGACCACGCCCCGTTGCCCTTGATGCCCGTGCTCCGCGACATCATCGAGTCGCACCGCGGCCGCGCCGACGCCAAGGGGCTCTCCTACGGCCTCGACCCCGGCCCGATCGACGACGCGACCGAGGTCGTCGCCGACGAGGAGGCGGTCCGCCAGATCCTCGACAACCTGATCGACAACGCGATCAAGTACACCCCCGACGGCGGCCGCGTCCGCGTCGCCTGCCGCCGCGACGACGACGGCCACCTCGCCGTCGAGGTCGCCGACACCGGCGTCGGCATCCCCCGCGACGACCTGCCCCGCGTCTTCGAGCGCTTCTACCGCGTCGACAAGGCCCGCAGCCGCGCCCTCGGCGGCACCGGCCTGGGCCTCTCGATCGTCAAGCACCTCGTCCAGTCCGTCGGCGGCCAGGTCTCCGTCGCCAGCCGCCTCGGCGCCGGCAGCACCTTCACCGTCCGCCTGCCGCGTTGCGACTGATCCCGAATCGCGTGGATCGGTCACCCATTCGTAGTGGGTCACTTGGCTTGCGTGTGGCCATAAATCAGCCCGTCGCGCGACCGGGACGGGGGAGCAGGCCCCCGAGCCGCCGAGGCGGTGTCGACGTTCGCGCTGCCGCCGTCGTCGGGCCGCCCGCTTGCCGCCCCACACGAACGGCGTCGCCGCCGCGTCCCAGCGCCGCGCCGCCGCCTCGAACCGGGCGATGACCCGGGCCGTGTCGGTCGGGCACCGGCCGTCCGGCGCACGTCGCTTGAGGATCCGTTGGAGGCTCTCGGCCATGTTCCGCCACGACCCGCCCACCGGCGTGTACAAGGGCATGATGCCGTGCGCGAACAGCCAGCCGACGAACGCCGGCGTCTTGTGGCCGGCCAGGTCGTCCAGCACCAGGAGCATCCGCAGCGGCGGTAGTTCCGACAGGAGTGTCGGCTTGACCGTCAGGCCCTCCTGCCACCGCTCCCAGGCCGCACGCCGGCCCGCGGCGGGCTCGGCGTGCGGGTCGGGCATCGCGGCCAGGATCTCGGCCAGCTCCCGCTCCGGCCAGGGGTGCAGGACCGCGTTGGCGCAGGCCGTCACGCCCTTCAGGCGGACGTGGCCGGCGGCCGGGCGGAACAGGGTCAGGGCCTGGGCCGTGCCGTCGCGCAGGTCCTCATGCGGCTGGCGCGCCGGGTCGCCCTCGGGCCGCCACGACTGGCCGGGGTAGGGGATCGTCTGGTAGGGCCCGGCCCGGTCGGTGCCCCAGACCGCCAGGCCCATCGCCTCGCCGAGCCGGTAGGCGTCCTCGATCAACTTTTTTTCGCCTCGGCATCCGGGTCGACGACCACGACCGGCCCGGCCTTGCGGCGGCGCGGCGCCTCGCCCGTCGGGCACCAGGTGCCGGTGCGCCGGTCGCTGGAGCCGGACTCGTGGAGCACGCGGCGGAGGGTGT
>DASZMJ010000569.1:0-44131 GCA_035551935.1 Isosphaeraceae bacterium
CCGCGACGACGCACCGCCCCTCCGGGTGCGTCGTCGCGGACTCGACGCACCCTACCGGACTACCGGACTACAGCCCGAGGAACGGCACGGGCAGCAGGAAGGCGTGCTGCTCGTAGAGGCTGCGCACGCCGCCCCACGAGGTGTATTGCGCGAGGAAGACGACGAGCACGTACAGCATCGCCGCCGGGATGATCGCCAGGCGTCCCATCGAGCGGAAGAGCCAGTGTCGGGGACGATAGCGGCGGCCGGCGCGGGCGTAGGCCCAGCCGACGAGGAGGCGGGCGGGCGCGAGGAAGGCGACGAAGACGAGGCTCTCGAGCCAGGCGGCGTCGTGGGGGATGAGCTCGATCTTGAGCAGGTAGAGCGGGATCGCCGCGACGAGCAGGATCAGGAGGGCGAACGCGAAGGCCCAGGGGGCGCGGCGGAACCGGTCGCGGACCGCCCGCGGCGCGAAGAGGGCCGTGGCGCGACCCTCGACCGCGTACCGTACCTGCATGAACGGCAGGCACGGCACCACCACCGCGAGAAGCAAGGTCCCGATGACCCCCAGCGCCGGATAACGGCCACCGGCCGCGATCAAGAGGGCCGGCGGCACGAGCCAGACGAGCGTCCCGACGAAGCCGACGAACCCGAGCCGGAGGTATTGCGGCAGTCGCAACCGCGCGACGAACTCCCAGAGACCGTCCCGCGCCTCGACGTAGAAGCCGCCCCGACGGAGGCGACGGACGAGCCAGAACGGGTCGCTGAACGGCCAGAGGAAATGCCGGAGCCGGGCCCCTCGGGCGCAGGCGATGCCGATGTGCAGGAGGGTCAGGACCGTCAAGAGGATCTGCCCCAGCCGCCAGGCGCGGGCGACGGGACCGCCGGGGTCGATCAGGTCGGCGGAGCGGGCGAGCGAGCCGACGAGCCATAGGGGCAGGGTCGCCAGCCAGGCCCCGGCGATCAGGCCGCCGACGCGGGCGGCCTTGCGGGGGCCGATGATGCCGTCGCGGAGCCGGCCGGAGCGGGCGACGCGGGCCGAGGACTCGAGGAAGTAGCCGAGACTCAGGAACTGGAGGATCGGCAAGGCCGCCAGGATCGACAGCCCCAGCACCAGCGAGACCGCCCCGAAGAGCCACTCCGCCGCCGACGCGACCCGGCCCCCAACCGCGCGCAGCAGGCGGAGCAGGAAGCGTCGGCGCCTCGGGGGCGCCTCGGCCGGCTCGGGCATTTCGGCGAGGTCGATGACGGTGCTCATGCCCGAGAGTACACTCGACGGGAGCCGGCGGTTTCAAGCAGGGGCCGGCGTCGTCTTGTCCGGGAAGGGGCTTTGGGTTAGGATCTGAGGCTTCCCGGGCGGTCTCGTCGCGGGTTTCCACACGCCGGATCAGGGTCGTCGAGTCGGGGGCTCATCGAGGAGAGCTTATGGCCAGTCGTCGCCGAGGGAAAGGTCGTCGCAAGGTCGGTCGCAAGAAGCGTCGGATGCGCAGCCGGATCCGGCACCGCAAGAAGTAGCCGTCCGCGGCCGACCGCCGGGGCCGGCGCCGCGCGGCGGGCCCTCCCCGGCGAGTACCCCCGTCCAGCTCGCCCAATCGCCACGATCGGCGTCCGCGCGTTAGAATCTCGATGACCCGGCGGCGAAGATACTGTCCGGGTCGATTCGGGCGGCGACCGCGCGGTCGCCGCCCTCGCGACCGACTCCGACGGAGGGGTGACATCATGACGCAATTCCGCGGGAGCGATCGCGTCCCACCGGGACGCGATGCGCGGCGGGGACCGTCCGGGCGGGGCTGGCGGTCCTGGGCCTTCGCGGTGGCGGCCGGCTTCGGCCTGATCTTCGCGCTCTCGGCCTATAACGCCTGCACGATCGAGGTCCCGCCCGGCTACCAGGCGGTCCTGGTGCGCAAGGCGGGCCTGGACCTGGAGCCGGGGATGGTGCTGGCGCCAGCCTTCGAGAAGCAGGGCCGGCATTACAAGGGGGTGCAGCCGGGCGTCCTGACCGAGGGGCGATACTTCTACAACCCATTGTACTGGAGCTGGGAGATCGGCCCGCAGAAAGACATCCCGGCCGACAAGATCGGGGTGGTCGTCACCCTCGCCGGCGACGACCTGCCGCCGGGCAAGGTGCTGGCCGAGCCCGGCCAGAAGGGCATCCAGCACGCGATCAAGAAGCCGGGCCGGTATGCGTACAACTGGTACGCCGAGCAGATCGAGGATCACGACCCGATCCGCATCCCGCCCGGGTTCCGGGGCGTCATGACCCTGCTGGCCGGCGACGAGCCGAAGGACCCCAACGTCGTGCTCGTCCGCAAAGGGGAGCGCGGGGTCCAGAAGGAGACGCTGCCGCCGGGCCTGCACTATTTGAACCCGTACGAGGTCCGGGTCAGCCTCGTCGACTGCCGGTCGCGGCGGTTCAACCTCGCGACGCCGGACGAGATGAGCTTCCTGACGTCCGACGGCTTCGCCGTCGTGCTCGACGGCGCCGTCGAGTTCCGGGTCATCGAGGAGAAGGCCGCCGAGGTCTTCGTCCTCTACAACGAGGACTCCAACGGTGACGCGATCGACGACGAGATCCTCGCCAAGATCATCTCTCCGGAGACGCGGTCGATCTGCCGGATCAACGGCTCGAAGCTCTCCGGCCGGATGTTCTTCGACGGCGACGCGCGGAAGCGGTTCCAGGACGACCTGAAGAAGAACCTGGTCGCCAACTGCAAGGTCCAGGGGATCGAGGTCGTCGACATCCCGATCTCGTCGATCCAGCCGCCGCAGGAGATCGCCCGGCCGGTCCGTGCCCGCGAGCTGGCCAAGCAGAACCTCGCCCGCTTCCTCCGCGAGAAGGAGCAGCAGGAGTCGGAGAAGCAACTGAAGGTCGAGCAGATGCTCGTCGAGCAGGGCAAGAAGCTCGTCGAAGCCGACCGGATCGTCGGCGTCCAGCTCACCCGCGCCGAGCAGGAGCAGAAGGTGGCCGTCACCGGCACCGAGAAGAAGCTGGCCGTGGCCAAGACCCGGCTCCAGGCCGCCAAGGACGAGGCCTCGGCGATCGTCGAGGCGGCGAAGGCCGAGTCGGAGGTCATCCGCCTGACCAATCAGGCCGAGGTCGCCGGCCTCAAGGAGCAGGTCTCGGCCTTCGACGGCGACGGCGGCGCCCTGGCGCGGAGCGTCCTGGTCACCAAGCTCGCGCCGGCTTTCCGCACGATCCTGTCGAACTCGGAAGGGCCCTTGATGGACCTCTTCGGCCAGTTCACCAGGGCCGCCGACCGCCCGCACACCAAGGCGCCGGAGTCGACGGCGAAGAACGCCGAGCTGCCCGCCAACCCGTTCACGACGGCGGAGGTGAAGCCATGAACGCGCGAGCACACACCTGGATCGCCCTGGGGCTCGGCACGCTGGCCCTGGCGTACGTCGTCGGCTACGTCGGCCTCTGGCAATGGACGATCTGCCGCGTCGAGGTGCCGCCGGGCGAGAGCCTCCGGCTGTTCTACCGCGGCCCGTTCCCCTTCTACAACGTCCCCGAGACGGCCGCGGGCTCGCTGGCGAAGGTTGAGGGGGGCCGGCCGGTGGAGAAGGGAGTCCTCGAGGTCATGCTCGGTCCCGGCCGTCACTTCATCAACCCGTTCGAATACAAGTTCGAGCGGGTCAAGGACATCGTCATCGAGCCGGGCATGATCGGCGTCGTCACCGCCAAGGTCGGTAAGGATCTGCCGGCGGGTGTCACCCTGGCCGACGAGGGCTATCGCGGCATCCGCCGCCGGGTTCTGACGCCGGGCCGGTATCGGATCAATCCCTATGCGTACGACGTCAACCCGGTCGGCGTCACCGCCTGCGTCGGCTCCAGCGGCGGCGTCAAGCGGGCCTCGTCCAAGGACGCGACCCTGATCCCGCCCGGCTACGTCGGCGTCGTCACCAACAAGGTCGCCAACGGCAAGCAGCCGCAGGGCATCCAGCCCGACGTGCTCCAGCCGGGCATCTACTTCATCAACCCGTACGAGAAGCAGGTCGACCTGGTCAGCATCGGCTACAACGAGACGACGTTGATCGTCGAGCTCGCCAGGAACGCCGACGGCAGCATCGCCAGGCGGAACCGGGTCGGCATGCCGACCGACGTCGACGACGATGCCCCGGCGACCGACCCGGTCTACGTCAAGGGCAAGGGGATCGAGTTCCCTTCCAACGACGGCTTCCCGATCCACATGGACTACACCGCCATCTGGGGCATCCTGCCGCACCAGGCCCCCGACGTCGTCCGCCAGTTCGGCGAGCTGAAGGGGACGGGGCGGGGCAACGTCGAGCAGACCGTCATCCTGCCGCAGATCGAGTCGGTCTGCCGCATCCACGGCTCGATGCGCAAGGCGGTCCAACTGCTCATCGGCGACGACCGCGAGGCGTTCCAGACCGACACCGCCGAGGAGCTCGAGCAGGTCCTCCAGGGGAAGAACCTCGTCCTCCTGTTCGGCCTGACCCGGCACATCTACGTGCCCGTCGAGGTCCGCGAGCCGATCCAGAAGGCCAACATCGCCAACGAGCTGAAGCTGACCCGCGACCAGGAGCAGCTCACCGCCAAGGCCCAGGCCGAATTCATCCGCGCCAAGGAAGAGGTCGCGGCCCAGGAGCAGCTCACCGCGGCCGAGACCGACAACAAGGTCGCCCAGCGCAAGGCCGAGGGGGACAAGCAGGCCGGCGAGATCGACGCCGAGACCCTCCGGCTCAATGCCCACATCGCGGCCGAGACCGCCAAGATCGACGCCGAGATCGCCCGGATCAAGGGCACGGCGCAGGCCAAGAAGTCCGAGATGCTCAACCAGGCCAAGGCCGAGCGCTCCAAGCTGTACGTCAAGGCCCTCGGCGGCCCCGACGCCTACAACCGCTACATGTTCGCCGACCGGCTCCCCGACGACCTCCGCCTCGGCGTCTTCTACGCCGGCCCCGGCACCTTCTGGACCGACCTCAAGGGCTTCGAGCAGGTCCTCCTCGGCAAGCTCGCCGCCGACGGGACTCGGGAGAAGGACGTCCGTCCCCCGGCCCCGACGATGCCCCTTCCGGCGGCCGACCGCCGCTGAGCGGGATTCGCTCGGCCTGTAGGGCGTGTTGCACACGCCCTACGCGTACCTACCTCGGGTGGCACGCCCTGCAAGGGCGTGGTCTCCGGTCCCGCCACGCCCTTGCAGGGCGTGCCACCCAACGCCCTACGAACTTACGGGGTGCCGTCCGGCAGGGAATCGAGGAACCGGCCGAGGGCCTGGAGGAGGTCGTCGCCGCCGACGAGGAAGAAGTCGTTGTGGTCGGCGCCCGGGATGATCCGCCTGGTGACGGGGGCCCGGGCCGCGGCGGCGAGGCGGTCGGCCATCTCGGCGGGGATGATGTGGTCGTCGGCGCCGTGGCCGACGAAGATCGGGCAGGCGACGCGGCCGATCTTGTCGACGCTGGCGAAGCGGTGCCGCAGCAGCAGGCGGACCGGCAGGAACGGCATGAGCCGCCGTCCCATCTCGACGCCGCTGGTGAAGCCGCTCAGCGAGATCAATCCCGCCGTCTTCTCGCGAGCCGCCAGGTCGATCGCCACGGCGGCGCCCAGCGACCAGCCGCCGACGACGATCCGGTTCGGGTCGATGTTCTTGCGTTTCTTCAGGTGCTCAAGGGACGCGTCGACCGTCGCGTAGCAGTTCGCCTCGGAGGGTCGGCCGGAACTCATGCCGTAGCCGGCATATTCCGGGATCAGCACGTTGACGCCGATTCGGCGGAGGTCGTCGAGCAGGTCGCGGGCGGTCGCGAGGCACATCGCGTTGCCGTAGAAGAAGAGCAGGGTCGGCCGTCGCGCGGCGTCGGGCCGCGGGCGGCCGTCGGCCGTCAGGGCGGCGCCGAAGAGGGCGACGACGCGGTCGCCGCGCGCGGTCCGAAGGCTCAATAGCTCGGTATCCGGGCCCGGCTCGACGACCGCGTCGGGCCGCCCCTGGGTGGCGTGGCCGGGGAAGATGATCCGTTCCTGGAACGTCGCGATCAGGAGGAGCCCCACGAGATAGAAGGCCAGGCCCCCGCGCAGCCAGCGGACGAGCCGTCGCCGACGCCGGCCGCGCGGCTTCGTACCCGGCACGGGCTCCGGCCCGACGGCCACGACGCGGGCTCCGCGGGCGCTCGGCGGTTCGGCGAGCAGGACGCTCAACGACTCGCTCCTGATTGTGTGCGGCGTGCCCAGGCTCCGCAAGTCACTCCCGGAGCGGGCACGCGGAGCGTGCCGTCCGCCGACACCACAACGGAGGGATGTCCTGGCGGACGGCACGAAGGGCGTGCCAGCGACGAGGAGGGGTCGTGGCTCACTGCTTGCGGGTCGTGCCCGCGCCGACCTTGGGCTTGGCGGCGGTCGCGGGGGCGTTTCCGCGGGGGGCGGCCTGAGCCCCGGCGGCCTGCTGGGCCTTCTGGTACTGGGTGTTCAGGACGCGGAGGACCTCGGCGGTGATGTCGGTGGCCGGGTCGGCCCAGATCAGGGGCAACGCCATGGCGGCCTCCAGGGCCCTGGGATCGTTGGCGGTCACCGGCTCGTTCGAGACCTTGATGACGTGCGTCAGGCGGCGGCCCTGCGCGACGTAGGCGGTGATCTCCTGGATCTCCTTGAGGATCGTGGCCATCGCCTCGGTCTCGCGCATCGCGGCGTCGCGCTGGGCCTGCTGCTTGCTGGCCTCGAACTTGGCCTGGATCATCATGAGCTTGTTTTCGTAGTCCTTGTAGTCCGGGCTGTTGGGCGCGAACTTCTGCATGGCCTCCTGGGCGTCCTTGCCCTCGGCCTGGAGCTTGCTCAGCTCGCGCATCTTGGATGCCTGGTACTGCTTGAACTGCTCGCGGATCGCCTTGAACTTGGCGTAGCCCTCCAGGATGACGGCCAGGTCGATCGTGCCGAAGACGGCGGCGGGGACGGCCTGGGGCGGGGCGGCGTTGGCGGCGCCGGTGCCGCCGCGGGCGGGCCGGACGGCGGCGTCGCGCCCCCCTTGCTGGCCGGACGCGCGGCCGACGAGCCCGAGCAGGCCGCCGAGGCCGAGGCCGATCGCCAGGGCCGACCGTCGCGACGAGGTCTCCATCGTATCCGACTCCTTTCGGTTCGCGAGGCGCGTAAAGACTCGGGCGCGAAGCTTCCGACGCTCGATTCGGGGGGCCGACGGCGGGAGGGCCGGCGGGATATCGACGGCGCGGGGAACGGCCGCCCGACCCCGGCGCCGGGCGTATCCGGGGCCGGGGCCGGGTCGGGCAAGGCACGGGGCGTCGTGCCGACGGGTCGGGCGGGCACCGCCCGGTGGCGGGGGCCTCAGAGCCCGTCGCCGAAGCCGGTGGCGTGGTCGCCGCGGTGGTGGTCGGCGCCGACCCCCTCGGCCGGGGCCTCCTTGCGGGGGGCGACGTGCGGCCCGCGGAGGACCGACTGGCCGGCGCGGGCGTGGTGGGTGTGGCCGCGGAGCGGTCCGCGCCGCAGCGGCGGGTCGCCCGCGTGCTGCGCCGACGGGGCGGCGGTCTCGTAGGGGTTGACCTCGAACTCGTCGCCGTCGAGGTCGTCGTACCGCGAGATGTAGCCCGGCAGCTTCGAGCGCTCGAGCTCCTCGGCGTACGACGAGAGCACGGCGTTCTGGATCTTCTCGCGGCAGGCCGAGTTGATCGGGTGGGCGATGTCGGCGTGCAGCTTGGCGCGGCCGTCGGCGTCGCGGAGGGCGCGGTTCTCGTCGAGCCGGCTGCCGCACTGGTTGCAGAACCGGCTCCGCAGGTGGTTCTTCGTGCCGCAGTGGTGGCACCGGTCCGTCAGCTTCCGCGACGGCATCGCCACGAAGAAGCCCTTGGCCCCCTCGATGATCTTCAGGTCGCGGATGACGAACATGTCATCGAACGTGATGCTGCAGAACGCCTGCAGCCGCTCGTTGCTCCCCGAGTTGTCTTCCATGAGCTTGACGCGAACTTCGGTGATCTCCACGGCCGGTACTCCTTTACGCGAGGCGAGGCGGTCTCAAGGTCCGCAGGACACGACCCAGACCCGTCCTTGTGTCAGAGTCCGCAGGGTATCGGCGGCCTTGCGGGCCGCTCCGGGGTCGCGACAGAGGCCGAACCAGGCCGACCCGCTGCCGCTGAGGCCCGACCCGAGCAGCCCCGGGCCGAGCGTTGCCAGCGCCGCCCCGACCCTGCCGAGGGCCGGGGCCAGCGCGACCGCCGCGGGCTCGAGCCGGTTGAACAGGCTCGCGCCCAGGGCCGTCGGATCGCCGAGTCGGAACGCCTCCAGCGCCGGCCCGATCGGCCGGGGCCGGTCGGGGACCTCCACGCGACGATAGACCTCCGCGGTCGCGACGCCGAACGGCGGACAGACCAGGACGAAGTGGAGCGGCCCCGCCGCCGGGATCGGCTCCACGAGCTCCCCGCGGCCGCGACAGACCGCGGCGGGGGCGTGCAGGAAGAACGCCACGTCACTGCCGATCTCCCCGGCCAGGGCGTCGAGCCGGCCGGGCGGCGTCCGCAGGTCCCACAGCAGGTCCAACGCCGCCAGGGTCGCCGCCGCGTCGCTCGAGCCGCCCCCCAACCCGGCGCCGGCCGGGATGGATTTGCGCAGCTCGATCGTCGCCCCGCGATCCGTCCCCGACGCCGCCCGCAGCCGCTCGGCCGCCCGCACCACCAGGTTCTCGGGACCGGCGGGCAAGCCCGGGTCGTCGCAGCGGAATTCGATCCGCCCCGACGGCCCCTCGGCGACGCGCAGGACGTCGTACAGGTCCACGGCCACCATCAGCGTCTCGAGCTCATGGTAGCCGTCCGGCCGCCTCCCTCGGACCTCCAGGAAGAGGTTCAACTTCGCCGGGGCGAGGGCCTCCAGGCCCCCATCGACGCGACGGACGATCATCGGACCGGGGCCCGAGGCCCGACCGTCGTGCCGCTCCCGGCGTACCGGACCTCGTCGGAGGGATGGACCGCCCGGGCGCGCATCGTTCCGGCCCTTGAGACTGGACCCCGGCCTCCGAGCCGGGGCGTGCGGGGCGACTCCTTCCGCTTGAGTCCCGTACCGACGCTCCTTCTATCCCTTCGGCCGATTCCGGGCAAGTCGAAAAATCACTAAAGTCGCAAAAGGCCGAACGCCCCCGACGCCGCGCGGGCCGATCCGACTCAATCCCCCCCCAGCCGGGCCGCCCGCGACCGCACCCGGACGGCCTCGCCGGGGCGGCCCAGGGCCTCGTAGCAGGCCGCCAGGCCCTCGGCCGCCTCGAAGAACGGCGCGTTGGCCGGCAGGTCCCTGGGCAAACGCCCGTCGAAGCCCGGCGGCAGGGCCCGCTCGACCAGCTCGAAGGCGTAGCCGAAGTGCCCCCGCGCCAGCGCCGGGTCCCGCCCGGCCTCCAATGCCAGCCGCCCCAGGGCGACGTGGACCCAGAGGTTCTCGCCGCAGGCCTCCAGCGCGTACCGCAAGGTCTCCCGCGCCTCGTCGACCTCGCCGGCCGCGGCCAGCTCGGCCCCCTCGACATAATCGAGCTCGACCTCCTCGATCGCGGGCGGATGGACCAGCTCGAAGGCCCCGCCGCCGACGGGACGCACGCCGATCGCCCCGGGCCGACCGGCCCGCCGTCCCCCGTCCCCTCGCCGCTTCCCGGCCATCGCCGTCCTCCGGACGATCGGTTCGGTTCGGTTCCGCCACTCGCAGGAGAGCCGACCCCAAAAAACCCGCGCCGGCTCCTTGACAACCCGCGGGGCCTGTGCCTATCTTTGACGTCACACTGTCCGCTCGCGACGGGCGAGACATCGGAAACGGCGAAGAAGGCCCTCATGCGACCGATCGCGTGGGCGGCCTTTTTTCTTTTCCGAGACGGTCCGATGATCGGACCACAAGGGCCCCGCTCCCCGTCGGGCCCTTTTCCGGCGGTCACGGCAGCCGCGATCGAGGGGGATGGGCCGGCCGAGGCCGGCGAGATCCCCTCGCAAGTCGGAGGCCGCATCATGTTCGCGACCAAGGATCAGCACCGGTCCCATGCCGGCCACGGCCGGCCGTCGCCGTGCCCGGACCCCGAGTGCGTCGAGGGGCACCGCGAGACGACGACCCACCACCACGACGGCCGCCTCGTCGTCACCGAGGCCGAGTGCGCGTGCCACTCCGTCCACACCAAGCACGTCCATCATCGCGACTTCCCCGAGATCTGGGCCGAGTGCTCGACCTTGGCCGAGGGGATCAAGCACCTCGGGCAACAGCTCGCCCGCGCCCTGGAAGGGGCCCGCAGCGCCTGGCACCGCGAGGCGATGCAGCACGCCATCGACGACGTCGACGCCTTCCACAAGGCCCTCGACCAGCCCGCGCCGGCGCCGGCCGGGCCGTCGCCGAAGCGCTAGCGATGAAGGTCGGGCCGACGTCGGCCCGACGCATCCCGAGGCCCCCAGCCGTCCGAGGTGACCGCCATGTTGAAGCGAATCTTGATCGGCGTCGACGCCATCGACAACGAGTCCGCGGCGATGGAGCTGGGCCTGCGCTGGGCGAAGCGACACGGCGCGCGGGTCGTCGGCATCGGCGTCGTCGACGAGTCGGGCATCGAGATCACCGAGTCGTTGATGTATCCCCGCGGCTACGTCGCGTCGCTGTCGCCGACCCTGGTCAGCGAGATCCACGCGGAGTTCCGCCTCAATCTCAAGCGGTTCGCCGAGCGTTGCGCCGCCGAGGGGGTCGCCTGCGGGACCCTCGAGGCCGTCGGCCCGCCGCACGCGACGATCCTCGCCGAGGCGCAGCGGCACGACCTGCTGCTGCTGGACCGCGGCTCGCACTTCGAGTTCGGCTGGGAGGGGGAGCCGGGCCAGACGCTGGCGCGGCTGATGAAAGACAGCCCGCGGCCGATCGTCGCCGTGCCCGATGCCCTCCCCGAGGGCGAGGCGGTCGTCGTCGCCTACGACGGCAGCCTCCAGGTCTCGCGGGCGCTCTTCGCGTTCGTCACGCTCGGCCTGGCCGCGGGCCGCGACGTCCACGTCGTCACCGTCGCGACCGAGCAGGGCGAGGCCAACCGCGTCGCCGAGCGCGCCCGCGACTACCTCGAGTCGCACGAGGTCGCGGCCACGATCCACGCCTTCGAGTCCGCGCTGCATCCGGCCGGTATCCTCCTGGAGCAGCTCCATCGCCTCGAAGCCGGCCTCGTCGTCATGGGCGCCTACGGCCGCCGGACCCTCCGCGAGTACTTCGTCGGCTCCGTCACCCGCGGCGTCCTGACCGAGACCCCCGCGCCGATCTTCTGCTTCCACTGAGCGTCGGAAGAGGCGACGGTGTGGGGCGGGTGTTTGGTCCGAGGGGGCCATCACCCGCCCCCGCCCTCTCCCGGCCCGGCCAGGTCGAGCACGGCGCGGACGACCGTCGGGTCGTCCCCCGGCCCGACGTGGAAGCCGAGCCGCCGGCAGAGCCGCTGCATCGCCCCGTTGCGGGCGAGCATGTCGGCCACGAGGTGCCGATACCCCCGCTCGCGGCCGATCGCCACCAGGCGCCTGAGCAACTCGCCGCCGATCCCCTTGCCCTGCATGTCGTCGCGGACCAGCAGCGCGAACTCCGCGTCGGGCGTCCCCCGCAGGCTCCCCAGTCGGCCCACGGCCAGGATCTCGTGCCCGCCCGTCGCCGGGTCGTGTCGGTCGACGACCAGCGCCAGCTCGCGGTCGTAGTCGATGAAGCAGATCCGCGTCAGCCGCTCGTGCGCCACGCGATGGCTCAGCTTCATCGCATGAAAATATCGGAGTTGCACGCTGTCGTCCGACAATCCCTCGTGGAACTTGACGATCCACGGCTCGTCCTCGGGTCGGATCGGCCGGATCGTAACCGGGGTGCCGTCGGCGAGGGTCCAGGGGGACACGTACCGCGTCGGATACGGCCGGATCGCCAGGCGGGGGAGCTGTTCCTCCGGCAGCTCGGGCGGTTGCAACACGACGCGGGCGTCGAGCGCCAGCAGGCGATCGGGGGCGGCGAGCAGCGGGTTGATCTCGATCTCCTTGATCCCGCGCAGCTCGACCACCAGCCGGCTGAACCGCACGAGCAGCCGTTCCAGCGCCGCCAGGTCCACCGGCGGCCGCCCTCGGACCCCTTGCAGCGCCGTCAGGATGCGCGTCCGCTCCATCATCCGCCGCGCCAGAGTCGTCGTCAGCGGCGGCAACCCCAAGGCCCGGTCCCTCACCACCTCGACCAGTTGCCCCCCCGCCCCGAACAGCAAGACCGGCCCGAACTGCGCGTCGACGCTGCTGCCGACGATCAATTCATAGCCGTCGAGCTTGACCATCGGCTGCACCGTCACGCCCAGGAAATGCCCCGCACCGGCGCGCTCGTTCACGGATGTTCGAATAAGTTCGAAGCTTCGCTTGACGTCCTCTTCATCCCTGACGTCGAGCCGGACGCCGCCGACGTCGGTCTTGTGGGTGATCGTCTCGGAGTGGAGCTTCAGGGCGACGGGGAAGCCGATCGCCGTGGCGGCGGCGGCGGCCGAGTCGGGGTCGGTCGCGACGACGGCGGGGACGGTCGGCAGGCCGTACAGATCGAGCAGGCGCTTCGACTCCGCCTCGGACAGGAGCGGCCGGCCGGCCGAGCGCGCCGCGGCGACGAGGGCGGCGGCCTCGGCGCGGCCGGATTCGGCCGCAACGTCGTCGTCGGTGAGGGTGGGGGTCTCGTAGAGGCCGCGGAGGGCGTACGACGACCGCCACATGGTCGCGAAGGCGCGGGCGGCGGAGTCGGGGAAGGAGAAGGTGGGCACGCCCGATCGCCGGAGGATCGCCTCGCCCGCGGCCACGTCGGGCCCGCCCATCCAGCTCGCGAGCACGGGCTTGCCCGGCACCTTGGCGAACGGTCGGAGCCGCTCGGCGGTCTGGGTCGGGTCGGTCATGTCCTGCGGGGTCAGGACGACGAGCAGGCCGTCGGTGTTCGGGTCGGCGGCGGCGACCTCGACCGCGGCGGCGTAGCGGTCGGGGCCGGCGTCGCCGAGCACGTCGATCGGGTCGCCGTGGCTCCAATGGTGGGGCAGGATCGCGTCGAGCTTCGCCAGCGACTCCGTCGCCAGCGGGGCCAGCTCGGCGCCGGCGGCGATCAGGGCGTCGGTGGCCAGCACGCCGGGCCCGCCGGCATTGGTGACGATCGCCAGTCGCGGCCCCCTCGGCCTCGGCTGCTTGGCGAGCACCTCGGCCATCGAGAACAGCTCGGAGATCCGGTCGACCCGCAAGGCCCCGCAGCGGCGGAAGGCGGCGTCGAGGACCTCGTCGCTGCCGGCGAGGCTGCCGGTGTGCGACGCCGCCGCCTTGGCCGCGGCCTCGGTCCGGCCGGGCTTGATGACCAGGATCGGCTTGCTCAACGCCACCTCGCGCGCCGCCGAGAGGAACGACCGGGCGTCGCCGACGGTCTCCATGTAAATGATGATGCTCTCGGTCCTCGGGTCGTCGCCGAGGTGGTCGATCAGGTCGCCCCAGCCGACGTCGAGCATCGAGCCGACCGACACGAACGCGCTGAAGCCGACGCCGGCCTCGAGGCTCCAGTCGAGCACGGCGGTGCAGAGGGCGCCGCTCTGGCTCAGGAAGCCGATCTTCCCCGGCCGCGCCATCGCGCCGGCGAACGTAGCGTTGAGGCCGCGGCCCGGGATCATGACCCCCAGACAGTTCGGGCCGACGATCCTCATCCGCCCCGCCTGGGCCCGCGCGCGGACCTCGCGTTCCAGCGCCTCTCCCTCGGGCCCGACCTCCTTGAACCCCGCCGAGATGATGATCGCCCCGCCGACGCCCGCCGCGGCACACTCGCCGACGACCCCCGGCACCGTCGCCGCCGGGGTGACGATCACCGCCAGGTCGACCCGCTCGGGCACCGCCCCGATGCTCGGATACGCCTTCAGTCCCAGCACGCTCGGCCGGTGCGGGTTGACCGGGTAGACCTGCCCGCCGAACGGGCTGGCCATCAGGTTCCTCACGATCGTCCGGCCGACGGCCCCGTCCTTCTCCGTCGCCCCGATGACCGCGACGCTCCTCGGCGCGAAGATCGACGCCAGCGACCCCCCGCCGACCCTCCCCGCCCCCAGCGCATCCTCGGCCCTCCCCGGTATCGCCGCCTGCGACTCGATCATGCCCGCCTCCCCTCCCTTGCCCGTCGGGACGCCCCCATTGAAGCCGATCCGCCCCGTCGATTGCAAAACCCCTCCGACCCCACCGCCCCTTGACCGCGGCGGCGGCCTCCTACAATTCCCAGCGGACCGAAGGAGGTATTCGATGGGGATCGAGCTGCTCGAGATCGCTGCGCAGGGCGGATCGGCCGGACCGTTCGGCGAGACGGGGAAACCCGCCGGACCGTTGCCGACGGACGACGACCTGCTCGACGCCTACTCGCGTGCGGTCGTCGACGTGGCGGAGCGAGTCAGCCCCGCCGTCGTGAACATCGAGGCGTATCAGCGCCGGTCGGGCCGACGAGCCGGCGACCCGAGGCTGCCGAGCGAGGCGCGCGGCAGCGGCTCGGGGGTCGTCGTCACGCCCGACGGCTTCGTCCTGACCAACAGCCACGTCGTCCACCGCGCCAGCCGGGTCGAGGTGACCTTGGCCGACGGCCGCCGCGCCCCGGCCGAGCCGATCGGCGACGACCCGGCGACCGACCTGGCCGTGCTCCGCGTCCACGTCGACGACCTGCCCCACGCCCGCCTCGGCGACTCGAAGCGGGTCCGCGTTGGCCAGCTCGCCATCGCGATCGGCAACCCCTACGGCTTCCGCACGACCGTGACGGCCGGGGTCGTCAGCGCCCTCGGCCGGTCGCTCCGATCGCGCTCCGGCCGCCTGATCGACGACGTGATCCAGACCGACGCGGCCCTGAACCCGGGCAACTCGGGCGGGCCGCTCGTCTCGACGCGCGGCGAGGTCATCGGCATCAACACCGCCGTCATCCTGCCGGCGCAGGGGATCTGCTTCGCGATCGCGAGCAACACGGCCCAGTACGTCGCCGGCCGCCTGATCCGCGACGGCAAGATCCGCCGCAGCTCGATCGGCGTCGCCGGCCAGAACGTGCCGATCCCCTATCGCCTCACCCGCCAGCTCGGCCTCCCGACCGAGGCCGGCGTGCTCGTCCTCTCCGTCGAGCCCGGTGCCCCCGCCGCCCGCGCCGGGCTCCGCGAAGGCGACGTCATCCTCGCCTTCGACGGCCTGCCCGTCGCCGGCATCGACGACCTGCACCGCCACTTGACCTCCGAGCGCGTCGGCGTCGCCACCGCGATGACGATCCTCCGCCGCGACGAGACGGTCGAACTCGTGGTCACGCCAACGGAGATGAGGGATATCGCCGACGAGTGAGGGTGGCGCGAAAGAAACGTGTATTGAGCCGACCCCGCGCGGGCATTCAAGATGGGGCGCGTTGATCCGGACACGACGGGGACTGGCTCCGAGTTTTCGAGGTGCCTGTCCCCGTCGTGTCCCGAACGCCTCGCGCGGGGGGGATTCATGGCCAGCGACCCGTCGGCGATCGTCGGCAGGCAACTGCGGCAGCTCCTCGAGTCGGGGAGCGTGGCCGGCCTGACCGACGGCCAGCTCCTGGAGCGGTTCGCCGATCGAGACGACCCGCGCTCGGAGTCGGCGTTCGAGGCGTTGCTGGCGCGACACGGGCCGATGGTCCTGGCCGTCTGCCGCCGGGTGCTCGGCGACGAGCACGCGGCCGAGGACGCCTTCCAGGCCACGTTCCTGGTCCTGGCCCGGCGGTCGGGCTCGGTCCGGGTCCGCGACTCGCTCGGCCCCTGGCTCCTCGGCGTCGCCGATCGGACCGCCCGCAAGGCCCGCACCGCCGCCGCGCGTCGGGTCGCGCGCGAGCGTCGCGCCGCGACCCCCGAATCGGCTCCGCCGCCACCGCCCGACGACCTCCGGCCGATCGTGCTGGCCGAGGTCCAGCGGCTCCCGGCCAAGTACCGCGCCCCGGTCTTGCTCTGCTACTTCGAGGGTCGCACCCACGACCAGGCCGCCGCCGAGCTTCGCTGGCCGGTCGGCACCGTCCGCGGCCGGCTCTCCCGCGCCCGCGACCTCCTCCGCTCCCGATTCCTCCGCCGCGGCCTCGCCCCCGCCGCCGCCCTCGCCTGCCTGGCCGATTCGACCGCCCGCGCCGACCTCCCCGCCGCGCTCCGTGACCTCACCGTCGGTCTCGCCACTCGCCGCGCCCCGATCGCCGCCGGGGTCGCCCTCCTGGCCCGACAGATCGCCCGGAGCCTGCTCATGACCAAGCTCAAGTCGCTCGCGGTGGTCGCCTTGGCCGTCCTCCTGCTCGCCGGCGCGAGCCTGGCCGCCTTCCTCGCGGCCCGGAACCCGCGTCGTCCCGCCCCGACTCCGGTCGCGGCGGTGAGGCCGAAACCCGTGGCCGATACTGCCACCGACCCCCTACCCAAAGGCGCCCGCATCCGGCTCGGCTCGAGCCTCTTCCACACCGGCGGCCCGATCACTCAAGTCCTCTCGACCCGCGACGGCAAGCGGCTCGTGACCGTCGATTGGACCCACGCCGTCCGCGTCTGGGACGCGGCCTCCGGGCGACTCGTCCGCACCATCGGCGCGCCGACGATGAATCTCCACTCGATCGCCCTGGCGCCCGACGGCGCGACGCTGGCGACCGTCGATTACCCAGCGAGGATACGCCTCTGGGACCTCGATTCGGGCCGCGAACTGCGCCGGTCGCGGGCCCCGGGAGAGACCTTCAGCTACCGGCTGCCCGTCGTCTCGCCCGACGGCCGGACGCTGGCCGCGGTGCTCGGCGGGTTCGACCCGAAGACGAAGCTCCACGAGCGAGGTCTCTGCCTCTGGGACATGGCCACCCTGGGCGAGCCCCGTCGGTTCGGCGGCGACTGGGTCGGGCTCGATGCCCTCGCCTTCTCTCCGGACGGCAAGACTCTGGCCACGGGAGGCGATGACGCCTCGCCCCGGGGGGAGGACAGCCCCTCGGAGACGGCCTCGACGCGGCTCTGGGACGTCGCGACCGGCAAGGAGACCCGGCGGTTCGCTTTCAAGGGGCTCGACGTCAGGGCCGTCGCCTTCGCGCCTGACGGCAAGGCCCTCGCCGCCGCCGTCAACGACGGGACGATCCGCTTCTACGACGTGGCCAGGGGGGAAGAGGTCCTGCCCCGGCTCGGCACGTCCCTCAAGCCCGGCCCGCCGACGAAGGGCGGGGCGCCGCCGGTCCCCGGCGATTCCCAATCGATGATGTCCCTGGCCTTCGCGCCCGACGGCAAGGCCCTCGCGTCCGGGGCCGCGACGCCCGGCCCGAGGGGCGGATTCGGCCTCGCCTCGATCTCCCTGTGGGACCTTGACGGTCGCGTGAGGATCCGCGAGATGCTGGCGCATCAGCAATGGGTTTCCTCGCTCTCCTTCACGCCCGACGGCCGGACGCTCGCCTCGGCCGGGACCGAGCCGACCGTCCGAGTCTGGGAGGTCGCCACCGGCCGCGACGCCTTCCCGCAGTCCGGGCACCGGTCGGCGATCCGGAAGATGGTCGTCTCGCCCGTCGATGGGATGGTCTTCACCGCCGGCTACGACGGCACCGTCCGCCGCTGGGACCCCGACAGCGGCCGCGAGCTGGGCGTCGTCGTCGACATCGGCACCCCCGTCTCCCAACTCGCCATCGCGCCCGACGGTAAGACCTTCATCGCGGCCGGTGGCTTCGGCGGCCCGATCGAGCTCCGAGACGTGGCGACCGGGCGCGTGGCCCGCGTCCTAAAGCGAGGTGATCCCAACCGCCCCGTCGGGCACGTCGCCTTCTCGCCCGACAGCAGGACGGTCGCCTCGGGGAATGACGTCTGGGACGTCGCATCCGGCGAACGACTTAACAAGTTTCAACTTTCGGAGAATCATTCATTTTTAGAGCTTTTCTATACCTCCAACAGCAAGCGCCTGATCGCGACCGAGCGCGACGGGGTCCGGCTCTGGGAGATCGCGACGGGCAAGGAGCTGCGACGGCTCATCCGCTCCGAGCGGTTCATCGGCAACAAGGCCCTCTCTCCCGACGGCCGGCTGCTCGCCAAGGGGGGCTTCGTCGCCGGCTATCGCGGGGGCGCGGTCGACCCGCCGATCCGGCTCTACGAGCTGGCCACGGGCAAGGAGATCCTGAGATTGGAGGGGCTGGAAGACAACACCCGAGACCTCGCCTTCTCTCCCGACGGCCGGCTCCTCGCCTCGGCCCACGGCGACCAGCGGTCGACCAAAGGCGCGATGGTCATCGTCTGGGACGTCGCCTCCGGCACGGAGCTGCGTCGGTTCGAGGGGCACCGCGGGGCGGTCAACGTGGTCGCATTCCTACCCGACGGCCGCTCGGTCGTCTCGGCGAGCGAGGACGGCACGGCGTTGTCGTGGGATGTCGCCGACCTGACGGCAACGAAGCCGGCCGCGCCCGGGGACTGGCCCGCCCTGTGGGAGGACCTCCCCAGCGAGGACGCCCCGCGCGCCTACAAGGCGTCGTGGGCCCTCGCCGACGAGCGGGCGATCCCATTCCTCCGCGATCACGTGAGGCCCGTCGCCGAGGCCGACCCGAAGCAGGTCGCCGGTTGGATCGCCGACCTCGACAGCAACCAGTTCGCGACGCGCACCCGGGCAGCGAACGCATTGGCGACGCTCGGCGAGGCCGCGGCCCCGGCCCTGCGACGGACCCTGGCGGGCAAGCCGTCGGCCGAGGTTCGCGGCCAGATCGAGCGGCTCCTGTCCCAGCTCGACGGGCCGGCGACGTCGTCGGAGGTCGTACGCACCTTGCGCGGGATCGCGGCCCTGGAGCGGCTCGGCTCGGCCGAGGCCCGCGCCGTCCTCGCTCGCCTGGCCGGCGGCGTCGCCGGGGCCCGGGCGACCGTGGAGGCGAGGGAGGCGCTCGATCGGCTCAAGGTCCGGCGTCGCCGATAAGAGCCCGATCGGCCACCCGACCGCTGGCGTGGGCCGCCGGCCACACCAAGGCGACGGCGCCGGGTGCGACGTACCGGCGGTGGTCGCGGCGGCTTGGGACGAAGCGGGCGGTGGTGGCGTTGGCGCACGAAGTCCGGGTGCTGGTCTATCGCCTGCTCAAGGATGAGACCCCCTATCTCGCACGCCATAACCCCGGCCTGGCCGTCGAGCGTGGGCAAGGAACGGGGGAGTTTCCGAGCAACCAAACGGGGCCCTGGAGGGAGGGTACCGCTCGTGTCGGCGGCTCGCGTCGACGAGGATGGCCGAGGTTCCATGCCCGCCGACCGGGGCGGCGACTCGGGGCCGATTTCGCTTGCCTTCGGCCGGCGGTGCGGTGATCCTTGGGACGAGGCCGGTCGGCGGTCGGGGCGTGCGGGCCCCGGGGCATCGAGCCGATCCGTCCGGCATCCCCGTCCCACGGAACGATTTCCCCCATGTCGCAGACGCCGGCAACCCGCGCCTCGGGCGTGCGCTCGCTGTTGCAGCAGGCCCGCGAGCCGGTCTTCGTGCTCAGCCCGCAGCGGCGGCTGGTGTTCGTCAACCGGGCGTGGGAGGAGCTGACGGGCTTCGCGGCGAAGGACGTCGAGAAGGTCGTCTGCCTGCCCCACGGCCCGAGCCGCGCCGGCGACCTGGCGGGCCTCGGCGGCAGCTTCTGCCCGCCCCCTGAGGCGATGGCGGGCCAGCCGTGCGGGGTGACGACCCTGGTCGTCCACGCCGGGGGCGAGCGGCGGTGGCGTCGGCTGGAGTTCTGGCCGTTGCACGACGACGACGGGGCCTTGCATTGCCTCGTCGGCCTCGTCCGGCCGTCCGGCTCGGCGCCCAACCTGCCCGACGCCGAGAGCCAGCGCCTCCGCGCCGAGCTGCTCGAGGTCCGCGAGCGACTGATCCAGCGACACGGGCCCGACACGCTGATCGGCCGCGGTCCGGCGCACCGCCGCCTGCTCGACCAGGTGGCCGCCGCCGCGGCGACGACCGTGCCGGTCCTGATCGTCGGCGAGCCGGGCACGGGCAAGCGGACGCTCGCCCGCGCCATCCACCAGCAGGGCCCGCGAGCCTCGGCGACCCTCCTGCCCCTGGACTGCTCGGCCCTGCCGCCGGAAGTCCTCGACCGCCGCCTCTTCGGCACGACCAACGGCGACGGGCGGCAGTCGGCGCGGCTCGACCTGCCCGAGGGCTCGACGCTGATCTTGACCGAGGTGCTCGACCTGCCGCGCGACGTGCAGGCCCGGCTCGCCGAGGCCCTCGGGCGCGGCCCGAGGCTCGTCGCCACGACCTCGGGCGACCCCGAGCGCGCCCGGCTCGACGACCGCCTCCGCCCGGACCTCTACTTCGCCCTCACCACGCTGGTCCTCCGCACCCGGCCGCTCCGCGAGCGGCTCGACGAGCTGCCGCTGCTGGCGCTCCATCTCCTGGAGCGCGCCAACCTCCGCGGCGAGCGGAGCCGGGGGGGCTTCACCCCCGAGGCGATCGAGGCCCTCGCCTCCTACGACTGGCCGGGCAACCTCCGCGAGCTCGCCCGCGTCGTCGACCGGGCCCACGCCGCCGGCGACGGCGACCTCGTGACCGTCGACGAGGTCCCGGCCGAGATCCGCGGCAACCTCGGCGCCGCCCACCTCCCGCCGCCGGCCCCGCCGCCGCTCACGCCGCTGGACGACCTGCTCCACCAGTTCGAGCGCCACCTGATCGAGCAGGCCCTCCAGCGCGCCCGCCAGAACAAGTCCCGCGCCGCCAAGCTCCTGAACATCTCCCGCCCCCGCCTCTACCACCGCATCAAGGAGCTGAATATCCCCGACGAGGCCGAGCATGCGGAGGAGGCCCCGCCTTGAGTCGTCACTGAAGGCCACCCCCGGAAGACCCATCGCCCCTCGCCGTCGGCCCTTACGACCTCGATACGCGGCCGATTCAGGCCCCCACCCGCCGGAACGAGGGGGGCGAGCCTTCCACGCGAGCCGGTAGGACTCCGTCCTATTCGAAGACCTCGTCGACCGCGATCCGCCAGCCCGGCACCGCCGGCTCGGCGTCGGCGATCGCGCCGCGGCGGAAGGTCGTCGGCCGATCGGGGGCCTCGGCCCGATAGGAGTGGACCGCCTCGGCGAGCGGGTCGACGTCCCAGACGACCTTCGTGCCCGCCTCGAAGTAATCCGCCCGCTTCGCCGCCAGCTCCGCCTCGGCCGCCGGCCCGTATTCGCCCTCGCTCCGCACCTCGACGGCGAAGTCCGGCGGACCCTCGATGAACCGCATCGGGTCGGCCGGGGGCGGCCCGGTGTAGTAGGCCGCGTCCGGCGAGAACGACTCCCGACCCGAGTCCAGTTCCGGCACCACGAAGCCTAGGTTGTCCGTGAACGCCTTCGCCCCGGCGCCGCGCGCCTGGTGCCTCAGGGAGACGTAGATGTTCGCGGCGATCTCGCTCGGCCGGAATCCGGTCGCCATCTGGGGCACGATCCTCCCGTCGATCAACTCGGCCTTGCCGTCGACCTTGTACAGGTCTTCAATCGTCGCCCGGACTTGCCCGATGTCGCCCATCGTCGTGCTCCTCGTTCAGAACGCCCAGTGCCCGTCTCCGTCCGTCCTCACGATCTCGATCCTTGGCCGGCCCGGGCCCCCCACCAGCCGGAAGGACAGCGGCAAGACCGCGCTGACGAGCGGCTCGGTGCGGTCCGGCGTCGAGATGCCGACGGGCCGGAGCTCGCCGTCTTGCAGCCGGTACATCTCGAGGGCCCAGGGCTGCCGGTCGACGTAGAGCAGCTCGAGTACGCCGACCTGGGCGTAGAAGCCCCGCTTCTCGCGGGCGAGGTCGCCGGGGCTGAGGATCTCGACGGCGAAGTCGGGCCCGCCGACCCAGTGCGTCCCGCAGTCGCGCGCGGCGGTGCCGGCGAGGAAGACGGCGACGTCGGGCTCGCGGTAGTTGTAGAGCCATCCCTCCTCGCGGTCGCTCACGTTGACGACCTGGAAGACCCGCCCTCGGCCTGCGCCCGGCGGGCCGACGACGGCCCGGAAGACCAGGAAGAACTCGCCGGCGAGATCCTGGTGCTCGTTATTCGCGGCTGGCGACATGACCGTCATCCCCTCCCAGACTTCGTCGAACTGGTCGACTCCCCGCGCCTTCCGGTCGGCCTTCAAATCGTCTTCGAGCGCGGGGTCGGTGATGAGCACGGTCATCGCGGTCTCGCTCCGTTCGGGCACTCGCCGTGAGCAGACCTCGATCTTCGCACAAGCTCGGCGCGCGGGCTAGCTCGGCTTCCCGACCGGGGGGCTTCGTGCTAGGGTGTCCGGGCGCGGGAGATGGACCGGGACACTTCGGGCACGGACGCGAGTCGGACCCCATGCGCATCTTCATCTCGGCGGGCGAGCCCAGCGGCGACCTGCACGCGGCCAACCTCGTCCGGGCGTTGCGGCGGCGGCTGCCCGGTGCGGAGTTCGTCGGCTTCGGCGGGTCGAACCTCGAGAAGGCCGGGGCGCGGCTCCTGTTCCCGCTGGTCGAGCTGGCGGTGATGTGGTTCGGCAAGGTCCTCTTGAACATTCACAAGTTCCTTCGCGAATTGAACCGTGCCGACCGGCTCTTCCGCGACGAGCGGCCCGACGCGGTCGTCCTGGTCGACTTCCCCGGCTTCCACTGGGCATTGGCGCGGCGGGCGAAGCGGCGGGGCATCCCGGTCATCTACTACGTGCCGCCGCAGCTCTGGGCCTGGGCCGGCTGGCGGGCGAAGAAGATGCGCAAGTATGTCGATCACATCCTGTGCAGCCTGCCGTTCGAGCGCGACTGGTACCGGGCGCGGGGCGTCGACGGGGCCGAGTACGTGGGGCACCCCTACTTCGACGAGCTGGCCGAGCGGGACGTCGACGAGGGCTTCCTCGCCGCCGAGCGGGCGAAGGGCGGCCGGGTCGTGGCGATCCTGCCGGGCTCGCGGACGCAGGAGATCACGCGCAACTTCCCGTTGATGCTCAAGGCCGCGGCCCGCGTCGCGGCCGGGAGGCCCGGGGTGCGGTTCGTCGTCGCCTGCCTCCACGAGCGGCATCGGGCCCTGGCCGGGTCGATCCTTGCGGAGAGTGGGCTCAATCTGCCGATCGAGCTGCACGCGGGGCGCACGCCCGAGCTGATCCGACTGGCGGACCTCGCCTGGTCGGTCTCGGGCTCGGTGGGCCTGGAGCTGATGGCCGAGGCGCTGCCGACGGTCGTGCTCTATAAGGTCAACCGCCTCGACCTTTGGATCGCCCGGCCGTTCATCAAGGCGAAGTACATCAGCCTCGTCAACCTCCTCGCCGACGCCGAGCTGATGCCCGAGTACCTGACGCCCTTCGACGTCTCGGCCGACCTCGCCGCCTGGGCCGCGCGCTGGCTCGACGACCCGGCCGAGCGCGCCCGGGCCTCGGCCGCGCTGGTCGAATTGCGCTCCCGCGTGGCCGTCCCCGGCGCCTCGGAGCGCGCCGCCGACCGCATCGTGGCGGCCCTCGGCGTCGCGGAACGACCCTTTCACGGGCCGCATACCCAGCTCCAGGGCACACCGGCCGGGTGGTCGGAACGTCCCGGTCGGTTATGATGAATTGAATCGTAGAGAATCCGATCCGACGGCCGGGTGCGGCGATGACCAGGGGCGAGATCCTCGCGCGAGTGGCCCGGACCGACGCGACCTTCAGCATCCGCGAGGGGCAGTGGGTCGGCAAGTGCCTGATCTGCAACGGCCCGATCGCCTTCGACCCCCGCACCGGCGAGGGCGCCACCCTCGAGCACATCCGCGCCCGAGCCCGCGGCGGCACCGACGACCCCCGCAACATCGGCCTCGCCCACGCCCGCTGCAACAGCGAGAAGGGCCGCCGCTGGGACCCCCGCAGCCGTCGCCCCGCCGACGACTACGACGCCTTCGTCGCCCGACTCATCGAACGGCGTGCGTCGCGGTGGCGGGACCCGGGCTGAGCGTACGGAATCAGGGCCTGTCCTGGAGTCCACCGAACCGGCCGACGGCGACGAGGCCGAGGGCCGCGAGGGAGGCGAAGGGCTGGACCAGTAGCAGTGCGGCCGTCAGGGTGAGGGCGAGCAAGGCGGGGCCGAGTCGGGGAGAGACCGCCGGCAAGCGGGCGGCGAGCAGCAGGACCGAAGGGACGCCCCCCAGCGCGACGATGGCGAGCAGCCAGGGGGTGAGGCGGTCGCGGCCGGGGGGGGACGCCGGGGCCGAGACGCGAAGGATCGGGCCGCGGCCGGGCTCGATCGCGTCGGCGCGAAACGATGTGGTCTGGCCGAGCCGACGGAGGCGGAGCGGCTCGGGGACCAAGGAGGTCGCGACGGCCGGGCCGGGTCGGGCCTCGAGGCCGACGCGCGACCGGGCGATCGGGATCAGGTCGCCGAGGTTGGCGGCGGCCAGGGCGTCGGCGAGGCCCGAGCGCGCGGAGCGGAGGCGGTCGAGCCAGCGACCCTGCGCGGCGGCGAGCCTGGCGGTCCGCTCGACCGGCTCGCCCCGCGCCGCGGCGCGCTCGGCGACGCGGGCCTGGAGCTCGAACCGGACGATCCCCTCGACGACCGCCTCGCGGCGGGATGGCTGGCCCCGATCGATCTCGTCGGCGACGGTCCGCGCGAGCCGCTCGGCGCGCTCGACGTCCAGCTCGGCCCAGGCCACCGGGGTCGCCGCGCCGGGGGCGACGCCCGGCTCGACCGTCCATCCCGGCGGCGCGGCCACGGTCACGAGCGTCGGCAAGCGCCGCTGGGGCAGGCCCGGCAAGGGGACGACCCGGCCACCGTCGGGATCGGCCGACCGGGCCCCGGCGCGCCAGAGCACGACGACTTGCCGAGGCGCGACGCCGCCGGCCTCGCCGAGCGGGACCGACCAGCGGCCCGACGGGCCTCGATGGGTGACGACCGGGCGGCCGTCGACCTCGGCGGCGACGACCTCGGAACCCTCCGGAAACTCGATCGTCAGCGCCCGGCCCGGACGGGCCTCCAGGTCGAACATGGCGCGGCCCTCGGCCGCACCGTCGTCGGCCAGGACAACGGAGAGGTCGGCCAGGGTCGCTCGCGTCGCCGCGCCGTCGCCAGCCGGACCGGCGGTCGGGCTCGGCCCCTCGAAGGCGAGGCGGAGGGACCAGTCGTCCTGCTTCACGAGATAGGTCGTCGTCGGCCAGGTCGCGGGGGTCGGCCGATCGGCCGCGGGGAAGCGGGACGGCGGGATCGGCTCGAGACCGGTCGTAGTTTCGGCCGAGAGGCCGCGGCCGGTCGCGTTGGTCACGGCGATCTGGGTCTCGACCGAGCCCCAGCCGAGCGGGTCGAGCTGCGGGACCTCGAGCCGGCCGCGCCTCGGCAACGGCCGCGAGGCCCGGATGACGAACCGGCGCGTCCCCCAGATCGGCCGATCGGGCCGGAGGTTCCAGGTCGTCATCCGCGCGCCGCGCTGGGACGAGACCAGCTCGCCGCCCCCCTCGATCTCGAATCGGGCCGGCCCGGCCCACTCGTTCGGCAGGCGGAGCCGGATCGACCCGCATGGCGCCCGCGCGACCTGGTAGCGGACGGTGGCGACCCAGTCGGCCGCGTCGGGGCCGACGGTCAGGTGGCTCCGCGTCAGGACGTCCAGCCAGGCCGGCTCGTCCGACCACGACAACCGCCCCGGATTCTCGGGGCCGACCACGCGATACAAGCGTCGCGAGGCCGCGGTGGCGCCGCGGGCGGCGCCGTCGTCGGGCTCGACCGGGGCCACTCCCAGCCGCGGGGCCAGCGCGAAGGCGACGGGGGCGGCGATCGAGAGCGTCGCCGGCTGGACCTCGACCCCCTCCCAGTTCGGCCAGGGGACGGCCAGTTCGTGCCGCGCGGGGGCCGTGGACAGGGGCTCGGTGGCGACGGCCAGCCAGCCGTCGAGCCGGATCGCCCGCCGCGCCAGGCCGGGGCCGTCGAACCGGAGTCGGAGGCGGCCGGGCTCGGGACGGCTCCAGGCGGTCAGGCCGTCGGCCTCGACGCGGAGAACCTGGAGGCCGTCGGGGATGCCCACCTCCAGGCCGTAATCCCGCCCTTCGAGCACGAGGAGGGTCGCGTCGACCCGCCAGTTGAGCCGTCCGGCCGCGACCTGGACTTGCACCGAGGGCCGGACCTCGCGCCGGCACGCCAGCGGGCCGATGGCGACCTCGGCCGCCGGGGCGCCGAGGAACCGCGACGCCCCCGCCAGCACCAGCCGGTCGCGCGGCAGCTCGCCCCAGGTGCCGACGAATTCGTCCTCCGCGATCGCACCGACCCCGGCGATCGGCCCGAGCCGGCCCCACCAGTCGAGCGGGCGTCGGAAGCCGAGTACCCCCGCGAACGGCCCCGAGCCGAGCGGCTCGACGCGGGGACAGCCCCGCCCCGGCCCCGCGGCGGCCGGCCGCGACCGCCAGAGGTCGAGGATGATTGCCTCGCCGTCGGGCAGCGGGGGGTCGATCCGGGCGACCCATTCGGCGCGATCGGCGGCGCCGACGGTCCGGGCGTCGATCAGGCCGGGGCCGCCGACCGACCGCACGACCAGGCCGGGCGCCAGGGCAAGCCGGACCTCGGTCGTGCCCCCGGGTCTGCGGAAGGTCAGCCGCGCCCGGAGGCGGTCGCCGGCCGGGGTCGCGTCCCAGAGCAAGGCCCCCTCGACGCTCCCCTTCGCCGCCGGGCGGTCCGTCGCCGCGCCCGACCAGATCACCTCCAGCAGGTCCGCCGGCCCGAGCCGACCGGCCGCGGAGTCGCCCCGCGCCGACGGACATTCGCCCTTCCCCCGTCCTGCATCCGGCGCCACCTCGATCGTCGCCGAGGCGACCCTGTCGATCGGCAGCCGGAGGGCCAGTCCGCCGTCGATCGTCTCGAGTGGCACGAGCCGACGGATGATCAACGCATGCGTCCCCTTCCCCGCGATCGAGACCGACGCCTCGTGCCCGCCGGGCGCGACGAAGACGGGGGCGTCGTGGCCGTCGAGTGTCGCCGAGAAGTCGATCGCTTCGCCGACGGGGAGATGCCACGAGGACGGGCCCTCGACCTCGGACGCCAGCTCGAACCGGCTGGCGACGGCGACGAAGCCGCCCCGCGCGGCCTCGACGCGGTGGCTCGCCCCCGTCGCGGCCAGGGGCAAGGGCGGCGCGGGGGGTGGCGATCCGGCCAGGTCGCGGAGCCGCTCGAAGTCGGTCAGCCGGAGCACGACCCGCGAGCCGGGATCGGCGGGGTCGGGGGCCGGGCCGTCGTAGGGGATCAAGGCGATGATCCGATCGTCCGCCTCATGCGGCCGGCCGTCGGCGAGTCGACCGCCGACGAGGCCGAGGCCCAACGCGATCGTCAGGCCCAGGGAGACCTCGAAGCCCGACCGCCGCGACTGGGTCGAGGGGGGCCGCGACGAGCGACCCCGTCCCGTCGCCCGGCGATCGGGCCGCAGCGCCCGGCCGAGCCAGAAGGCGACGGCGGCGATCGCGCCCCGGAACACCCCGCCGGCCATCGGCGACGGGCCCGGCCACCGCAACGCGATCGCCAGCAAGGCCCCGGCCAGGACCAGGCCGACACCCGCCCGGCGCCACGACGACCGGACCCGTCGCGCGGCGATGCCGACGATCAGCGCCGCCAGGGTCATCCCCCATCCCCGCGCGGCGAGGCTCGCCGGGTCCCGGATCGTCGGGGCCGGGCCCGGGGTGGTCCAGCCCGGCGCGACGAACCGGCGGACGTCCCAGCCCGCGCCCCAGGGCGGGGCACCGACCGGCGGGGACGCGGGGGTCGGCTCGCCGCGCCAGCGGGGGACGGACTGGTAGCGGTCGGCCTCGTCGCTGCCCCGGCCGATCGCCAATCGGAAGGCGCCGGAGCGGGCCTCGGCGGCGTCGGCGGCGGGGAGCTCGGCCCGGCTCGTGACGAGGAAGGCCCCCCCCGCGGGGGCGATCGTCAGGCCCAGCGGGGCCAATGAGGCCCGCGCCGGGCCCTCCCCCGACGGATCGGCCGCGACCGCCTCGACGCGCGCGCCGGGCCCCACTCCGACGGCCATCAACGCCGCGCGGTCGACGACGATCGGCCAGCGGCCGGCGTCCCAGCGGGTCAGGAGGTCGGCCAGGGTCGCCGGGGCGCCGGGTCCTTCGGCGGCGCGGGCGTCGAGCTCGGCGAGCATCGCCAGGGCCGCCGAGCGGTCGCGCGGGGCGAACCGCGGCCTCGGCCAGTCGCCGAGCAGGCGGGTCGTCCAGGAGGTAACGGGGGCGGGGTCGGCCGCGACCAGGGGCGGGCCCGGGTCGGCGAGCGTCGCACCCCGAGGGGCGAGGACCTCCCAGGACAGGGCCAGGCACGGCATCGAGAAGGTCGGCGGGCCCGGCCGCGAGGGCCGGCCGGGCGGCGTTTCCTGCTCATAGTCGAGCCGGACGGTGCAGGAGGCGGCGGGCAAGGGGATGCCGAGCGCGCCGTCGCGGTCCTTGCGGGTGGGCGTGACCTCGCGGCCGTCGACCTGGACTCGGTCGATGTTCGCGCCGTCGGGCAGGGTCACGGCCAGCTCCGGGGCCCCGGCCGGCTCGAGCCGCAGGGCGAGTTGCTGTCGGGTCGGGCCGGCGCCGGCGACCGGGGCGCGGGTCGTGAGGATCGCCTCGCGGATCACCCCGCCGGCCGCGGAGTCGCGGAGGGCCTCGGCCCGGACCGAGAGCGCGCCGCCGGGTCCCTCGAACCCGAAGGCCGGGCCGGGCCGCGTCGCCGCCGGGGGCGCGAAGGGAGGGTCGGTGCCGGCCGACTCCTCGACGATGGCGCGACGGGCTAGAGCCGGGTCGAGCACGCGGAGCGACGTCGCCTTCGCCTCGATCGTCAGGCCGGGCGCCGCGGTCAGGAGCACGATGCCGGACGCGTGGCTGCGCTCGGGGAGGGCGATCAGGGGGACCTGCCCCGAGCCCGACCAGGGACGGCTCCAGCGCGCCCGGAGCGCCACCGGCGCGGTCGCGCGCGCCCGACGCGGCAGCTCGACCTCCCAGGCCATGCCCGAGGCCGGCAGGCCCAGCACGGCCCGACGTCCCGGGTCGATCGACCGGACGGGCAACGGCGGGCCGGCGCCGTCGTCGGAGGCGCGCCACTCGGGGGCGGGCTCCAGGGGCAGGCTCGAGACGACCGGCAGCCAGCGCAGGGAGTCGTCGGTCGGCTCCAGGACGATCCGCGCGTCGATGGCCAGCCGGCCCGCGCCGATGGCCACGACCTGCCGCACCGCGGCGACCGGCCCGTCGCCGCCGCGGCCTACCTCGACGCGGGCCTCGCCGTCGGGCTCGTTCCAGCGCCAGGCCAGGGCCGACGATCCGACCAGGCCCGCGGGGGCCGGGCCGACGAGCGCGGGGTCGATCCAGGCCAGGCCCCGCGCCAGGACCGGCCGAACGGTCGTCCCCGAGTCGGCCAGGGCCGACCAGAGCTCGTCGCTCGGCTGGGCACCGACCAGCCGAATCCTGGGCAGCCGCAGCGACCCGGGCGCGGCGACGGCCGTCGCGGCGACCGTCACCGTCAAGGGGCGGCCCACCTCGACGCGCGGCGGAGGCTGGACGCTGAGGCGCTGGATCCCGTCCGGCCTCGGCTCGACCCGCCAGGAGGGGGGTGTGCCGCCGACCTCGCCCCAATCGACCCGGTCGATCACCCAGCTCGAGGGGAGGTCGGCTGCCGGGGCGAGCAACCGGCCGCGCTGGGCGCGCCAGGTCAGCCGCGCGACCAGCCGGGGCGCCTCCCCGCCGAGGCCGATCCAGCCCCGGACCTCGGCCACCACGTCGGCCTCGGGCCTGCGGAACGTGAGCACGGCCGGCGTCCCCGGCGCGCCGGCCTCGAAGGCCAGGAGCGTGCCGGGGCCGGGCAAGGCCGCCTGGTCCTCGGCCGTCGGCTCGACCCGGCGGCCGTCGCGGTCGCGGCAATCGTCGAGCACCAGGCCGGGTCCGAGTCGCACGAGCGTCGTCCCCCCGATCCACGAGGCGCCCGACGGCCGCGCCGAGGGGACCGACCACGGCCCCGCCGCCGGCACCGGCGCGCGGGCCCGGATCGTCAGCGGAGACGGGCGCGCCAGGTCGTCGGCCAGCCGTAGCACGACGCGCGTGCCCCCCTCGGCCGGCTCGGTCCGGAAGTCGACGACCCCGGGGCCGGCCGCGTCGACGAGGTCGAGGCCGGGGTCGAGCCTCAGCTCCAGGCGGCGCGGCGCGGCGGGGCCGGGCTCGACGGTCCACTCCGCCCGCCACCGCGCCGAGCCCTCGTCGACATCGAGGTACGTCGGGCCGCCGACCCACAATTCGGGCCGCCGGCTCGCGTCGTCGGTCGTCCTGAACCGCAAGGAGATCGCCCCGTCGGGGCCGTCGAACCGCCAGGCGCGGTGGTCGGGCTCGGAACCCGGCGCCGGGCCGAGCCGGACCCCGGCCGGGCCCTCGGGGACGAAGCGGGCCGGCAGGTCGAGCACGAGGCCGGAGACGTCGCAACGGGGCAAGGCCAGCGCGAAGGACTGGCCGTCGGCCCGGCCCCGGAGGGTCCAGCGCAGGGTCCGGGTCACCGTCCCTTTCGCGACGACCCAGAGCGCGAGGCGACCGTCGGGCGCCGAACGGAGCCGGGTCTCGGCCGGCTGGTCGGCGTCGAGCGCGGGGCCCCAGGGGTCGAGCCAGAGCGGCGCCGGGCCGTCGGCCGGTCCCTCGACGACCAGTTCCGACCGGCCGACGAGCAGGCCGTCCTTCCACGTCGCCGAATGCCGCGCGCGGAGCAGACGGGGGCCGTCGGGCCGGCGCCGGCGATCGGCACCGGCGCGGGCGTCGCGGACGAGGGCCTCGAACTCGGCGAGGGGAAGGCCCCGCAGCTCGGTGCCCGCCGGGAAAAACGTCCCGAGCTTCGCCTCGGGCACGCGGAGCCGGACGACCTCGTGCGGCCCGGCGCCGAGCAGGGCCGGCAGGGCCAGGAGGAGCCAGGGGAGTCGTCGAGGCCGTCGCATCGCGATCGTCCCCTCTTCAATCGGCGCCGGGGCCGTCGGCCGAGCCCGTCGCGGAGGGGACCGGCTGCGACGGGCCGGGGCGATCGACGGTCGAGGCGGGGCGGTGGCGCAGGACGGTCGAGTCGTCCGAGCCGACCAGCGCGGCGTGCCGCGACGAGCCGGGGCCGGCGCCGGTCGCCGCGCCGAGGCCGCTCGGCTCGCCGAAGGCATGACGATGGCGGCGGCGATCGACCAGGTGCCGGGTCAACGCGGCGAGGGCCGTCAGCGCCACGCCCAGAGCCGACGACTGCACGACCAGCGCCGTCGCGCTGAGGTCCGCCGCCGCGGCGACCGTCGCGGCCATCGCCAGGGCCAACGGCCCGATCCAGGCCAATCGGGGCCGCCAGGCCAGCCAGGCGAGGCCTAGCGCCAGCACCGCCCCCGAGCAGACGGCCACCAGCACCGCGCGCGAGGCGATCCAGGGTCGGGCGGGCGCCGGGGTGTCGGGTCGGCCGAAGAGGTAGCTGTGCGAGCCCCCGAAGCCGTCGTCGCCGGGCTCGTCGGCCAGGGCCGCGCGGCCGGTGGGCCCGGCGACCCAGCCGGCCAGCGCCTCGGGCCCTTGCCACGGCCGGCGCTTGAAGACGTAGCCGGCCCAGGCCCAGCGGTTCTCGTCGGTCCAGCCGGCCGGCACGCCGATGAGGGCCCGGTTCCAGGGGAGCCGGACCTCCCACAACGTCTCCTCGACTACCCCCCCTTCGAGCAGCCTCGGCGGGTCCCACGCGCCGGCCGTCGCCCGCCCGGGGACCTGATAATCGAGCGCCACCAGGACCGGGCCGGCGGCCAACGCGGCCGGGAAGCGGAGCCGATAGCCGCCGTCGGCCAGCCGCTCGGCACGGTTGACGACGGCCCCGCCGACCCGCGCCCGGATCAGTCGCGCCCCGGTCGGCAGGGCGACGGCGAGGGTCGCGTCGTGGATCTCGACCCGATACCAGGCCGTGCCGCGCAGGTCCCCCTCGGCCCCCTGGGTCGTCCGCAGCCAGAGCCGCGAGGCGACCAGCGCGGGCAGTTTGGCCCGCGCCGCAGCCCGGGCGAGCACGGCCGGCGCCTTCGCGTCGGCGGGTCGGACGGTCTCGAGCCGCGGCGCGGGGGCGTCGGCCGCGGCCGGCTCGGCCGGCAAGCGCTCCCAGCCGGGGCCGTCGGGCTCCAGGTCGACCTCCGCGTCGGCCGCCACCCGGGTCCGGGTCGGCGAGGCCGTCCCCTCGAGCACCCGGATCGCCGGCAGCTCGACCCGCCCCGACCGGGTCGGCCCGAGCGGCGGGTCGATCGGCAGGTGGTAGCGGAACCGGAGGCGAGCCTGGTCGACGACCTCGCGGCCAAGCGTGAGGCGGTAACGTGGGGCGCCGTCGGGGCCGTCGGCCAGGCGCGACTTGCCCACGACCTCCAGGCCGTCGAGCGCCCAGCGCCCCTCGATCGCCGGGGGGACGGCCACATCGAGGCGGGTCAAGGTGCCGTGGCGGACGTGGCAGGTCGTCTCCTGCCGCGCGTCGAGCCCCTGGCGGCCGACGACCGCCGTGAGGCTCGTCTCGTGGTGGACCGCCCGAGGCTGGACGACGACCCGCAAGGGGAGGGCCGCGGGGTCGTCGTCGTGGCGGAGCCAGCAGGCGGGGACCGGGGCCGAGGCCGAGCGATCGGCCGGGAACGGCCAGTCGGCGGGGCTCCGCGGCGGGATCGGCGCGAAGCCGGCGGCCCGGGCGTCGTCGGCGGGCTCGACGACCAGGTCGCGCGCCGCCAGCACGGCGACCTTGCCGCCGGTCGACACCGCGTCGCTGGCCCGGAACAGGCCGACCCGCCCGGAGGGGTCGAGCGGCTGATGGCCGGTCAGGTGGAGGCGAAAGCCCCCGGCCTCGCGGGTGCCGGCCCGCAGCCGGACGGCCAGCACCCGGGGGCCGTCGCCGCCGGCCAGCCGCTGGAACGACTCGATGACCTCCTCGGGCCCGACCGCGTCGAGCACCAGTCCCGCCGGCAGCTCGACCCGGGCCTCGAAGGCGCGGCCGCGAGTTATCTGATACTCCAGCCACGACTCGACGCGGGCCTGGCCCGCCGCGATCGTGACCGCCGTCTGCTGCCCGACCCGCACCCGCGGCGGCGCCGGGTCGACCCGGAGGGCCAGCTCGAAGGGCTGGTCGAGGAACTGGTAGCCCAGGACCGTCGCCGGCCCCCGGAGGTGGTCGGGCAGTTCGCCGCGGGGGTCGATCTGGCGGAGGCCGCGGCCGGCGACGCCGCCGACCCAGAGTCCCTCCCCTTGCCCCACGGCGATCAACCCGCGCTGCTCGACGGCCGGGGCCAGCGGCAGGCCGCGGAACGCCCAGCGCGCCGGCGGGGCCGTGGGGAGAGGCCGGCGGGCCTTGACCACCAGCCGCCGATCGGCCCCGGGCCGGATCGGGTCGTCCAACGGGACCGTCACCGTCGCCGTTCCCGGCGCACGGCGGTCCTCGACGGTCAAGGGGCGGTCGTCGAGCCGCAGCTCCAGCAGCTCCTCGGCCGGGTCGAGGGTCAGCCGCAGCGACCGGGTCGTCCCGCGCTCGGCCCGGAGCAGCCACGAGGCCGTCAGGGCGCAGCCGGCGCGATCGATCTCCAGGGCGATCTCCCCCTGGGCGGTCAGCAGCGGCGGCAGGTTGCGGCCGGGGTCGTCCTCGAGCTTCCAGGAGACGTCCAGCGCCGAGCGGGGCGGCAGGTGGGCCGAAAGCCGTGTGCGATGGCCCCCCTCGACGGGCTCGACCTCGACCCGACCCCGGGCGCCAACGACGGCCTCGACGACGCCCGGCCCGACCGTCAGGTCGAGGCGGGTCGAGGCGGCCTCGGGGATCGCCAGGTCGAGCTGGTGGCCGTCGGGCCCGAGCCGGACCGGCACCGGGAGCGTGACCTCGACCGCATGCCGACCCCGGCCCCGGAGCTCGACCTCCCAGGCCCCCGACTCGCCGTGCTTGACCGGCAGCTCGGCCGGTCCCTCGCGGGCGCGGGTCAAGGGCTGGCCGTCGAGCCGGATCGGCACCCAGGCCGGGTCGTCGCGGTCGAGGTCGATGCCCAGGGCGACGGTCAGGAAGGCGCGGTCGTCGTGGACCTCGCCCCGGACCTCGACCGCCGTGACACCCGGTCCGGCCGGCCGGGCCGCCGGCGCCGGCGCGAGCCGCTCCAGCAGCCGGCGATACTCCGGGCCCTTGAGCAGGACCCAGTCCGCCTCCGACAGCCGTCTCCAGAGCGCCGCCAGGTCGTCCGGGGTGCCGACCACGATCGCCGTCGGCCCGTCGCCGGCCGGCTTCTTCGCGGGCGCGTCGTCCGCCCCGCCCCTCGCCGGCCCGGCCAGGAGCAGGGCGGCGACGAGCGTCGTGGCTGCGCGCTGCGGGGCCGATCGGGAGGGGCGAAACAAGGGGACGACTCACCTCGGACCCAGGATGTGGCCGGGCGACGTGGCGACTCCTATGACTCTAACATCTTCCCCAGCTTCTCGCCACCGGCCGCGACGTCGGCCCGGGCCCACGCCGCCCCCTTCCATCATGCCCTCATCGACCCGGCGGCCGACCTGGCACGACCCGAATCCCGGGGGGGGGATGTTCGAAGATGCGACGTTGGTCGGCCCGCAGCCGGTCGATCTCGGTGACAGACTCGCCGATCAACTCGGCGAGGTGACGCCCGAGCCCGGCCTGGAGGGCCGCGAACTCGACGACCTGGGGCGGGCTCAGGCCGCGCGGGCCGCAATGTGCCACCAGATCGCGCAGCCGGGCGAAGACCGCGGCGGTCGGCCCGCGGTCAAGCCAGACGGGGTCGGTGGCCAGGGTCGCCAGGGTCGTCGCGGCGGCCGGCCGGACGTCGCGCGGCGGCACGGCCGGCTCGATCTGGGGCCCCTCGGCCATAGGCACGAGGATCGTCGTCAGCCGGCTCAGGGCCCGCACGGCCTCCTCCTGCCGCTTCAACCGCGACAGTCGTTCCTGGGCCTTGTCCTCGATCGCCCGGATCGAGCCCCACCAGGCGCCTTGTTCTCGTTCGATCCGCGCCCGCTCGGCCCACACGATGCGATCCGCGCGGACGAGGTCCGCGGCGCAGACGGCCAGGGTCGCGACCCCGGCCAGGCCGGCGACCTTGCCGGCGACCGTCCCCGGCAGGCGGCGGAGCCAGGGATGCGCCAGGCCGATCACGGCGCCGACGAGGGCGCCGGTGGCATGCGCGAAGTTGTCGAGCGAGTGCCGCAGCAGGTAGCAGATGGCCGCGTTGACGACGAGGCAGAAGACCATCCGCGACCGGATGAAGTCGCCGAACCGCGTCCGCGACCGCCAGCCGCCGACGGCCACGAGCGTCACCAAGCCGAACAGGACGACCGAGCCGCCGCCGCTGTGGACGTCCTGCGGGTAGTGCATCGCCAGCCGCGCGACGACCGCCAGCGCGTTGCTCAGGCCGGCGATCGCCGCGTAGATCGCCAGGAACGCGCCGGTGCCGTACCAGTTCTCGACGATCCAGCCCAGCGACAGTAGGGCCAGCAAGTTCAGCCCGAGGTGCCAGATGTTGTAATGCACAAACGAAGCTGTCACCGTGCGCCACCACTGGCCGCCCAGGAGGTCGAGGCCGGTCAGGTCGCCGAACTCGTGGCTCGTATCCTTGTCGATCGTCACCCGGATCGGGTTGTAGTGGATCGGCATCCTCCCCTGCCGCACGCTCATCGCGACCAGGACCAGGACCCAGGCGATCCCGATCACCCAGGTCGCCGGCGCCCGGCCGAAGTCGTCCGCCTCGTCGCGCTCTCGCTCTGGCGCGGGCGCCGGCGCCGTGCCCGGTTTCTTCGTCGCGAGCTCCGACCACTCCAGGTCACCCATCGCGGCCTTCCTTCGATCCCACTCCCGGGGTCGTCACGCGCCGCATGGCGGCCCCGAGGGCCGTCGTCCATCGTCGTCGGCGGTCGGCCGCCTCGTCGTCGGCGAGCACCGGCTCCAGGCCGGACGTCGACAGCGGCTCGTCGAGCGCGACCCAGCTCCGGCAGCCGGCTTGCCCGTCGTCGAGCCGGACGCGATGCGGCCCGGCACGGCGATAGGCGCGGACCCCGATCACCCAGAGGCCCTGCCGGCGGTACTCGAACCGCTTGCGGACCGTCGCCGCCGTCCAGACGTGGAACGGCTCCAATTGTTCTAGTACTCTAATATTCTCAATATAATGAATATTTTCGATGATCAGGAGGACATGCAAGCCGACCTCGCCCCGGGGCGTCTCGATGCGGGGCGAGGCGACGCGCAGGCCCTGCTCGGCCTCGTGGGTGGAGGTGGGCAGGAGCCAGCAGGCGTCGTGCTCGGGCTCGAAGCCGCCGGGGCCCTCAGCGATTCCTCCCTTGCGGAGCAGGAGGATCTGGCGGCCCGTGGCGAGGGCGTCGCAGACGCCGGCCCATTCCTTGAGGGCGACGGCGCACGTCGCGGGGAGGCCGGGGGGTGGTTCGTCGGGGTTCAGCAAAGGTCGCGGGCCTCGTCCTTGGGGTCGCGGAGCATCAGGTCGAGCGCGGCGGCGCGGGGGTCCTTCCCCTCGAAGAGGACGCCGTGCACCTCGCGGGTGATCGGCATCTCGACGCCGCAACTCCGCGCCAATGCCACGACGCTCCGGGTCGTCGGCACCCCCTCGGCGACGTCGCGCATACCGGCGAGCACCTCGGCCAGGGGGACACCGCGGCCGACCTGCTCGCCGACGGCGCGGTTGCGGCCGAACCGGCTGAAGCAGGTCGTGATCACGTCGCCGACGCCCGCCAGGCCGCGGAAGGTCTCGGGCCGGCCCCCCTGTGTCGCGGCGAACCGCGCCATCTCGACCAGGCCGCGCGTCAGGAGCGCCGCCTTGGCATTATCGCCGAAGCCGAGGCCGTCGCAAATCCCCGCCGCGATCCCCAGGATGTTTTTCAAGGCGCCCGCGAGCTCGACTCCCAGGGCATCGTCGCTCGTGTAGACGCGGAACGTCTCGCCGCCGAGGGCCCCCTGGACCCGCTCGCAGAGCCCCGCATCCTCGCCCGCGACGACGACCGACGCCGGCAGGCCCCGCGCGACCTCCTCGGCGTGGCTCGGCCCGCTCAGGATCGCGACGGGCCGCGGCCCCAGCTCCTCGACGATGATCCGGCTCGGCCGCGCGAAGGTCTCGTTCTCGATCCCCTTGACCACGCTGACCACCGGCACGCCCGCCGGCACCCCGGCCGCGTGCTCCCGGAGCGTCGCCCTCAGGTACGCCGACGGGATCGCCGCGACGATCAGGTTTGCGCCCGCGGTCGCCTCGGCGACCGAGTCGGCGACGGAGACGTCCTTCGGCAGTCGGACGCCCGGCAGGTGCCGCGCGTTCTCCCGCGTCTCGCGCAGGGCCGCCGCCCGCGCCGGGTCGCGCGCCCAGAGCACCGGCGACCGGCCCCGACCCGCGAAGAGCAAGGCCAGCGCCGTCCCCATCCCCCCCGCGCCGAGGATCGCCACCCGCTCCGACACGACGTTCGGACCCTCACGAATCCAACGCTTCGTCCTTCCTCTCCGAGGGGGAGGATTCCCGCGCATTCTAGCAGAACCGCGCCGCTCAGGGCCTCCCCTCGACCTCCAGCTCGCGCGTGGGAGCGGCCCAGAGGGGCGGCTCGGCCTCGTGCTCGGGGGTCGTGCCCGGTGGGGCAAGCGCACCGAGCCGCCAGACGCTCGGCCAGATCGCCACGACAGCCAGCACCACGACGATCGTCCCGACGCCCCCGAGGACCACCGCGGGCACCGCCCCGAGGAACCGCGCCGCCACGCCCGACTCGAACCCGCCCAACTCGTTCGACATGCTGATGAAGATGCTGTTGACCGCCGAGACGCGGCCGCGCATCGCGTCGGGGGTGAGGACTTGAACGAGTGTCGAGCGCACGACCACGCTGATGTTGTCGAGGGCGCCGGTCAGGAAGAGCATGACGAACGAGAGCCCGACGTTCCGCGAGAGGCCGAAGACGATCGTGGCCAGGCCGAAGCCGATGACCGCGACGACCAGCGCCCGCCCCGCCCGCCGGAACGGCGGCCGGTGGGCGAGCGTCAACGCCATGCACGCCGCCCCGATCGCCGGCGCCGCGCGGAGCCAGCCGAGCCCGCCGGGGCCGACGCGGAGGATCTCCTTGGCGAAGACCGGCAAGAGCGCCGTCGCGCCGCCGAGCAACACGGCGAACATGTCGAGGGTGATCGTCGCCAGGATCAATTCCGTCCGGCGGACGAACCGCACGCCCGCCAGCAAAGTGTCGAGCGTCACCGGCCCGGTCGACTCCGCCCGCGTCCCGCCTCGCACCGTCGCCACGCAGCCGAAGGCGAGCAACGAGCCGAGGGCATCCAGCAGATACACCCGCGCCGCCCCGCCGAAGGCCCCCAGCGCCATCCCTCCCAGCGCCGGCCCGGCGACGGCCGCGACCTGCCAGCCGCTGCTCCGCCAGGCCACGGCGTTGGCGAAGTCGGCCCGCGGCACGAGCTGCGGCAGGATCGCCCACCGCGCCGGCAGGCTGAAGGCCGTCGCCGACCCGACCAGCACCAGGCACGCATACACCAGCCAGACCGGGCCCCTCGCCGCCGAGACCGCCGCCAGCCCCAGCGACGCGACGACCTGCGCCAGCAGGGTCATCATGAACACATGTTTTCTCGGATAACGGTCCGAGACCTGCCCCGCCGGCAAGGCCAGCACCAGGACCGGTAGGACCTGCGCCAGCCCGACGAGGCCGAGGTCCAGCGCCGAGCCGGTGCGGTCGTAGAGCTCCCAGCCGACGGCCACGGCCTGGAGCTCGCCGCTGATGGTGGCGATCATGCTCGCCCCGAGGAACCAGCGGAAATCCCGGTGCCTCAGGGCCGCGTACGGGTCGGCGACGGAGTCCTGCTCGTTCATGTCGGCGACATTCTACCGGCCCCGGGAAGGCCCGGCGAGCCGGCCCGTGATTTGCGACGACAGTCTCCCCCTCGAAAACGACGCGGAGGAAAGAACCATGGCATGGACACGGCCGACCTGGCACGGGGCGACGATCGGCGTCGCCCTGATCGTTTTGATGGTGATGACGGCCCGGGTCGCCCGGGCGCAGCTCCCCGGCCTGCCGGCGCCCGGTGGGGCGGCGGCGGGCGCGTCGAAGCCGAAGGAGAAGGGGGTGGTGACCGCGAAGGGGCCGATCAAGGTCCGCGAGCGGATCGACGACGACGAGCTGCGCGACTTCCTGAACCGATTCCTGCCCGAGTACCCGGGGGTCCGGTCGATCAGCGTCGCGGTCAAGGACGGGGTGGTCCGGCTCCGGGGGCGGGTCGACGACGACGACACGCGCGACGAGATCACCGACGTCGTCGACCGCGTCGAGGGGGTCCGCGTGGTGATGAACCACACCAAGACTGACGACGAGGTGATGACCGCCGGCCAGTTCGCGCGCCGCGAGATCGACATGATCCGCGACTACCTGGCCAAGCACTGGCTCTTGATCCTCGTGGCGATCACCATCGTGGCGTTCTCCGCGGTCGCGGCGCGGTTGTTCAACGCGCACGCCGAGACGATCCTTTCGCCGTTCGTGCGCAACCCGCTCTTGCGGTCGGTCGCCGGGTCGATCCTCAGCTCGTTTCTGCTTATCGGCGGGGTCCTGCTGGCGCTCTCGGCGTTGAAGCTCTCGCGGGCGGTGCTGTCGATCCTCGGGTTCGCGGGGGTGGTCGGCCTGGCGGTCGGCTTCGCCTTCCGCGACATCACCGAGAACTTCATCGCGTCGGTCCTGCTCGGCGTGCGTCGGCCGTTCCAGGTGGGGGATTACGTGACGGTCGCGGGCAATTCGGGGGTGATCCAGTCGTTGAACACGCGGGCGACGGTCCTCGTGACGCTCGACGGCAATCACGTGCGTATCCCGAACTCGGTGATCTTCAAGGAGACGCTCGTCAACTCGTCGGCCTCGCCGAGCTCGCGGAGCAGCTTCGACGTGGTCGTGCCGCTGGAGTCCTCGGTCGCCGACGCGATCGCCTCGATCGACGAGGCGCTCCGATCGCAGCCCGAGGTGCTCGCCGACCCGCCGCCGCGCGCGCTGGTCGAGGCGATCGAGCCGGGCGGCGTCCGACTCCGGGCCTACTTCTGGGCGCCGACGCGGGGCGTGGACTCGTTGCGGCTGCTCAGCGACCTGAAGCTCAAGGTCAAGGTCGCCCTCCAGCGGCTCGCCTCGCCTCCCCCTTCCAACGGCCCGGCCCCCAATCCCGACGAGACGGCCCTCGCCAACCTCCGCCGCGACGCCCGCGCCGCCTCCCAGGCCCCGCCCGCCGAGGGCTCCGGCGTCACCACCCCCATCGAGCGCGTCATGGAGCAGTGCGATTCGCGCGTCAGCGACGAGGGGGAGAACTTGCTGAAGAACGGGCCGAGCCGGCCCACATGAGCGTCTGGAATCGCCCCCGCCTGCGTCCCGTTGTCGATTCGAGGGGTTTACTTAACAACGCCTTGATTTGCCATCCGGATCGGCCGCCGGGGCGGGGCCGGGGCCTTCAGCCTCGTGACTCGGGCGGTACCGGGGCGTAAGATCGAGCGGGGGATCGGGCTGGGACGCGCGGCGCGCTCGGTCGGGGTGGGCGAGCCCTTCGACCCGTCCGCGTCCTTCGGGGCGGCCGTCGCGGGCTTGGACTCGACCTCGGGGTCCGGTTGCGGGGTGGCGGACGGGCCCCTGGATCCGGCCCGATCCGGGGAGATGATCTCGATCGTCTCGATGATATCCCCTTCGATCGACAGCGTGCCGAGGTCCGACTCGATCCGGAGGGGCTTCTCGATCGTCCCGACGATCCGGTCGCCTTTTCGTGTTGTTATTTTTTGATAAGAATACATTCTCGGAGTGAGTCCTCGGTCCGGGGTCTCTGTCACCGCGGAGAACCGCTCGACCTCGATGGATTTGACCTTGCCCAGCGGGACCTCGATCGGACCGAGGTCGCCATCGATCCGGATCGAGTCCTGGGCGATCGTCCCGGTGATCTCGCTGCCCCGGACCGTCTTGATTCGCACGGTCGGCCTGCCCTGGGCGAAGGCTTGAACGGGCAGCGTGATGAGCGCGAGGGCCGCGAGGTGGCGGAGGCCTGGCATCGTGGGAGTCCTTTCGTTCCGGGGGTCTTCCGAACGCCGTCGGTCAACCTAACACGACCACGACCATCGAGGCAATCGACGAATGTCTCTCCATGACAGCGAGGCAACCGCCGCACCTGCCTTCCGACTGCCCGCCGAGTGGGAGCCGCACGAGGCGACGTGGATCGCGTGGCCGCACAACCGGGGCGACTGGCCGGGGAAGTTCGGGCCGATCGCGTGGGCATACGTGGAGATCGTCCGGATTCTGAGCAAGGTCGAGTCGGTCCGGATCCTCGTCAAGGGGAAGGACGCAGAGGAGAAGGCCCGGGAGCGATTGGAGTGCGGGGGCGCGGACCTGGAACGCGTCGTCTTCCATCGGGCGGCGACGGACCGATGCTGGCTCCGCGACTCGGCGCCGATGTTCGTCGTCGATGACCGGGGGGGATGCCGACTGCTCGACTGGAAATTCAACGCCTGGGCGAAGTACGAGAACCACCGCCGCGACGACCGCGTCCCGCGCCGATTGGCCCAGATCCTCGACCTGCCCCGCATCAAGCCGAGGGCGACGATCCACGATCGGGAAGCCCGGGTCGTGCTCGAAGGAGGCGCGATCGACGTCAACGGGAAGGGGACGCTGCTCACGACGGAGGAATGCCTCCTCAGCGACGTCCAGGCGCGCAACCCGGGCCTCGACAGGGCGGGCATCGAAGACATCTTTGAGAAATACCTCGGAATCCGACATGTGGTCTGGCTCAACCGCGGCATCACGGGCGACGACACCCACGGCCACATCGACGACCTGGCGCGGTTCGTCGACCCGCAGACGATCGTCCTGGCCGTCGAGGACGACCCCGCCGACCCGAACTATGCCGCGACCCAGGAGAACTGGGACCGCCTCCGATCGGCCCGCGACCAGGACGGCCACCCGTTCCGCGTCGTCCCGCTCCCATTCCCCGACCCTGTCATCTTCGACGGCCAGCGCCTGCCGGCCAGCTACGCCAACTTCTTCATCGCCAACGGCCTCATTCTCGTCCCCACCTTCAACGACCCCGCCGACCGCGACGCCCTCGGCATCCTCGCGCAACTCTTCCCGACCCGCAAAGTCGTCGGCATCCACGCCACCGACCTCGTCTGGGGCCTCGGCACCCTCCACTGCCTGACCCGCGACCAGCCCGCCGCTTCGACTCCGCTCGACGCGCCTTGACCTGTACGAAATGACAGATTTGTACGGAACAGACGGACATGCTATGGTTTTGAACCGTAGGAGCGAATCGGGCCGGGTCGGTGACGGTCGCTTCGGGACCCGAGGCGCCTGGGGGATTTTGGAAGACCCTCGCATGCGCTTCGGATCGATAGGAACCGAGATGGACAGTGAAGCGGCAGAGGGTGCCGCGACGATGTAAGATGGAGAGGATTCGCGCGCGGGGCGAGGGAGCGTCGGCACCGTTGTCGAAAGGGGCGCGTGACGATGGCCGGCACGGACACGGCGGTGGTCCGCCTCTCGGACCTGCGGGACGGCAGCGAGGGGGTCTGCTTCGCGGCCCTGGTCAAGAAGGACCGGGGGATGACCAAGAAGAACGAGCCGTTCTTCAAGTGTTACTTCCGCGACAAGCGCGCGACCCTCGAGGCGCCGATCTGGGCGAACAACCGCTTCCTCAACCAGGCCGCCCAGTGGCCGGTCGGGATCGCGTATCGGCTCCACGTGCGGACGAAGGACAGCGGGCGGTACGGCCTCCAGATCGACGAGATCATCGAGATCCGCGCGGCGACCGCCGCGGACGAGGCCGACGGCTACGACTTCCAGGACCTTGTCGAGAGCTCGCGATACTCGGCCGCCGTGCTCCGCGAGCGGCTCGACCAGCTCGTCGACAAGTACATCCGCGCGCCCCACGTCAAGCGGCTGGTCCGCGACATCCTCGCCGAGCACGACGAGCTGTTCCGCAAGATGCCGGCGGCGCAGAACTTCCACCACAGCTACTCCGTCGGCCTGCTCGAGCACGTCTGGAGCATGACGCGGATCGCCGGGTTCGTCGCCGAGCACTACGAGCGGTATTACGACCAGCTCAACCCGCCGCTGGACAAGGACGTCGTCGTCGCCGCCACGATCCTCCACGACATCGGCAAGCTCCGCGAGCTGGAGTACCACCCGGTCGAGGCGAAGTACACGAAGGAAGGGAGCCTCATCGGCCACGTCCTGATGGGCCGCGACCTCGTGCGCGAGGCGGCGGGGCGGATCGAGGGCTTCCCGGAGGAGACGCTCCTGCTGCTGGAGCACGCGATCCTGGCCCACCACGGCAAGCGCGAGTTCGGGGCGCCGGTCGTGCCGCAGACGCTCGAGGCGTTGATCCTGTCGTTCATCGACGACCTCGACGCCAAGATCAACGTCCTGGCCACCGAGCGGCTCCGGTCGACGACCGAGGACGCCTTCACCGATCGCGTCTATGCGCTCGACAACCGGCGCATCTACAAAGGCATCCCCGTCGAGCTGCCCGGCGCCGAGGACGACGGCCTGGCCTGATCCCGAGCCGACACGGTCGCCCCCGGCCGAAGCCGATGGGCCCTTGGCGGTTCGGTCGCCGACTCTTTACAATGTCGGCGACCGGCCGGAGTCCTCGGGCGACCGTCGCGCGGCCGCGGGTCGAGACATGCAGCAAGGAGCCCTCCAGGATGAATCGCAAGCTCTGGTGGTCGGCGCTGATCGGTGTCGCGCTGGTCGGGTGCCATTCGGGCGAGGACGCCAACTACAAGGACTTCCCGCAGAACGGCAAGCCCCCCGAGAAGGCCAACGGCGGCAGCTCCGTCTCCGCCCCCGGCGGCACCGCCGGCGGCTACGGCGACGGCGCCCCGAAGGACAAGGCCGCCAAGGCCGAGGCCGAGCAGGAGGCCAACAAGGCCGCATACAAGCAGGGCGACGACAAGAAGTCCAGCGGAGCCGACCAGGAGAAGGCCGACGAGAAGGCCAAGGGCGAGCTCGACAAGCCCAAGGCCGAGGGCGACTCCAAGAAGGACGAGAAGGCCGAGGACAAGGACAAGACCGCGGCCAATGTCACGCTCACGCCCGAGCAGGTCGCCGAGATCAACAAGCTGCCCGACCCCAAGGACCGCGAGATCGCCCTGGCGCAGAAGGTCTGCCTGATCAGCGGCGAGCCGCTCGGCGGCGACATGGGCATGCCGTTCAAGGTCACCGCCGACGGCAAGGTCGGCTTCCTCTGCTGCAAGGGCTGCAAGGAGAAGTTCGACAAGGACCCAAAGGGCGCGCTGGCCAAGGCCGGCAAGTGACCTGAGCCCGGCCCTCCCCCGTCGCAGGCACGCTCCGCGTGCCGTCCGCCAGCCCGACGATGCTGGGATGGTGTCGCGGACGGCACGCGGAGCGTGCCTGA
>DASZMJ010000570.1:0-10339 GCA_035551935.1 Isosphaeraceae bacterium
CGGAATTGAAGACAAGAATGAATCTTCAATTCCGCAATCCGAATTCCGCGTTCCACAATTCGACGAGGCCCTGGCGAGGAGCCTGGTGCTGGTCCACGGCGGGATGGCGCAGAACGTCGGGCCGATCCTGAACATGGTGACGGAGAAGTACCTCCTCCGGAGCGCCGCGGAGTGGCGGGGCAGGGGGGAGGCGCTGAAGATCTTCGAGGGGATCGTCGCGGCGGTCCGGACGGCCGACGTCCGCGCGATCGGCCGGCTGACGACGGCGAACTGGGAGGGGCCGCTGAAGCGGATCGTCCCGTGGGTCAGCAACCGCTTCACCGAGGCGATCATCGCCGAGGCGAAGGCGGCGCTGGGCGAGGATTTCTGGGGCTTCCTGATGCTCGGCGGGATGTCGGGAGGCGGCATGGGCTTCTTCGTCGCCCCGCACCGCCGCGAGGCGTTCCTCGGCGAGGCGCTGGAGATCCTCCGGCGCGTCAAGGGGCAGCTCGACGACGCGTTGCCGTTCGCGATGGAGCCGGTGGTCTACGACTTCCGGATCAACCCGCGCGGCACGTTCGCGGAGTTGAAGACGGGTGCCGACGCGAGCATGCCGTCGCGCTATTACACGTTGCAGGTCCCGCGGATGATCGCCGCCGGGCCCGAGGGGCTCGACCCGTTGCGCAAGGCCGACGTGGACCACTTCGCCAACCATTGCCCCGAGACCGGCGAGCTGCTCCGCGTCTTCCGGACGATGATCAACAACCTGTTCCCCGTCACCCGCGCCGCCGCCGACCCGACGGCCGCCGGCTGGGACGAGGCCGCCGAGGCGATCCGCCGCGACAACGGCTTCGACCCGGTCCAGCACGCCCAGCTCCGCGAGGACCTCCAGCGCGGCCGGATCGGCCTGGCCCGCAACCGCCTGCCCGTCGACACCGACATCCGCGACGTCGACGACTCCGACCTCGTCCCCGCCTCCGGCCCGATCGACCCCCGCGCCGTCGGGCGCGGCATGGCGGCGATCGCGTCGGGCGAGGTCGCCGTCGTCTCGCTCGCGGCGGGCGTCGGCAGCCGCTGGACGACCGGCGCCGGGGTGGTCAAGGCGGTCAACCCGTTCGTCATGCTCGCCGGCAAGCACCGCAGCTTCCTCGAGCTCCACCTGGCCAAGACCCGCCGCGCCATGCGCGCGGCCGGGGTCGCGATCCCGCACGTCGTCACGACGAGCTACCTGACCCACGCCGCCATCGGCCGCCACCTGGGACGCACGGGCAACTACGGCCACGACGGCCCGGTCGTGCTGTCGCGCGGCCAGTCGATCGGCCAGAGGCTCATCCCGATGGTCCGCGACCTGACGTTCCTCTGGGAGGAGCAGGCGCACGAGACGCTCGACGAGAACAAGCAGAAGGTCCGCGAGGCCGGCCGCCGCGCCATCCTCGACTGGGCGCGGTCGCAGGGGGAGGGGCGGGATTACACCGACAACGTGCCGATCCAGCGGTTCAACCCGCCGGGGCACTTCTACGAGGTCCCCAACCTGTTCCGGAACGGCGTGCTCGCCCGCCTGCTCGACGACTTCCCCCGGCTCCGCTGGCTGCTCGTGCACAACATCGACACCCTCGGCGCCGACCTCGACCCCGGCGTGCTCGGCCTGGCGATCGACCGCGGCGCGACGTTGAGCTTCGAGGTCATCGCCCGCCGCGTCGACGACCGCGGCGGCGGCCTCGCCCGCGTCCACGGCCGCCCCCGCCTGCTCGAAGGGCTGGCCCAGCCCCGCGAGGACACCGAGTTCCGCCTCCGCTACTACAACACCCTGACCACCTGGGTCGAGGTCGACGGCCTCCTGCGCGCCTTCGGCCTGACCCGCGCCGACCTCAAGACCGACCCCTCCAAGGTCGCCGCCGCCGTCCGCTCCCTGGCCGCCCGCGTGCCGACCTATGTCACCATCAAGGACGTCAAGCGCCGCTGGGGCCACGCCCAGGAGGACGTCTTCCCCGTCGCCCAGTTCGAGAAGCTCTGGGGCGACTTGACGAGCCTCCCCGACCTCCCCTGCGCCTTCCTCGCCGTCCCCCGCCGCCGCGGCCAGCAGCTCAAGGACCCCGCCCAGCTCGACGGCTGGGCCAACGACGGCAGCCGGGATTACGTGGAGTCCTTGTGTGACTTCCCCGATTCGCATCGATGAACTTCGAGGATTGAGGACATGCCCGGGACGTCGTTGGCGGTCGTCACCGGCGGCGCCGGCTTCATCGGCTCGCACCTGGTCGAGGCCTTGCTGAGGGCGGGCCACCGCGTCCGGGTGGTGGACAGCCTGGCGACGGGGACGAGGGAGAACCTGGCGCACCTGGGAAGTCCATTCGAGTGGGTCGAGGGGGACCTGGCCGAGTTCGAGGTGGCGCGGAGGGGGGTGGAGGGGGCGGAGGTCGTCTTCCACCAGGCGGCGATCCCGAGCGTGCCGAGGTCGGTGAAGGAGCCGATCGAGTCGCACCGGAGCGGGCCGTCGGCGACGCTGAATGTCCTCGAGGCCGCGCGACGGGCGGGCGGGCGCCGGGTCGTCTTCGCGGCGTCGAGCAGCGCGTATGGCGACACCGACGAGTTGCCGAAGCACGAGGGGATGTTGCCGAGGCCGCTGAGCCCCTACGCGGCGGGCAAACTGGCAGGTGAACATTATGTGAGTGTGTATGCGAAGACGATGGGCCTCGACGGCGTGAGCCTGCGATACTTCAACGTCTTCGGCCCGCGGCAGGACCCGTCGAGCCCGTACAGCGGCGTCATCTCGCTGTTCGCCCGCGCGATGGCCGAGGGGAGGCGGCCGGTCGTCTTCGGCGACGGCCTCCAGACGCGCGACTTCACGTTCGTCGACAACGTCGTCGCCGCCAACCTGCTCGCGATGCGGGCGGAGAGGCCGCTCGGGGGCGCGGTGCTCAACGTCGGCACGGGGAGTCGGATCCGTCTGCTCGACCTGATCGCCGCGATCAACGCGGCGCTCGGCACGGCGCTGGAACCCGACTTCCGGCCCGCCCGCGACGGCGACGTCCGCGACTCGCAGGCCTGCCTCGACCGCATCCGAGCGACGCTCGGTTATGAGCCGGTGGTCGGCTTCGAGGAGGGCTTGCGGCGGACGCTCGCGGCGATGGGGTCGGGCGTGCCCTGAGCCGGCCCCTCGTGGTACGATCGGGGCTCCCCGCGCGTCGTCCTCCAACGTCGCCGAGCCGCCCCGAGGAGGGTGCGATGGCCGTGCCGGCCCTGAAGTCGCGGACCGCCCGCCTGGTCGTCGTGGCGTTGGCGATCGTGCTGGTGTACTTCGCGATCCTGCTCGTCCCCCCCTGGCTCCGCGCCGTGGTCCCCGAGCCGCTGGAACGGCGGATCAAGATCCGGCTCCTGATCGTCCTGCTCTTCGGCCACGTCGCGCTCCTGGCCGCGGCGATCATCGGCACGGTCGCCGGCCTGGCCCTGGTCCTCCGCGCCCGGAAGCGGCGCCGGCCGCGGCGGCGGTCGGCGCGGCTCCTGGCGCTCTCCTGCTCGACTCTCTTCGTCCTGCTGGCGCTCGAAGGGGCCGCGGCGACCTGGCAACGCTGGGCGCACCGCATGCCGACCTTGCCCGAGAAGTTCCCCTTCAAGGCCCCCGACCTCCCCAACCGCTTCGATCGCGGCGGCGACGAGGTCTCGATCGTCGTCATCGGCGGGTCGAGCGCCCACGGCGACATGTACGACAAGTGGACCTCCATCGGCGCCATCGTCGCCTGGCGGCTGGGCCTCGCGGTCCCGTCGAGGCGGTCCCACGTCGACGTGCTCGCCGAGCCGGGGGCGTCGCTGGAGTTGATGCACCAGAAGCTCGCGAAGCTGACCCGCAAGCCCGACCTCTTGATCGTCTACTCCGGCCACAACGAGTTCCAGGCCCGGTTCTCGTGGCTGAACATCGTCCCGTACTATGTCGATGAATTGCCCATACTCAAGTCGCGCGAGCGGCTGATGGGCGTCTTCGGCCGCTTCTCGCCCTTGAGCGGCCTGATCGACGAGACGCTCGAGAAGCACGAGGTCAGCGTCATCCCCCCGCGGCCGCCGGTCAACGCGCGGAAGCTGATCGACCACCCGATGTGCACGCCCGAGGAGGGGGCCCGGCTCCGCGACGACTTCGAGCGCCGGCTCGAGGCGATCGTCGGGTACTGCGAGCGCGTCGGCTGCCTCCCCGCCCTGGTGATCCCGCCGGGCAACGACGCCGACTACGAGCCCGACCGCTCCGTCCTGCTCTCCACGACCTCGAAGGCAGGACGCGCGGCCGTGACCCGGCGATTCCAGCAGGTTCATACCCTGGAATCGTCCGATCCCTCGAAGGCGATCGCCGGCTATCGCGCGATCCTGGCCGAGCAGCCGACGTTCGCCGAGGCCCACTACCGGCTCGGCCGGCTCCTGCTCGCGGCGGGGGAAAAGACGGAGGCGGACCGCGAGTTCGTCGCGGCACGCGACTGCGACGGCCTGCCGATGCGCTGCACGACCCCGTTTATGGACGCGTACCGGTCCGTGGCCCGGCGGCACGACGTCGTGCTCGTCGACGGCCCGGCGGTCTTCCACGAGCTGAGCCCGAGCGGCATCCTCGACGACCACCTCTTCCACGACGCGCACCACCCCTCGCTGCTCGGCCATATCGCGCTGGCCGAGGGGGTGCTCAAGGGCCTCCACGAGCGGGGGGCGTTCGGCTGGTCGAAGTCGTCGCCGTGGCCGGCGATCGACCCGGTCGACGTGTTCGAGCACTTCGGCGTCGGCGTCGACCAGATGGCCCACATCTGCGACCGCGCGGCCACGTTCTACGAGCGGACGGCCTTCCTCCGCTACGACCCGTCGCAACGGCACGCCAAGGCCCGTGCCTTCCGCGAGGCCGGCCGCCGCATCCGCGACGGGGCCGACCCGAACGAGGTCGGCATCACCGGGCTCGTCCTCCTGCGCCGCAAGGCGGTTGCGAAGGAATCCGGGAAGGATCCGCCTTCGAAGTGACGCTCAGCCGCAGAGGCCGGCGAAGTCGCGGAGGGCGGCGCGGGCGACGGGGGTGGGGCAGGACCAGACGAGGAAGAAGAGGGCCTGCCGCGCCCAGCGCTGGGCGGCCTCGCCGCGGAGGAAGCCGGTCCCCTTGCGGGCGGTCAGGTACGCCTGCGACGCGCGGAGGACGAAGGCGTTGGCGCGGGCCCGGAGCATGCCCGCGGGCGGGGCGTCGGGCCGGCCCTCGGCGGCGGCGACCAGGTCGTCGGCGAGCTGGCCCCACGTCGCGGCGAGGGCCTCGATCGGCTCGGCCAGCTCGTCGCGGTCGGGCGCCAGCGCGGCCAAGGCGACCAACGCCGCGCGCGCCTGGCCGAGGGCCAGCGCCGAGGTCTCCAGGCCGCCGGTGCCCGCCGCGCCGGGGGTCGCCATGACGTCGGGCGAGGGGCCGGCGAGCACGTCGGCCGCGGCGATCGCCACGCCGTCGCAGGCGACCTCGCACGTCCCCGACGCCTGGAGCGCGGCCAGCTCGAAGGGGGCTCGCACGGCAACGCCCGGCCGGTCGGCCGGCAGCGCGAACAGGAGTTGCCGGCCGTCGTCGAGGGCCGCGCCGGCGACGAAGACCGTCGCCCTCGGTGCGGCCGTGACCCAGGGCAAGAGGCCGTCGAGCCGGTAGCCGCCGGGGACCTCGACCGCGACGAGGGCCCTCGGGCCCCGCCGTCGCGAGGTGGTCAAATGCGAGATGCCGACCGTCGCGAACGCCCGGCCCGCGGCGATCGCCCCGAGCCACTCACTCGCTCGCCCACTCCCCGCCAGCGCCGCGGGGACGAGCCGACGCACGGCCGCGTCGTGCTGCGTCAGGACGAACGCCGCCGTCAGGCTCCCCTCGGCTACCCGACCGTACCGCCGGACCAGGGTCGGCCGGTCGCACCCCTCGCCGCCGAACTCCGTCGGCAACGACCAGCGCGGGGCTCCGGCCTCGGCCAACGGGCGCCAGAACCCTTCGATCGCCGGGTCCCCGGCCTCGTCCGCCGCGGGGTCCGCCGCGGCGAGCCGGCCCACGACCTCGGCCAGGCCCTCGGCCCCGGTCGATGGGCCGGGCCAGTCGGGGATGGTTGTCTCGTCTGGTGGCATCGACTCCGCTCCCGATCGTCCTCCCGGTCGGCCCCGAGCCTCGAATTCTATCACAAAGGCAACGCGAGGCGGGTCGGCGCGAGCGGAACGGTTGGAGCGATCGGGCCGATGATGTCGATACGAAGGGATGGTCGGACCTTCGAGGCGCCGGGGGGAATCTCGGCAAGGAGGCGAGCATGAAGGGGAGGATCCGCCGCGCGGCCCGCCTGGGCGCGATGCTGGCCGTCCTGGCCGTAGGCGAGGCGAAGGCGGGAAGCTGGGCCGATGTGCTCTTCGCCGAGAAGGGGCACGACTTCGGGCCGGTGCCGCGGGGGGCGAAGGTCCGACACGCATTCACGCTCAAGAACACGCTCGGCGAGGCGATCACGATCCTCGACGTCCACGCCTCGTGCGGCTGCACGACGGGCAAGGCCACCGCGACGACGGTCCCGCCGGGCGGCTCGGCGACGATCGAGGCGGAGATGGACACGAGGAACTTCGTCGACCGCAAGGTGACGGCGCTGATGGTGTCGCTGGTGACGGCCTCGGGCAAGCAGGCCGAGGTGCGGCTGGGGGTCGCCAGCACGATCCTGAGCGACATCGTGCTCAACCCCGGCACGATCGACTTCGGCAACGTCGCCCGCGGCGGCCAGGGCCCGCGCCGCAGGTTGACCGTCGAGCGGCTCGGCGGCCCGGGGTGGAAGGTCGAGCGGATGGTCTCGAAGAGCAAGGCCATCGACTTCGCGCACACCCACATCGCCGAGACCGCCCGCTCCGCCGACCGCGTCCTGTACACGTTGACCGTCGCGCTCCGCCCCGACGCCCCGGCGGGCCCGGTGCGCGACGAGATCCGCATCCGGACCAACGACCGCGAGGCGCCGAGCATCCCCGTGCTCGTGACGGCCCACGTCGAGGCCACCCTGTCGGCCTCGCCGTCGATCCTCGCGCTCGGCCAGATCGACTCGGCCGCCGTCGCGTCGGGGAAGTTCCTCGTGCGCGGGTCGAAGCCGTTCGCGATCGCGAAGATCGAGGGGACCGGCGACGGGTTCGAGGTCACGCCCGCGGCCGAGCCGGCGCGGAAGGCGTTGCACGTCCTGAACGTCTCGTATCACCCCGCCGCCGATGCCCCCCGCGGCGACCTCCATCGGACCTTCCGCGTCGTCACCGACCTGCCCGACGAACCCCCGCTCGAATTGCACGCCACCCTCCGCGTCGGCCCCTGAGCCGGCCAACCCGTCTCGGCCCGGCACGAGGCCCCGTTGTACAATGGGGACGAGGGAGTCGGTCGCAATCGAGGGCCCGTCGGGAAGGGAGGGGCCGAGCATGTCGCGCGCGGAAAAGAAGGGCTCGGACGGCGCGGTCGAGGAGATCGAGGTCCGCGGCCACATCGTCGACTCGCTGATCCTGCCCAAGATCCTCGACCGCATCCTCCAGATGGGGGGCTCGTTCGAGATCCGCGAGTGCCGCATCGGCGCCCGGCGGGTCGACCCGAGCTACGCGCGCATCGCCGTCCGGGCCGGCGACGCGGCGGGGCTGGATGAGATCCTCGGCGACCTCGTCGAGCACGGCGCCACGGCCGTCCACCCGCACGACGCGAAGGTCGTCGCCGCCGACATCGCCGGGGCCTTCCCCGAGGGGTTCTACAGCACGACGAACCAGCACACCCAGGTCCGCCTCGGCGGGCGCTGGGTGGACGTGGCCGACCAGGAGATGGACTGCGGCATCCTCGCCGACGCGGCGGCACGGTCGTCGCGGTGCGTGCCGATGGCCGACGTGACGGTGGGCATGCCGATCGTCGTCGGCCACGAGGGGGTCCGCGTCATCCCCGTCGAGCGCCCGCGCGACTCGCAGCTCTTCGGCTTCATGGGCTCGAACGTCTCGAGCGAGAAGCCGAAGGCCGTCAGCCTCACCGGCGTCGCCGACTCGATCCGCCAGACGCGCGCCGAGGGGAAGAAGGTCCTGCTCGTCGGCGGCCCGGCGATCGTCCACACCGGCTCGGCCGGGCACGTCGCGGCGTTGATCCGGTCGGGCTGGGTCCAGGCGCTTTTCGCCGGCAACGCCCTGGCGACCCACGACATCGAGCAGGCCCTCTACGGCACCAGCCTCGGCGTCTCGCTGGCGCGCGGCGAGGCCCTCGAACACGGCCACGAGCACCACCTCCGCGCCATCAACACGATCCGTCGCCTCGGCGGCATCAAGGCCGCGGTCGACTCGGGGGCCTTGACCTCCGGTATCATGTATGAATGCGTCAAGTCCGACGTCGAGGTCGTCCTCGCCGGCTCGATCCGCGACGACGGCCCGTTGCCCGAGGTCGTCACCGACACCTTGGTCGCCCAGGACCGCATGCGCCAGGTCATCCGCGACGGCGTCAGCTTCGCCCTCCTGATCGCGACCGCGTTGCACTCGATCGCCACCGGCAATTTACTCCCCGCGTGGGTCAAGGTCGTCTGCGTCGACATCAACCCCGCCACCGTCACCAAGCTCAACGACCGCGGCACCTTCCAGACGATCGGGCTGGTGACCGACGTGGAGCCGTTCCTGAGGAGCCTGGCGGAGGAATTGGGGACGGGTTCACCGCAAAGACGCAAAGAACACAAAGGGAAGAATTAAATTCATTCTATTCTTCCCTTTGTGTTCTTTGCGTCTTCGGTGAACCCTCTTCGAGGGCTATCTCTCATGGCACCAGCCCCTCGCATCCTGATGTGCCCGCCCGATTATTACGGGATCGAGTACGAGATCAACCCCTGGATGGACCGGCGCGTCGGCGCGGAGCCGACGGAGTCTCGCAAGCAGTGGTCGGCGTTGTACGAGACGCTGGTCGATCTGGGGGTGCAGGTCGACCTCATGGAGCCGGTGGAGGGCCTGCCGGACCTGGTCTTCACGGCGAACGCGGGGATCGTGTACCACGACCTGTTCCTCAGCTCGCGGTTCCGGTTCGGGGTCCGGCAGGGGGAGACGCCGCACTTCGACGCCTGGTTCGCCGCGCACGGGTTCCGGGTCGAGTCGTTGCCGCCGGCCTTCATGTTCGAGGGGGCCGGCGACGCCCTCTTCTGCGGCGAGACGCTGTTCGCCGGCTACCGTTTCCGCTCCGACGCCCGGAGCCACCAGTGGGTCGGCGAGCGGCTCGGCGTGGAAGTCCTGCCGATGGAGCTGGTCGACCCTCGGTTCTACCATCTCGACACCTGTTTCTGCCCCCTGGCCGAGGGATCGGCGATCTACTATCCTGGCGCCTTCGACGACTACGGCCGGTCCGTGCTCGCCGACCGGATCGAGCACCTGATCCCCGTCTCCGCCGAGGAGGCCGTCTCGTTCAGTTGCAACGCCGTGGTCGTCGGCCGTTGCGTCGTGCTCAACGAAGGTGCCCCCAAGCTCGCCCGCGACCTCGACGGCGCCGGCTTTTCGCCAATTCCCCTGCGCTTGACCGAATTCATCAAGGCCGGCGGCAGCGCCAAATGCCTCACGCTCCGACTCGATGGAGAAGAGGCCGCGGCCTGGAAGCACGTCGCCGCGGCGGGCGTCGCCTGATCGATCCGCATCACTCGAACCACGAAGATCGAACACCATGACGCGCGTCTACCTGCTCCGCCACGGGATCGCCGTGCCGCACGGCTCGCCGGATTATCCCGACGATGAGCGCCCGTTGACCAAGGAGGGCGAGGAGAAGATGAAGGAGGTGGCCGAGGGACTGGCCTTGATGGATTTGAAGCTCGACCGGATCGTCACCAGCCCGTTGCCGAGGGCGGCGAAGACGGCGGAGATCGTCGCCGACGTGCTGAAGATGGAGGATATCCTGGAGACCAGCGACGCCCTCCGCGCCGACCGCGACGCGGCGTCGATCCGCGACTGGCTCCAGACCCGCCCCGAGCCGCGGATCATGCTCGTCGGCCACAACCCCTCGCTCACCGAGCTCGTCGGCCTGCTCATCACCGGCGAGGTCGGCCCTCCGCTCTGCGAGCTCCACAAAGGCGGCATCGCCGCCCTCGCCACCGGCCCCCACGGCGGCCTCGTCCTCGACTGGCTCGCCCGCCCGCGGCTAATCCGGCGGCTGGCGGATTAGATTCGGCTCGTAGCAGGCACGCTCCGCGTGCCGTCGGCCACATCACAAGAACAGGTTGGGCGGCGGAGCCAATGGGCAATCTCGTCGCGTTCTACGAACTCGTTGCCGCGGAGTGGCGCAAGCGCGGCGTGCCGCTCATGCCACCCGCCTCCGAGTCCACGATCACCGGCCTCTTCTGTAATGGTTCAGCGTGAAATGGAGAAACCGGGGCTCGGAGATAAATGGTAG
>DASZMJ010000571.1:0-5094 GCA_035551935.1 Isosphaeraceae bacterium
CAACGACGAGAGGCCCCATCAGTCGCTCGACTATCGGACCCCGGCGGCCGTGTACCGGGGCACGGAGGTCGAAAAGGGCTAACGAGAGAGTAGCGAAGAATCGTCGATTTTTGGTCTAGCCAATGGGGTCCACCTCAAAGATCGAGGAGCAGCGGCTCGTCAAGCTGCTGGAGGAGGCCGTCGGCAAGCTCGAGGAGATCCTCAAGGTCGAGGAGCAACTGACCCGCGTCCGCGAGGAGATCGAGCTGATGCAGGGGCAGCTCAACCAGTGGGCCAACCTCGTCGCGCTGTCGACGGTCACGGTCACGCTCCACGAGCGCAAGCCCTTCGCCCCCCCCGCGCCGGCGGCGCCGACGTTCGCCATGAGGGTCTCCCGCACCTTCCAGGGCTCGCTCGGCCAGTTGATCGAGTTCGGCGAGGGCCTCGTGCTGCTGGTCGTCGCGGTCGCGCCGTGGCTCCCGGTGATCCTGGTCGCGCTGGTCGTCGTGCTCTGGTTCGTCCGCCGCGTCCTCTTCCGCCACCAACCGGGGCCCGGCCGGCGGGCGGACGTCGTGTAATCGAGGAGAAGCCGATCGCCATGCTCCCCCGCGTGCTCGAGCCCGAGGCGATGGACACCGCCGAGGAGGCCCGCGACTACGACGCGATGGACCACGCCGCGGTCAACGCGCGGTTCGTCGCCGACTTCCGCGCCCTCCACGGCCCCTGGCGCGGCGGCACGGCGCTCGACGTCGGCACGGGCACCGCCCGCATCCCGATCGAGCTCTGCCGGGTCGAGCCGACGGCGAGGGTCCTCGGCATCGACCTGGCGGCGCACATGCTCGCGCTCGGCCGGGCCAACGTCGCCGACGCGGGCCTGGAGGATCGCATCCGGCTCGACCTGATCGACGCCAAGGCGTTGCCCGACCAGGGCGAGCGCTTCGAGGCCGTGCTCTCCAACTCGATCGTCCATCACATCCCCGAGCCGGCCGGCGTGCTCGCCGGCATGACCCGGCTGGTGGCGCCCGGCGGCACGCTCTTCGTCCGCGACCTGGCCCGCCCCCGCGACCGCGACGAGCTCGACCGCCTCGTCGCCACCTACGCCGGCGCCGAATCCCCCTCCGCCCGCGACCTCTTCGCCGCCTCGCTCCACGCCGCCTTGACCCCCGACGAGGTCCGCGCCCTCGTCGCCGCCCTCGGCCTGCCGCCCGACGGGGTGACGATGACCTCGGACCGGCACTGGACGTGGGCGTGGAGGAGGGGGGAGAATTGAACCGCAGATGACGCAGATGAAAAGAGAAATAGAAATCGATTTTTTCTTTTCATCTGCGTCATCTGCGGTTCAATTCTCCCGACCCACACAATAATATGAGGTTCCTCCCTTGCCCACCGCAACGGCCCGAGACATCACGTTCCCGTCCGCGGACGGCACGCCATTGAAGGGGTGGTACTGGCCCGGGGGCGACGCATCGGGGGCGCTCGTGGTGGCCCATGGACTGGGGGAGCACGGGGGCTGCTACCGGCGGCTGGCCGAGGAGCTGGTCGAGACGGCGGGGGTCGGGGTGCTCGCGTTCGACATGCGCGGGCACGGCCGCAGCCCGGGGCGGCGGGGGGTCGTGCGCGACTACGACGAGCTCGTCGCCGACCTCCGCGCGGCGCTCGACTGGACGGCCCGGGTGGTCGCCGGGAGGCCGTTGTTCCTGCTCGGCCATTCCAACGGCGGTGTCGTCGCCTTGCGGGCCCTGGCCGAGGGTTACGCGGGCCTGTCGGGCCTGGTGCTGTCGAACCCGTCGCTGCGGCTGGCGGTGACGGTGCCGGCCTGGAAGCTCCGGCTCGGCACCTGGCTGCGGCAGCGAGCCCCCTGGGTCACCTTGTCGGCGGCGCTGCCGGACGAGCACTTGAGCCGCGACCCGGCCGTCAACGCCGAGCGCCGCCGCGACCCCCTCCGCCATTCGCGGACCTCGGCCCCCTTGTTCTTCGGCATGGTCGAGTCCGGCGCCGACTTGGCCGCGCGGGCCGAGGCGGTCCGCGTCCCGACCCTCCTGATCCTCGGCGGCGCCGACCCGGTCATCGACCCGAGGGCCTCCGAGGCGTTCTTCGACCGGCTCGGGGCCGGGGACAAGGCCCTCCTGGTCGAGCCCGAGATGGTCCACGAGCCGCTCCACGACCTCGGCGCCGAGCGGGTCCGGGCGGCCCTGGCGGCCTGGCTCCGGGAACGCATGGATGCGGATAATCGAAGACATCTCGATCACGTGCTTGCAAGTCGGCCGGACCCTCAGCCATACTGAGACGATCGGTTGCAGGCATGTCTCCGCGCGCGGCGCCATCGAGCCGAGCAACCGACCTTCGAGGGCGGTCCTCCGATGGCGGCGTCGCCTGTCCGGGGTAGATGGGTCCTACCGATCGTGCTGCTGGTCGCGACCGCGACGACCACGCCGCCGGCCCGGGGGGACTTCGCGGTCAGCGACCTCGGCACCCTGGGGACCGCCAGCCGTGGCAACGGCATCAACGCCGGTGGCATGGTCGTCGGCACCTCGGACGTCGGCGGCCAGTTCGGGCCGACGCACGCCTTCCGCGAGGCCCCCAGCGGCGGCATCCAGGACCTCGGCGTCATCTCCGGCTTCGACTCGAGCTCGGGCACCGGCATCAACATCTATGGGGACGTGGCGGGCACCGCGTTCAACGCCCGGGGCGTCTCGCACGCCTTCCGGATCACCCGCGTCCACGGGCCCGAGGACCTCGGGACCTTGCCCGGCGGCTCGTCGAGCTTCGCCACGGCCCTCAACGGCGGCGCCGTCGTCACCGGCGGGGCCACCACGTCCTACGGCGCGACCCACGCCTTCCTCGGCGGCGGCCCGGGGATGCTCGTCGACCTCGGCACCCTGCCCGGCGGCGGCTACAGCGTCGGCAACGCCATCAACGACGCGGACCTGGTCGCCGGCACCGCCAGCACCTCCTACGGCGCCCTCCACGCCTTCCGATCCGAGCCGGGCCTGCGCGGCCTCCAGGACCTCGGCACCCTGCCCGGCGGCGACTCCAGCGCCGGCAACGCCATCAACGCCCGCGGCGACGTCGCCGGCGACTCGACCGTCGTCGGCGGCGCCCACCACGCCTTCCTCGCGACCGTCGACACCCGGGTCGGCGGCATGATCGACCTCGGCCTCCTGCCGGGAGCCGTCGAGAGCTTCGCCTACGGCCTCAACGACCAGGACGCGGTCGTCGGCTCGGCCCTGATCGCCGGCGCCGGCGCGCACGCCTTCCTCTGGCGGCCGGGGGGGATGATGCTCGACCTCAACCAGCTCATCCCGGCCGATTCCGGCTGGACCCTCCAGGTCGCCACCGGCATCGACGACGACGGCCGGGTCACCGGCTACGGCACCGTCGACGGCCAGGTCCACGCCTTCCGCCTCGACCCCCGACCCACCGCCGTCCCCGCGCCCCCGTCGCTCGTCCTGCTCGCCCTCGGCGTGATCGGCGTTACAATTCGATATAAGTCGAAACGTCGCTGAGACCGCGGGGATCGGCTCAGGCGCGGAGGAACTGGTTGCCGGGGACGCGGCGGACGAGCCGGCGCATCTCGAGGACGCTGAGCGTGGCCATCACCTGCGCGGCGGTCAGGCCGGTGCGGGCGATCAGGGCGTCGATCGGCGTGGGGAGGTCGTCGAGCTGGCCGAGCAGCGACCGCTCGTGGTCCGAGAGGGCGAGTTCGGCCGGGTGTCGGATCGGCGTCGCCTCGGGGTCGGGCCGGACCTCGCGCACCAGCGGGCCGAGCTCCTCGAGGATGTCGTCGACCGACTCGACCAGCCGCGCCCCGTCGCGCAACAGGGAATGGCAGCCGCGGCTGGCCAGGCTGTCGACCGGGCCGGGCACGGCGAAGACCTCGCGGCCTTGCTCGACGGCGTGCCGGGCCGTCGACAGCGAGCCGCTCCTCGGCGATGCCTCGACGACCACGACGCCGAGGCAGAGCCCCGAGACCAGCCGATTCCGCTGCGGGAAGAGGCCCGCCAGGGGCTCCTGGCCCAGCGGCATCTCGCTCATCACGGCCCCCCGGCCGGCGATCTCCTCGGTGAGTTCCGCGTGCTCCGGCGGATAGACCGTGGCCAGCCCGTTGGCCACCACCGCGATCGTCCGGCCCCCCGCCTTGAGCGCCCCCCGGTGCGCCGCCGCGTCGATCCCCCGCGCCAGGCCCGAGACGACCGTGATGCCGACCCGTGCCAGCGACGCCGCCAGCCGCTCCGCGACCCTCAATCCATACGGCGTACAACGCCTCGACCCCACGATCGCGATCGCCAGGGGGTCCGCCGGCCCGTACTCGCCGAGCACGTAGAGCAGCGGCGGCGGGTCGGGGATGTCGCCCAATGGCGGCGGATAACCCGGCTCGCCCCGGGCCACGAGCCCGACGCCCAGGTGCCGACACTTCTCGATCTCGGCCCCGGCGTCCTGCTCCTTCCGCGCCGCCGCGATCTTCGCCGCCAGCTTCGGCCCGACCCCCGGCACGTCCCTCAAGGCCGCCGTCGACGCCCCGAGCACCTTGCTCGCGTTGCCGAACCGCTCCAGCAAGGCCCGCGACGTCAACGGCCCGACCCCCGGCACCATCGTCAGGCAGACCAGGTCGCGCAGCCCCTTCTCCGTCTCCTGATCCGGCTCGGCCACGTCGCCTCCCCGCTTCCGCCCCTCGTCCCCGGTCGCATGCCTGGATGTTATCCCATCCTCGACCCTCCCACAAGCCCCGTCCCTTCGGAACGAAACCGCTCCGTCGGTTCGTTCCGTGGGCGTGGGGCCGGGCTTCGACTTGGGTTCGTTCCGCGCCGCGACCGACCAATCCCCAACCCCCTCGAACCAACCTCCATGTTCCTTGCCGACCCCCCGACACCCCCGAAATTGGGTTCGTTTTGGCGGCGCGGCGGCCCGGATTGGGTTCGTTTTCGGCGCCGGACCCTCGATCTTCAGTTCGTTCCGCGCCGCCTCGATCCGCCGGCAGACCTCGCCCACAGGGCGAACGCACGTGTTTCGCAAATCCTTGTCCTGCAAGGATTTGCAATCTAGTGCACGGAATTCAACTAGTCGCAAGTTCTTTGCAGACAAGGATTTGTGAATTAGATGCGTTTGCCCTGCCTC
>DASZMJ010000572.1:0-8704 GCA_035551935.1 Isosphaeraceae bacterium
CGCCCGCGCCAGTCGGGGCAGAGGTGGCCGCTGCCGGTGAGCTGCTCGTCCAGCTCGTCCCATTTGGCGATCAGCCAGCGCACGCCGTCGGCCCGCGCCAGCAGCGGGATCACCAGGTCCTGCCGGCCGCGGCCGACCAGCGCGGTCGTCTCCTGGAGGGTCCTGGCACGCTTCGCGTCGAACGCCTCGCCGGCCTGGTGGATGCGGGTCGCCGCCGCGGCGGCGTCGGCCTTGCGGACGCGGCCGATGGCGACGGTGGCGCAGCACATGTTGAAGACGAGGTTGCGTTCTTCTTCGGTCGCCGACTGCTGCTCTTTGATCCACTGCGTCAAGGTGCGTTCGAATTCGGCGGGGTCTTCGCCGGGCAGGACCGGCGCCAAGGAGCAGAGGCCATGAAGGAGCGCGTTCTTGGCGGCCCTGGCCTTGCCCTCGTCAGTGCGCGGGCCGGTCGCCTTCCGGGCGTTGGCTCGCCGGGCGGCGAGCTGGGCGGGCGTCAGCGGGGTCGTGGTCGGCTTCGAAGTCGTGGTCATGATCGTCCGACCTCAATAGTTGATGCCATGCACTCGATTGGAAACGGGCGGTCGTCGCCCCGGCCGCGATCCTCGTTGCCTCCTTAATCTCGTTTCCGGCGCCGAAAATTATTCCCGAATTCCGGTTTTTTTCGCGGAATCGTCGCGACCGGCCTCGGGGCGTCCCTCGTCGGGTGGCACGTCCTGATATGGAATCGCCCGGAAGGCTTGCCTTACGTAGGGTCCGCTCTAGCGGACCGATCTCCTTCCGGCACAAGGAGATCGGTCCGCTATTGCGGACCGAAGAGAAGGCTGCGCCGGTCGCCGCGGGCTCGGCCTCGAACCCGTGCGCGACGGCGGCCCTCTCGGCGCACGGGTTTGAGGCCGGTCCCGTGGCATCCGGATCCGGCGGCCGCAGTCGCGGTAAGCAGGCACGCGGAGCGTGCCGTCCGCCGACTTCAATCAACGCATCACGATCCAAGGAACCAACAACCCGCCGACTAGCCCCACGAGGCACGCCAGGACCCAGAGCTCCCAGTAGGTATAACTGGCCGACATCCCGAAGATCAGGGGGATCAGGATGACGGCCGTGTCGCTCGCGAAGAGCAGCGGGCTCAACTTCGAATGGCGAACTAGGACCGACAGCGCGGCGAAATCGATCGCCAGGACGACCATCAAGATGGCGACGGCCCGCAACCTCAGGCGATACCTCGGGCGCCGCCTGGCGAGGCGCGGCTCCTTCCCGAGGGCGGTGAGGAGGATGTACACGGGGGGGAGCGCGTACATCGAGATGCCCGCGAGCAGGCTCAGCATGGGCGTCGCGCCGTATGGTGGTCTCGCCGGGTGGTGCGGGGTCCCATCGTCGTCTAATTCCCATTGCTGTCGACGATCCACGGGTCCACATACCCAGGTGGGTCGCGAGTGATCGGAAGCCAGGGACGAGACGCGGCCCGTCGATACTTGCTCGCCAGCTCGGCGTGGTGGGCGACCGCCGTCCGGCAGTCGGCGGCATACCGCCGCCAAACCCCGATCAGCGCCCTGTAGTCGTCGCACTCGGCGCCTCGGGCCCGACGTCGCCCCTCGTCGCTCGACTCGTCACGCCGCCTCGCGAGGTCGGCGAGGATCAGTTGCAGGTCCGAGAGGCTCTGCTCGGAGGCTGCGACCTCCGACGAGTAGAGCCGTTCGCTCCCGGCGTGATCCGCGGCCTTGTTGCGGTACTCACGGCCAAGCCGGCGCAGCCTCACGGACTGGTCATAGCCCCCCATCCCGACCGCGGCCAGGGCCACGAGGACCATCAGTGTCCGCAGTCGCATTCGGGAGCGGGGCAGCAGCATCGCGGGCATCCGATCGCCCACCTTCGGTCGGGCGGGTTCGAGGCGATGATCAGAGAGCGGCAGCGGCAATGCGGCGATCGATCGACTCTCCCGGGCACCGGCAGGTCTGGCGCGACGAGAAGCCAAGGATATCGGGCGGCGAACGAATACTTATTATTCATTCAACTATGGTAACAAGATAACGCTTCATAATACTGTGCGCTCTTCTCATCGTCTCCGCTCCAGTGGGTGGCTTTCCGGGCGCGTCGCATCTCCTCGGCGGATGGGTTCACACGAGGTGCAGGGAGCCCGCGCTCCGGCCGGAGTATGTGCGTGTCGGAGATCATCGCATCGAGTGCATGCCGGTGTGCGATCGAACGAAATCGATCGCGGCGCTGTCGCGTCGTGCCGAGACCGCCGATCACGACGGCTACCAGGGCGACCAACCCCATGAGCGTCCGCAGTCGAAATCGTGGCGGTCGAATGAGTAGCCTCATCCGAGGGACCCCAAGGTCTGCCCATCCCGGTATCATTTAGGGCATCGATCATCTCCCTGAACGGCAATCACCTGGACGTGTCAATACCCCGGGAGGATGAAGGGCGAGGCAGCATCATGAGAATCGTCGAGAAGACGGTGTCCGCCGGCGACCGCGCGATCTTCGAGCTCGACGAGTTCCTGGCGCGGCCGTTGTACGCCCACCTCGCGCACGACTCGGGGCAAGGGCCGCGCGAGTCGCCGGTCTGGTTCCTCTGGGACGGACGGGCCCTCTGGATCCTCGGGGGCACGACGTTCCCCGAGAACCTCCGGCGGGAGCCGCGTTGCGCGATCGGGATCGTGGACTGGGACCCGGCGTCGGGGCGGAGCCAGCACGTCGGGCTCCGGGGCCGGGCGGAGGTGCTCGCGTTCGACCCCGCGATCGCGCGGGCCATCTTCGCGAAGTACTTCGGCCCCGACGAGGGCCGCTGGGACCCGCGGTTCCGCGAGGACGTCGACGGCACGACCGGCCTCCCGCTCGTCCGGTTCACGCCCGAGACGGTCGTCCTGCGCGATCAATCCTACAAGCCCCCTGGGCAAGTCCCGTAGGGCGTGTGCAACACGCCAACCGTCGACCCCGAACCAAGACGGCGTGTTGCACACGCCCGACGGGAGGCGACGACGGGGCGCAAAGGGCGCAACGCGTCGCCACACGGGGCGTGCTCACGACGAGGGGGGGAGCGCCGGGGACTGGCCCTGGAGGCTCGCTTGCCGGTGCTCGGCGAGCACTTCGGGGGCATCTTCGGCCGGGGATTGATGGACGAAGAAGCGATTCTCGACGCAGCCCGGGCCCAGGACGGGGGGCCCCCCCTGGTCGACGAAGCCGAGGCCGGTCAAGAGCTCGTGGGCGGCCTGCGGGGTCGTCCCGGATTGGCGCAACCAGAAGTCGTTGAACTCGCAGAGGATCGCCTTGATCCGCCCAGAGGCCAATGCGCGGGAGGCACCCCGGAAGACCGCGGGCTCGTGCCCCTCGACGTCGATCTTGAGGAGGTCGACCGCGGCGACCCCCCACTCGTCGAGGCAGTCGTCGAGCCGTCGCACGGGGACGCTCACCTCGCTGCCGGAGCCCTCGTACCGCACCATCGTCGGCGAGTGGTTCCCCACCTCCGCCGGGGGCAAGAACAGCGTGCAGGTGCCGTTCTCGTCGCTCAGGCCGATCCGGTGGACCTCGGCGGCCAGGCCGTTGCTGGCGACGACCTCGGCCAGGCGTTCGTGGACGATCGGGCTCGGCTCGATCGCGATCACGCGGCCGCCGGCGCCGACGCGACGCGATGCCAGGAGCGTGAAGTAGCCGACGTTGGCGCCGACGTCGACGAACGTCATCCCCGGCTTCAGCCACCCCGAGATGATCCGGGTCTCCTCCCGCTCGTAGGCCCCGAGGTACATCATGCGCTGCATGTAATCGGCGAGGTCCAGCGTCATCGGATAGCCGAAGACTCGCCCCTCCCGCCGGCCCGACGACGGCGCCAGCGCCCCCAGGACTCGGGCCTTGCCCCGGACGCGGACCGGCCAGAACAAGCGGATGAGCTCGCTTCCGATTGCATATTTGATCTTATCGAAGATCATCGGCTGCATCTCGACTCCCACGCCGCGACGGGTCCCCGGCCCCGCGTCGGCGGGCTGTCGGGTTCGATCGCCGGCGATCTCGACGGACCCCGAGGGAATCCTAGCGAGCCCGTCGGCGACCCGTCAAGGATTACGGGGCCATCCACATTGCTTAAACGCATCGACTTGATAAATTATAAATATATTTATATATTATTTCCTTGTCTCTGGGCACGGTGCCGCGGGGATGCGCCGGGCCGGCCGTCATCCTCCCCCGTAGCAGGCACGCTCCGCGTGCCGTCCGCCATAACCCAACAACCTGGTGGGAGGGCGGACGGCACGCGGAGCGTGCCTGCTACGAAGGCGACTGGGTGGCAGGGGTTCCGTCTTCGGAACTCCGGTCTTCCGCCGCGTGCCGGGCTGCGAGAGGGGAACCGGGGTTGCTGCGCAACCCCTGCCACCCTTCCCCTCTGTCGCTCGCGGATTCATTCCCGTTCACCTCAATCCAGCCCGAACGCCTCGTTCAAGTCGGCGATGGCGCGGTCGGACATGGGGAGCATGGGGCCGAGGGGTCGGGAGTTGAGGAGGGCCTCGGCGGTGGACTCGAGGACCTCGAGGCGGTCGAAGGCGTCGAGGACGGAGGTGCCGCAGACCTGGACGCCGTCGTTGGGCAGGAGGCGGGCGGGCCGGCGGAGGGTCACGGAAGAAGAGGGGTCGCGGCCGACGTCGCGGAGCAGGAGGTAGCTCTCGGGGATCGTGCGGGCGTCGAGGGGGACGTCGGTCAGGCTGAAGGCGGTGGCGTTGACGGGGTAGGCGTTGATGATCGAGCGGACGTCGGCCTCGGCCTCGTAGATCGCGCGGTGGTCGCGGTGGGAGGTGCTGGGGACCTTGCCCGACTCGACCCGGCCGCCGCGGACGAGGACGAGGTCGGCGGGCTCGAGCTCGGCGCGGTCGCGGCCGTGGGGGGTGACGAGGAAGGTCTCGGCGTCGAGCCGGGCCGAGAACGCCCCCTCGGTGCTGATCATGAGCCGCTGGCGGTAGGCGCGGCCGACGAACTCGCAGAGCTGCCGGCGCAGCTCCTTCTCGACGCTCGACGGCTGGTCGGGGTCGAAGGAGGGGGCGTCGGGTGATTGGGCGAACTTGCGTTCGATCGTCGCTTCGTCGAGATACCGGACCTCGCCGAGATGGCTGGCCTTGATGATCGTCTTGGCGGCGAATTCGAGGGTCTCGAACCGTTCGAAAGCACGTTGGATGGTCGGGCCGGCGGTGACGACGCCGTGGTTCTCGAGGACGACGCAGTCGGGGCCGTCGGCGAAGGCGACGGCGATGTTGCGGCCGAGGGCGATGCTGCCGGGCAGGGCATACGGGGCGTAGCCGACCGTGCCGCAGATGCGACGGGCCTGCGCCAGGGCCCTCGTCTCGGGCACGCGGCCGGCGACGCTGAAGGCGACCAGGGCGACCGGGTGCGCGTGGACGATCCCGCGGAGGTCGGGCCGGGCCTCGTAGATGGCGCGATGGAAGGGCCACTCGGACGAGGGGGGGTGGGGGCCGTCGGCGTTGCCGTCGGGGAGGATGTGGACGATGTCCTCGCGGCGGAGGCCACCCTTGTCGACGCGGGCGGGGGTGATCCAGGTCGAGCCGTCGTCGTCGCGGATCGAGAGGTTGCCGCCGGAGGTCGTCGTCATCCGATAGCGGTAGATCCGCTCGATCGCGCGGAGGATCGCGTCGCGGGGGTGGACCAGGTCTCGGGTGGCCATCGCGTCCGACCTCCTTGATTCCCCGGCGCTCATCGCGACGCCTCCGCGTGGTCGTCGCGGCGGAGGTGCTCCTTGCCCCAGACGCACATCCGCTCGATGATCGGCCCGAGGGTGCGGCCGTAGTCGGTCAACGAATACTCGACCCGCGGCGGGACCTCGGGGAAGACCTCGCGGCGGACGACGCCGTCGGCCTCGAGCTCGCGGAGCTGCTGGGCGAGCACCCGCTCGCTGACGCCGGCGATCGCGCGCCTCAGCTCGCCGAAGCGGAGGGTGCGGTCCTTGAGCCAGAAGAGGATGACCGTCTTCCACTTGCCGCCGATGACGTCGAGCGTCGCCTCGACCGGGCAGCGCCCCGACGCGGTCGGCCGGGCCTCGGTCTCGTCCATACTGACTTGCACGTCCGTAACGGGGGTTTTCCTTCGGTCTTGCCCGCCGACGGCCCCGATCCTACGATCCCCCGGCGTGTCCTGCCAGGGGGCGGTCGTCACGCGAGCCGATCGTCCCTACCCCGGAGGTGGACATGATCCTCGTCATCGGCGCGACCGGGACCAACGGCCGCGAGGTCGTCGACCGCCTGGTCGCGACGGGCCGGAAGGTCCGGGCCCTCGTCCGCGCGGCGGCGGGTGCGGGCGGCCCGGGACAGCGGGGCGTCGAGGTCGTCCCGGGGGACCTTGGCGACCCGCGTTCGCTCGCGAAGGCCCTGGAGGGCGTCGAGCGTGCGTTCTACCTCGGCCCGGTCGATCCGCGTGCCGAGGAGTGGTTCGCCAACGTCCTCGACGCGACCCGCCAGGCCGGCACGAAGCACCTCGTGAAGTTCTCGGGAATGGGCGCCGGGGTCGAGGCGTCGTCGGAGATCATGCGGATGCACGGCCGGACCGACGAGGCCCTCGTCGCGTCGGGCCTGCCGTTCACGATCCTGAGGCCGAATTCGTTCTATCAGAACATGCTCTGGTCGGCCGCGACGATCCGCGACCGGGGGGCCTTCTACCAGCCGATCGGCGACGCCCGACAGAGCTTCGTCGACGTCCGCGACATCGCCGACGTGGCCGTCGCCGCGTTGACCGGACCGGGCCTGGAGGGCGAGACCATCGAGATCACCGGGCCGGAGGCACTGTCGTTCCACGACGTCGCCGCCAAGCTCTCGGCGGCGCTCGGCCGCGCGATCACGTACGTCCCCGTCTCGCTCGACGACGCCTACAACGGCATGATCCAGGCCGGGATGCCCGAGTGGAACGCCCGCGAGCTGCGCGAGCTCTACGGCGCCTTCGCGGCCGGCGGGTTCGATCGGACCAACGACGCCGTCGAACAGATCGCCGGCCATCCGCCGATCGCCTTCGACCGAATCGCCCGCGAGTACGCCGACGCGTTCGGCGGGGCCGGGGCGACGGTCGCGCGTTGACACATCGAATGCGCGGGCGTTACAAAGGGCCCGCCGGTGTCGTTGGAGACCCGCAACCGCCCCGTTGGAGAAGGACCGACCATGCCTCGACGCATCCTCCTGGCGGCATGCCTCGTCGCCGCGCTCGCCCCGGCCGCGAAGGCGCAGACGTACAAGGTCGACCCGGTGCACTCGACCCTCCTCTACCGGGTCAAGCACATGGACGTCAGCTACCACTACGGGCGGTTCGACGACATCGCCGGCACGATCACGATGGACGCCGACCCGGCGAAGACGAAGATCGAGTTCACGGTCAAGGTCGCCAGCGTCAACACCGGCAACAAGGCGCGCGACGGCCACCTCACCAGCGCCGACTTCTTCAACGCGGCCCAATACCCGAGGATCAAGTTCGTAAGCACGAAGGTGGCCAAGGACGGCGACGCCTACGACGTCACCGGCAACCTGACGATGCACAACGTCACCAAGCCGATCCGCTTCAAGCTCGAGGCGACCGGCACCGGCAAGAACCCGCAGAACGGCAAGACGATCGTCGGCTTCGAGTCGAAGTTCCCGGTCAAGCGGAGCGAGTTCGGCATCGGCGGGACGATACCGCCGGCGATAATCGGCGACGACGTGACGGTGATCGTCGGCCTCGAATGCGGTCAGCAATAGGCGCCGTCCGCCCATGGAAGAGATGATACGGCGCGCCGAGATCGGTGCGGGTCTGGCCGCGGGGCTGCCGGCCGTGGTCCTGGTGGCGGCCGTGCTCCTCGGCCGCCGCCGGGGCTTGCCGGCGTCGCGCGGGGCGGTCGCGCTGGCGATCGGCCTGGGGACGGTCGTCGGCCAGTTCGTGGTCGCGTGGCCGGCGATCGCCAAGTTGCTCCCACCGGGGCCGGTCCCCGGGCCGGAGTGGTCGTCGACGTTCTGGATGATCTTCGGCGACGCGGCGCAATTGCCGATGTTGATCCCGCCGGTCGCCCTGCTGCTCGGCGTCCTCGACGGGGGCTGGCCGAGCCCGGCCTGGGCGCGCTGGGAGAACCGGGCCCTCGCAACGCTGCTGGTCGTCTGGCTCTGCCTGGGATGGGTCCCGGAGGAGACCTGGCAGGGTCATGACCTGCGCCCCCTGGCCACCAAGGCGTCGGCGTTCGGCGTCCTGTTCACCGCGTGGAGTCACCTGGAATGGCTCGCCGCACGCGTCGAGGGATCGCGCCTGCTGCTGCCGTTGCTCGCCGTGGCCGGGGCGACGGCCGGCATCCTGTTCGCCATCGAGCAGGCCGCGCTCACGTTCCTCGCCGTCCCCCTGATCGCGGCCCTCACGATGGCCTGGCTCGTCTCGTGGTTCGCGCCGGGGATCTCGCTGGCGAAGGGGGGCGTGCCGGTCGTCGTCCTGACGCTGTCCGCCCTCGTCATCACCGCCTACCTGAACAGCGCCGCCGGCCGGTTGCCCCGCGCCTCGGCCCTCCTGCTCGCGGCATCGCCGCTGACGATCTGGGTCACGCGGATCGGCCCCGCGCGACGCTTGCGGGCGTGGCAAGCGACCCTGCTGGGCACCCTCGCCATCCTGATCCCGCTGCTTGTCGCCGTCGTCCTCGTCGCGCGGGCCATCCCCCCAGAGACGCCCTACTCCCCGTAGGTCGTGCGCAACACGCCATCCCCCATCCATAACG
>DASZMJ010000573.1:0-2533 GCA_035551935.1 Isosphaeraceae bacterium
GCACGATCGCCGCCGGTCGCGCGTTCACGACAGTCGGCATCTCCCAACTGACCACCTCGCGGCGGCACGGGTCGCAGGCGCTAATGGCTCGCGAGACGGCGGCGGGCGAGTATCGCCTCGACGGCGTCATGCCCTGGGTCACCGCCGCCGAGCGGGCCAATGTCTTCGTCACGGGCGCCGTCCTCGATGATGGCCGACAGCTCCTGATCGCCCTCCCCGCCGACCGCCCCGGAGTTTCGGTCCGCCCCCCCTTTCCCCTGGCCGCCCTCCAGGCGTCGTGCACCTCCGAAGTGCTCTGCGAGGGCGTCGACGTGGCCGATTCCGACCTCCTGGCCGGCCCTGCCGCCGACGTGATGGCCCATCCCGGGGCCGCGGGGACCGGGGGGCTGGAGACCTCGGCCCTGGCGCTCGGCATGGCCCGCGCGGCGCTGTCGGCCCTGGCGGATGAGGCACCCCGCCGCAACGACCTGGCCGAGCCGGTCGGCGCGCTCGTCGAGAGCTGGCAGCAGGCCTGGTCGGCCCTGCTCGACAACGCCCGAGGCACGCCCGAGGCCCTCCCCTCGTCGCAGGTCCGCGCCCAGGCCAACGCCCTCGTCCTCCGGATCACCCAGGCCTACCTGACCGCCCGCAAGGGGACCGGCTTCCTCCGCACCGACCCCGCCCAGCGATGGGCGCGCCAGGCCCTCTTCTTCCTCGTCTGGTCCTGCCCCGGCCCCGTCGCCCAGGCCGCGATCCGCGACCTTGCCGGCCTCTGCTCGGAGTGAGGACGCCGACGTTCAACGGGCAAGGGCGGGGGACGTCGGCTCGATCGTCCGGCGCAGGCCTTCTTCGAAGTCGACCAGCGGCTGATACCCGAGGATGGCCCGGATCCGTTCGAGGCTGGCCTGCGAGTCGCGCACGTCGCCCGGCCGTGCCGGCTGGAACTCGGGCTCGAGGTGGGTGCCGAGGATGTCGTTGATCGCGGCGACCAGGTCGAGCAGGCTGATGCGCCGGCCGGTCCCGACATTCAGGACGGCGCCGCCGAGCATGCCCTCGGCGCGATAGGCGGCGAGGTTGGCGGCGACGACGTTGCTCACGTAGGTGAAGTCGCGGGTCTGCCGGCCGTCGCCGTAGATCAAGGGCCGGCGCCCCTCGCGCATCGCCTTGCTGAACAGCGAGATGACGCCGCTATATGGGCTCGACGGGTCCTGCCGCGGCCCGAAGACGTTGAAGTAGCGGAGGCTGACGCCGTCGAGGCCCATCGTCTGGGCATAGACGCCGACGTAGTGTTCGCCGGCAAGCTTGCCGGCGGCGTATGGGCTGAGGGGGCTGGGGAAGATCGCCTCGTGCTTGGGCAGTTCCGAGGTCTCGCCGTAGGCGCTGCTCGACGCGGCGAAGACCACGCGACGGACCCCGGCCTGCCGCGCCGCCTCGAGCACGTTGAGCGTGGCGGTCGGCCCGCTCGCGTGCGACTGCAGCGGCTCTCGGACCGAGCGCGGGACGCTCGGGATCGCCGCGTCGTGGAAGACGGCCTCGACCCCTTCGACGGCCAGGCGGCAAGTCTCGAAGTCGGCGAGGTCGCCTTCGAGCCATTCGTAACGCCCCTCCAGGTGGGCAAGGTTGCGGCGATGGCCCGTGGACAGGTTGTCCACGACGCGGACGCGGCACCCCTGCTCCAGGAGCGCCTCGACCAGATGCGAGCCGATGAAACCGGCTCCCCCCGTGACGAGCACCGAACCCGACTGGCTCATGCGACGTGAAACCTCATGATGAATGAGACGCGTCCTCGGGACGATCCGCGGAACACGGCGGAAACTCGCAGAGCGACCGGACGTGATCGGCGCTGCCGTCGTTGGCCCAGCCGTCGAGTTGGGCGGTGTCCTTCAATTGCTGGCCGCGGTGGCGATCGACGGCCACGAAGGCACACGAGAGGTCGGGCAGCGCGGTCAGGTCGCCCCAGAGCTTCTCGAACTGCGCCACCGGGAAGACGTCTTCCTGGCCGTGTCCCCAGCGTCGCTTGACGTCCTTGATGGTGACATACGTCGGGACTCGAGCGGCCATCGCGCGCACGGCGGCGGCGACCTTGCCCGGGTCGTCCTTGAGGTCGGCCCGGGTCAACCGGAACGCCGACAGCAGGCCGTCGATGTCCACCCAGGTCGTCAAGGTATTGTAGTACCGCAATTCGAACTCGATGTCCTCGCGCGGCTGGGCGAGTCCTTCGAGCAGCCGGAGCCGGCCGCCGACGCGAGCCAGGCCGCCCCCTCGGTCGTCGATCCGCCGGGCGATCACCTCGAAGCTCAAGGTCGCGTCCGACTCCCTCGACAGCCCTAGCACGCCCGGGTCGAGGTTCGCCCCCAGCGTGTCGATGTTGTGGACCAGGAGCCGTCGGAGCCGGGGATAACGCTCGAGCAAGTCGGCCAGGACCCCGTTCCGGAGCAGGTTCGGCACCTCGTAGAAGTGACCCGGCGGGTTGAAACGCTGGATCGGTACGTTGTCGGTATAGTCGCTCCCCTCGCCCCGCGACCGCGCCCAGTCGAGGATGGCGCGCCGGCCG
>DASZMJ010000574.1:0-11392 GCA_035551935.1 Isosphaeraceae bacterium
GGGGGAGTGGACCTTCCCGGCCGGCACCGTGTTCGTCAAGCATTTCGAGATCCCGACAGATGATCGCAAGGAAAAAACGACCAAGCGATTGGAGACGCGGCTGCTCGTGCTCGACGGGACCGGGGCCGGCTACGGGGTGACGTACCGCTGGCGGGCCGACGGCCGCGAGGCGGACCTGGTCGGGCCGGCGGGGGCGTCGGAGGAGGTTCGGATCGTCGACGACGACGGCCCGCGCCAGCAGTCGTGGACGTATCCCGGGCGCGAGGACTGCCTGAAGTGCCACACGGCGATCGCCGGCTTCGTCCTCGGCCCGAAGACGCGGCAGCTCAACCGCGAGGTCCGCTACGACTCGACTGGGGTCGTGGACAACCAGATTCGCGCCTGGAACGCGCTCGGCCTCGTCGCGCCGGCGGTCCGCGAGGGGGACATCCCCGGGTTCGACCGGCTGGTCGCCGTGGACGACGAGTCGGCCCCCCTGGAGCATCGTGTCCGGTCATACCTGGATTCCAACTGCATGAATTGCCACCGCCCCGGCGCGAACATCCCGTCGGCGTTCGATGCACGGTTCGATACACCCCTGGCGCAGGCCAAGATCCTCGACGCGCCGACGATGAGCGACAGCCTCGGCATCCCCGCGCCGCGGGTCGTCGCCCCGGGTGATCCCAAGCGTTCCCTCTTGCTCCAACGCATGCTCCAGGCCGAGCGGTTCAAGATGCCGCCGCTTGCCCGTGATCGCGTCGACCGCGCGGCCGTCTCGGCGTTCGAGCGCTGGATCGCGACGCTGCCGGCGCGTTGAGCGCGATCGGCGCGCTAAAGGGACCTGGACCCGAGGGGGATTACCGGCTAGGATGGTCTGGGTTTCCCATGGATCGCCCAGCGAGGCGGCTCCGCCCCCCAAAGGGTCCCTGGCCGATGTCCCGACGAGGCGACCAGGCTCGAGGTCATCTCCCGAGGCTCGACCCGCTCGAGGGCCGACAGCTCCTCGCCGCCGATAACCCGTGGAACCAGTCCCTGGTCGGCCCCGGGCCGATGAGCCCCCCGGCCATGATCGCCCTGTCGCGCTGGGACGTCGCGCGACCCTGGGATGCGCCCCCACCGGGCTCCCCACTCGACGCCACGCCGGCCGATCTCGTCTCCGTCAAGGCCGCCTGGGCGCCCACCATCGCGTCCGTCGAGGCCGCCGCGGCGCCCATCCTCGCCGCCGTCGAGGCCGCCGCCACGCCGGCCGAACTCGCCGCCATCGAGGCTTCCCCGGCGCCTCGCCTCGCCGCGATCGAGGCCGCCGTTGCGCCCACCCTCGTCGACGTCGCCGCGGCGCCCCTCCCCTACATGGCCGTCAAGGCCGCCGGGGCGACCATGTTCGCCTCCGTCGAGGCCGTCGCGGCGCCCACCACTCCCTGGGGCGGCCCGTCGCGATTCCAGACGATGGCCATGATCGAGGAGACGATGGCCGCCCGGTTCGACGGGGCGGCCGGCCCGGTCGATCCCCCCAACAACGGCGACCCGGCCGCCTGGCGCTCCCCGAGTTCACCGGGCGACCCGAACGGCGGCCTGGTCTCGATCCAGAGCAACGCCAACGACAACCCCGGCAACGCCATCAACAACCTGGGCGTCGTCGCGCTGTTCCGACACGAGTCGGGCGGATTCGAAGGGCCGGCGGTGGTCCAGAACCTCTTCATGAACCTGATGTTGACGAACCTCGCCGCGACGATCCCGATCGTCCCGCTGCCCACCGCGCAGCCGCGGCCGCCCGACGCGCGGGCGCAGGTCGGCGAGGTGCCTGTGCCGTTCGCGGCGACGGCGGGCGCCGAGCGTCTCACGGCCTTCGCCGCGCCGGTCGAAGCACCGCGGTATGCCTCGGGAGCCACCATGAGTTTCGGCGCCGACCCCCCGCCGGCGCGGGCCGACCTCGGCCCCGGCGGGCCGCTCGAGGCCGTCGCCGAGCCGATGGAGCCGGCCATCGTCGAGTCGATGGCCAACCCGGCCGCGCTCCCGCTGGTCGCCGACCTGATCGCCGACGCCTTGCCCGTGGACCGCGACCTGATCGCCGCGGCCGTCGACCGCTTCCTCGAGCCCCTGGGAGACCTCGGCGCCGACCTCGCCGACGCCGACGACCCCGTCTCGATGACGACCGAGGTCCTCCTCGTCGCCGGCGCCCTCGGCGGCCTGGAGCTGGCCCGTCGGCGGCTCCGCCGGGGCCGATCGAACTGGGAGGCCGGGGTCGAGGGGCGATCGGGCTCGCTCTCGTCGCCGGAGCTGCCCGGCGCCTGGTCCGCGAGCCGCCCCTGACATGAGCGACGACCACCTCGACCGCCTCATCGAGCGGCTCAACGACGGCGACTTCGAGGCCGCCGAGCGACTCTTCCTCGCCTACGAGCCGTACCTCCGCATGGCGATCCGCCGCCAGCTCAGCGGGCCGCTCCGCGCCAAGCTCGACTCCATGGACATCGTCCAGTCGGTCTGGGCCGACGTCCTGCCCAAGTTCCGCGACGCCGGCTGGCGGTTCGCCGACCGCGCCCACCTGCGGGCCTTCCTCATCAAGGTCGCCCGCAACCGGCTGATCGACCGCCGCCGCCAGCACCGCCACGCGCTCGAACGCGAGCGGCCGCTCGACGAGACCGCGCCGGCCGACCTGCCCGGCTCGGCCCAGCCCCGCCCGAGCGAGGTCGCCGAGGGTCGCGAGCTCTGGGAGCGGATGCTGGCGCAGTGCCCGCCGGCCCATCGCCAGTTGCTGCTCGACAAGCGCCAGGGGCTCCCGCTGGCCGAGATCGCCGCCCGCTCCGGCCTGCACGAGGGGAGCGTCCGTCGCATCCTCTACGACCTGGCCCGCAAGATGTCGATCGAGCGCCGGGCCGGGCCCCGCCGGGACGACCTCGAATGACTCCCCCCTCGGCGCCGGCGCCGGCCGGCGACGGCTCCTCCCTCGTCGAGGCCTTGGCCGAGGCCTGGCGGCGCGGCGAGCGGCCGACGGCCGCCGAGCTGATCGACCGCCACCCCGGCCTCGACGACGAGGCGGCGATCCGCCTGATCTACGAGGAGGTCTGCCTTCGCCGCGAGCTGGGCCAGGAGGTCCGGACCTCGGAGGTTGTCCAACGCTACCCGAAGTGGGGGCCGGAGTTGGGCGCCCTTTTCAGCGCCGACCGGCTGCTCCGACCGCCGCCGCCGGCCGACTTCCCGAGGGTCGGCGATCGGCTTGGCGACTTCCAGATCCTCGACGAGCTGGGCCGGGGGGCCTCGGGCCGGACCTTCCTGGCGGCACAGCCGACCCTGGCCGACCGGCCGGTGGTCCTGAAAGTCATGCCGCGCGACCTGGAGGAGCATCTCTCGCTGGCCCGTCTCCAGCACACCCACATCGTGCCGCTCTACGCCGAGCAGGTCTTCCCCGAGCGCGGCCTCCGGGCTCTCTGCATGCCCTATCTCGGCGGCACGACCCTGGCCCGGGCCCTCGCCGCGCTGGCGGTCGTGCCGCTGGAGCGCCGCCGCGGCCGGCACCTGCTCGACGTCATCGACCAGGGGCGGAAGGCCGCACGCGACCCCTCGGCCCCCGCCGGGCCGATCCGGCGCTACCTGGAGCAGGCGCCCTACGTCGTCGCCATCGGCTGGGTCGTCGCCTGCCTGGCCGACGCGCTCCAGTACGCGCACGACCGCGGCCTCGTCCACATGGACGTGAAGCCGTCGAACGTCCTGCTGACCGACGACGGCCAGCCGATGCTCCTGGACTTCCACCTCGCCCGCGCCCCGGTCCGCCCCGGCGACGCGACCCCGGAGCGGCTCGGCGGCACGCCGAGCTGGATGTCGCCCGAACAACGCGCCGCGATGACCGCCATCGCCGACGGGCGCGAGGTCGCCGCGCCGGTCGACGGCCGGTCCGACGTCTACTCGCTCGGCCTCCTGCTCCGCGAGGCGCTCGGCGGCGTCGGCCCCGCCGCGGTGGGGGTGCCGCGGCTCGACCGGCTCAACTCCGCCGTCAGCGTCGGCCTGGCCGACATCGCGGCGAAGTGCCTGGCCCCCGTCCCCGGCGACCGTTACCCCGACGCGGCGACCCTGGCCGAGGACCTGCGCCGGCACCTCAACGACCTCCCGCTGCGCGGCGTGCCCAACCGCAGCCTGGCCGAGCGCCTGCGAAAGTGGCGACGGCGACGGCCGCCGGCCTGGGTGCGCGCGTCGGCCTGGGCCTCGACCGCGGCGGCGGCCCTGATCGTGGCCGGCCTGGCCTGGACGACCCACCAGCAGCGCCTCCTTCAGATCCAGGCCGACCTCGACGACGGCCTCGCCCTCATGACCGCGCACCGCTACCCCGACGCGATCCGGACCCTCCGGCGCGGCCACGAGCTGGCCGCGCGGACGCCCGCCGTCGGCCGACTGGCCGCCAGGGTCGACGAGGGACTCCTCGACGCTCGGCGCGGGCACAAGGCGGACGAGCTGCACGACCTGGCCGAGCGAGTCCGCGCGCGGTACGGGGTCGAGACGCCCGACGACGAGTCGCGTGACCTGGCCGATCGGCTCCGCGTCGCCTGGTCCGGCCGCGGCGTCGTGCTCACGCGGGGGGCCTTCGCGACCGACTCCGAGGCGCGGCGCCAAGTCCGGGCCGACCTGCTCGACCTGGCCGTCGTCCGGGCCGACCTGCACGTCCGCAACGCGACCCCGGCCGCCCGCGACGACGCCCGCCGCGAGGCCCTCGCCATGCTCGACGAGGCCGAGGACGAACTCGGGCCCAGCCTCGCTCTCGACCGCGACCGCCGGACCTACGCCGAGGCGCTCGGACTGCCGGCGCCGGGCGACCTGCGCCGCGCCGCGCCCGCGACGGACTGGGAGCATGACGCCTTGGGGCGGTCGTACCTCCGCTCCGGCCAGTTCGAGAGGGCCGCCGCCGAGTTCCGCGCGGCGCTGGCGCTGCGGCCCGACGACTTCTGGGCATATTACCACCTCGGGCTCTGTGCCTTCCGGCTCCGTCGCTTCGACGAGTCGCTGGCCGCGTACACGGCCTGCGTTGCGCTCGAGCCCCTTCGCGCCGACTGCTATTACAACCGCGCGCTGGCCTGCGACGCGCTCGGCCACGCCGACGACGCCGCCCGCGACGACACCCGCGCGCTGGAGCTCGACCCGAACCTCGCCGCCGCGGCCCTGAACCGCGGCATCCTCGCGTTCAAGGCCGGCCGCCACCGCGACGCCGCCGCCGACTTCCGCCGCGCCCTGGACCTGTCCCCGGCCGCCGCGCTCCGCGGCCGGGCCCTCTACAACCTCGCCCTGGCCCTCCGCGACCAGGGAGACCGCCCCGCCGCGGTCGACGCCGCCGAGAAGGCCGTCGCCGCCGGCAACGCCGATGCCCGCGCGTTGCTCCGCGACCTGACCCGCCCGTGAGCGGCCGTCGCCGATTCGTGACGGGCCCTGCATGCGGCCGGTCGGTGCTCAGCGGCTCACGCCGGTGCCGCCGGCGCCGCCGTCGGGCACCGAGCTGGTGCCCGCGGCACCACCGCCCCCGGTCCCGCTGCCGCCGCCGGTGCCGCCGGCGTTCGTCGCGCCGGCGGGGCCGGTCCCGGCGCCGCCCGCCGTGCCCGTGCCACGCTCGCCGCCGTTGTCGCAGCCGGCGACCACCGACACGACCAGAGTCGCGGCGACGATGGCGGCCTTGAGGATTCCACGCATGCTCAACGTCTCCTCGTCTCATCCGGCGCCCTGGGCGCCTCGACGGCCCCGAGCCAGGGCCTGCAACGACGATGCCGCGCACCGGGATGGCGCGGCCTACCCCGCGTCAACGGCCCCGACTGTCGTTCGAGCCGGGGTTGGCGGGATTCCCGGGGCCGACGCCGCCGCCCGGGGGCGCGGTGTCGCCGCCGCCGTTGCCCCCGGTCGTGCCGGCGGGCCCGGCACCGCCGCCGATCGTCGTGCCGGCCTGGCCACTCCCCCGGTTCTCGCCGGTGCAGCCGGCGGCCATCGGCAGGGCCAGGAACGCCGCGACGAAGGCGACCTTGAAGAGATCGCGCGTGCTCATAAGACTCCCTCAACGTGTCCGGGTCCTGGGGCTCTCCGACGGCCCCGGCCGCCGGACGCCTCGGCGTGCAACCCGGATGCCACTCTCCTGCGTTGCCCGTCGCGAAGGCGGCGGCTATCGTAGTCGGCGCGGGGCATCGCGATCAACACGATGGGGAGATTCACCATGACGGAACGTCGGCCGCGACGCGACTTCCACCGGACCGCCCTTGCGACCGCCGCGGCCGCGACGGTGGCCGGGGCCTTCTCGGCGGTCACGAGGGCGGGGGGGGTGATCGGGGCGAACGAGCGGGTGCGGATCGGTTGCCTCGGCGTCGGCAACCGCGGCGTCCAGGTGCTCGAGGCCTTCCATCCCCTCGACGACGCCGAGATCGTCGCCCTCTGCGACGTGTACGAGCCCTACCTCCACGGCCAGTACGACCGCATCGACCCCCGCTTCAAGCCGCTCGGCGCCCGCGTGCCGAGGCGGCAGCCCGACTTCCACCGCGAGGTCGACCGCGTCAAGGACTTCCGGCGCGTCCTCGACCGCAAGGACGTCGACGCCGTCATCGTCGCCACCCCCGACCACTGGCACGCGATCCAGACGATCGCCGCCTGCGACGCGGGCAAGGATGTTTATGTCGAGAAGCCCCTCTCGATCACGGTCCGCGAGGGTCGACGGATGGTCGAGGCGGCGCGCAGGAACAACCGCGTCGTTCAGGTCGGCACGCAGCGGCGATCCTCGAAGTCGTACAAGATGCTGCTCGAAGAAGTCCGCGCCGGCGGCCTCGGCAAGGTGACGGCGGCCCGCGCCTCCTACGCGAGCAACATGGCCCCGAACGGCATCGGCAAGGTGCCCGACTCGGACCCGCCCGAGGGCCTCGACTGGGATATGTGGGTCGGCCCGCGGCCGGCGCGACGGTTTAATGAAAATATCATGCCGTATAAGTTCCGATGGTGGCACCTCTTCTCGTCGCAGATGGCGAACTGGGGGGTGCACTACTTCGACGTGATGCGCTGGATGGTCGGCGAGGTGGCGCCGGCGTCGCTCTCGGCGCACGGCGGGCGGTTCGCCGTGGACGACAGCCGGACGATCCCCGACACCGCCGAGGTCATCTTCGAGCATGCCTCGGGGATGCTGATGAGCTTCTCCGTGTTCGAGGCCAACGGCCAGCCCGGCCTCCCCGGCGGCGAGATCGAGCTGCGGGGCACGGTCGGCACGGCCCGCGCCGACATCCGACGCTTCGAGATCGTCGCCGAGCGCGGCGGCCAGTTCCAGGACCCGAAGCCCCGGCGGATCGGGATGGCGGAGTCCCCGTCCCAGTCCGACTCCCTCCTCACCCGCGACCACGCGCGGAACTTCCTCGACTGTGTCAAGTCCCGCGAGCGTCCCGCCGCCGACGTCGAGGAGGGGCACCGCTCGACCACCTTCGCCCTGCTCGCCAACATCGCGCTGGCCGTCCGCGCCCGCCTCGACTGGGACCCCCAGGCCGAGCGGTTCACGAACCACGACAAGGCGAATGACCTGCTCGACTACGAGTACCGGACCCCCTGGACGAAGGCTTGAACGTTCACTTCGATCGGATGTGGAACTCGGCGATGTAGCGGCGGAGCTCGTCGCGCTGCTTGGAGCGGTAGGCCTTGTAATCCTGGGCGATCCCGTCGTCGGCGTGGTCGATCAGGACGTGGGCCTCGAGCAGGCCGGCGTCGCGGATCTTCAGGAGATCGGCGAGGCGGGGGTCGAGTCTCTTGATGGTGCCGTCCTTGAGGTCCGCGGCGACGCCGTCGGCCAGCGCGCGGAGCGCGGCGGCCTCCTCGGCGAGGCTGTGGCGATAGGACGTTGCGTCGGGGAAGGCCTTGAGGAACTTGCCGCCCTTCCACGCGTCTCGGACCCGGGCGTAGTCGGTCCATCGCATCGTGCCGTCGTCGCGGCGGAGGTCCTTCGGGTCGACGACCTCGGTGCCCGCGGGCCGCTCGTCGTTGCCGCGGCCTGGCGGGAAGACGGCGGGCCGCTCGATGCGGGCGCCGGTGTTCCGCGCCCACTGCTCGAGGCTGGAGTAGGGGCGGCGGTCGTAGGGCTCGGCGACGATCGCGTCGATGAACTTGGCGCGGGCCTCATCGGGCTTGTCGGCGATCATGAGGGCGTCGCCCCAGTAGCGATACGCCGTTGCGCGGTCGGGGTCGATCTTGACGGCGCGGGCGAACCACCTCGCGGCCGACTCGGCCTCCTTCCGCGCGAAGTAGCAGTCGCCGATGAAGAGCGCGGCGTGGTACTGCCGCGGGTCGAGGGTCAGGGCGCGCTGATACGACGCGATCGCCTCGTCGAACTTCCGGCGAGCGAAGGCCGCCTCGCCGGCCGCCATCGCCTTCTGGACCTCCTTGTTCTCCGAGAACGGCGGCAGCATGCCGTCGGGCCGCAGGCCGCTGAGCAGGATCGCGCTGAGGTCGCTGTCGTCGCCGAGATCCTTGGCCTTCAGGAGTACCTCGCGCGCCCGGATCAACGTGTCGCGCCGCTCCTTGCCTGCTTCGAGCGTCGCGGCATGAGTCACGAGGCAGGAGCCGAGCTTCGCGAGGACTTCCGGGTCCTGGCGGTCCTCCCTGGCCAGGGCCTCCAGGAGAGGCAGCGCTTCCTCATGGTCGTACTCCTTGTAAAGTCGGAAGGCGCGCTCGCGGTCCGACTCGCGCGGCTTCCCCTCCTGCGCGCGGCCCTCGGCCCCCGCGACAATGGCCAGCCCCGCGACCACGACCGCGATGATCCGCCGCCGATCGACCCGTCCTCGACCGTTCATATCCCCGCCCCCTGTTCGTTGTGCCCAGGGCGTCCCGAATTCGGAGCCGCTCCCTCGAATCAACACGGTCCCTCCCCCGATTGCAAGCGCCGAAACGACTTGCGGGGTGGTGGTGTGGTGGCTACAATGCTTCCCGTTTCGACAGGAGTCGAATGAGAAGGGGCGACAACCTTGACACTCGCACACCCGGGCGGGTTGGAGGAGAGGCCCCCGACTCGTTCGCAAATTAAGTCCGACGGAGGAGTTGCGGGGCGATGGTGCCGGGTCCAGCGACGTTGGCATGAGGCGTGCATCGGGATTGATTCGACCTTGAAGGCGCAAGCCGGCAGGGGCGGATCAACGGAAGACGGCCACCTTGGAGTGGGAGAGACCCATGCTGGTGCTCAGCAGGAAGCTCGGGGAGAAGATCGTCATCGGCGATAACATCGTCGTGACCGTGGTCAAGATCGACCGCAACCAGATCCGGATCGGCATCGAGGCGCCGCACGAGGTCCCGGTCTACCGGGAAGAGATCGCGCCGGTGCCGCCGCCCCGGCCGGAAGGGCAGCCAGCCCTCATTCGCTGAGTGAACCTCGATCCCGCGCCGTGACGGGCGTCCCGACGGGCCAGACCCGGCCCAGGGCCGATCGGACCGCGCGCGCCGCGCCCTCGGGCCCCAGACCCGCCAGCGATCGGCAAGCCCTCAGGGGCTCGGCCGTGACCGGCCCTCGGTAGCCTCGCGCGGCCAGAGTCTGCAACAGCTCCCTCACATCGATTCTTCCGCACTCGCCGGGCAGGTCCCGGTCCCGGTCCCGATCGCGGAGCGCCCGCCGGTTGCCCTCGAACCCGGCCGGGACGTCGGCGACGTGGACCCAGACCACGTCCCCGACCGACAGCCCCATCGGCAACTCCAACGGCAAACCCGCCGCGAAGAGGTGGAAGGCGTCGACCAGCACGCCCACGGCGCTCGTCCGCGCTCGCAATGCCGCCAGCAGGTCGGCGAACTCCGGGCCGTCGATCGCGAAGATCGGCCTGCCGACACCCGAGCGGGCGGTCTCGACGCCGATCACCTCCAGGCCGAGCCGCGTGCCGTGATCGGCCAGCACCGCCGCGATCGCGCCGAGGCGATCGACGTGCAGGGCGAAGACCTCGTCGAAGAGCGCGGCCTCTCCCCGCGCGTCCGTCGACCGTGTCGGCAACTCGGGAAAGAGCCACGTGCCCGTGCTCGCCAGCCCCAACGTCGCCGCGGCCTCGGCGAGCCCCGGCAATCGCTCCAGGTCCGCCTCGAATCGGCCGCGATCTCCCCTCCAGTCCACCGGCAACGGCCAAGCCCCGCCGCGGAGGCCCAGGTCGACCATCCTCCGCCGCAACTCGGCCGGGTCGTCCCCCGCGTCGACGAGGTCGCGGACGAGCAGGTCCACCCCCTCGAACCCCGCCGCCGCCGCCAGGTCGATCGTCTCCGCGGCCGACAAGCTCAAGCCGACGGCCCGTGCGTTAAAGCTGGCGAACATCTCGCAGGTTTCCTCGACAAGTCTCGCGGGGGCGGCCAGACTTGACCGCACGCGGCAACTGCCCGGGACATTATGAGTCCCTCCATCGCTTCGAGAGAAGATCTCGCGAAAACCGTCCGCGGTCCTTGACGGCCCGCGCAGGGACACTTACATTGATCGCCGTCGAGCCGCATATAAAAGGGTCTTCGATTCAAATTACTCCATCATCTCATGACATCCACGCCGGCCAGTGCCGCCGAGGGGATGTCCCGTGTCCGATGTGTTGACCATGTTGTCCGAGAAGACCGGGATCGGCCAGGACGAGGTCCGCAAGGGGCTAGGGGCCCTGCTGTCGGCGCTGAAGTCGCACCTTCCGGCCGAGGTCTTCGACCGGATCCGCGGTGTCGTGCCCGACGCCGACGCGCTGATCGAATCCGCCCCCGAGGCGGCCTCGTCCGGCGGCCTGCTCGGCGCGGTCGCGGGCCTGGCCAGCAAGGTCTTCGGCGGCTAGGGCCTCGACGCCGCCGCGCTGCTGGAGCGGTTCTCGAAGGCGGGCCTCTCCCTCGAGCAGGTCCAGTCCTTCCTGCCCAAGGTCGTCGAGTTCCTCGAGAGCAAACTGCCCCCCGAGGCCGTCGAGCTGATCAAGTCGAAGCTCTCCGGCCTCCCCTCGCCCGAGGCCGCCGGGTCCTGAACGCGCCGGGGTAGCCGGATCGGCTGCGGGCCGAAGGTTGAACCGCCCATGATCTGTCGAAGCGAGCTGAAGCGACTCCAAGGCCACAACAACTACCCATCGCTCACGCTGCTCGCCCCCACCCACCGGACGGCGCCGGCGAACAAGCGGGACCGGATCGTCGTCAAGAACCTCGTCGCGGAGGGCCTCGAGCGCCTCCGCGGCGAGTTCAAGACGCGCGAAGTCGCGCCGCTGGTCCGGAACCTGAATCGGCTCGTCGACGCGATCGATTGGGAACACACCCAGGACGGCCTGGCGCTGTTCGCCAACAAGGACGTCGCCTCCTCCGTCGGCCTGCCGTTCAAGGTGAAGGCGCGCGTCGTGATCGATTCCACGTTCGCGACGCGGGACCTCGTCTACACTCTCAATCGGGCCCCTCGCTACCGGGTCCTGGTCCTGACCGAGAGGCCGACGCGGCTGTTCGAGGCGACGAC
>DASZMJ010000575.1:0-1613 GCA_035551935.1 Isosphaeraceae bacterium
ACATCCTTACGGGTACGTAAGCATGGCACCCGGCAAGGCGTTCTGCGTGGGAACGGGTGGATTTTCGGTCATCGGTCATCAGTCATCGGTCATCGGTCATCGGTCATCGGTCATCGGTCATCCCGCACTTTCAAACCGTGGCCGGTCGGGCACCATGATGGGCCGCGCCGCCGGCGCTGGGGGGCCGGGCCGCCGGCGCGGGGCGGACGACCAGGAGCGGGCACGAGGCGGCCTCGGCGAGCGCCTCGGTCGGGCGGCCGAAGTCGCGGGTGGTCGCCCAGTCGGGGCCGACCGGGACGACGGCCACCGACGCCCCGGCCAGCTCGCTCAAGGCCAGGGCGGCGCCGTCGCCGTCGGCGTAGACCGGGACGACCCAGAGCCCGCTCTCGCGCCGGAGTTCGTCGGCCCGATGGGCCAGGGCTTCCGAGGCGGCCGGACCCGGGCGGTTGATCCGGCCGTCGACGTTGCCGACCAGCCGCAACGGCGCCGAGAGGCTCGCGGCCAGGTCGACGCCCAGGCGGGTCGCCGAGGGCTCGCCCGTCGGGTCGGTCAGGACGACCACGACCGGCCGGTCGGTCCCGGTCGGGATGCCCCGGCCCTCGCGGTCGACCAGCACGGCCACGTCGCACGGCGACAGCTCGAAGGTGCGGAGGACCAGCGCCTGGACGACGTGCCGCGCCAGCGAGGCGCGGTGCCAGCCGAGCAGGATCGCGTCACAATGCTGGTCGGCCGCGATCCGGGCGAGGTCGGGCCCGACGTGGTCGGAGAGGAACGAGATCGGCCGCGCGAGCACGCCGGCCGCCGCCGCCTGCTCGACCAGCGGGCGCATCGAGTCGACCGCCGCGGCCACCTGGCTCTCGACCTCCAGAAGCCCGGTGTGGAACTCCGGCGCCCTCGGCGTCGGGATCAGGCGGACGAGCAGCAGCTCCGCCGGCCGACGGCCCCCCGTCATTCGCACGGCCGCGTCGACCAGGTGGGGGGCGTTCAGCGGGTTGCCGATCGCCACCAGGACCCGCGCCGACGGCCGCGTCGCCTCGTGACCGGCGCCGATCAGGTCGGCGACCAGGTCGTCGCGCGAGACGAGCCGGTTGACGATCGGCGCGGCCATGACGGTGGTCGCCAGGGCCATGATCACCATCATCGCGAAGGTCCGGTCGGAGAGCACGCCCAGGCTCAGGCCGATCGAGAGGATGACCAGCTCGGTCAGGCCCCGCGTGTTCATCAGGGCGCCGATGATCACGGCGTCCTTCCGCGACGACCCGGTCAGCCGCGCCGCGAGCCCCGTGCCGACGAACTTGCCCGCGGTCGCCGTCGCCAGGATCAGCAGGAGCCAGCCGAGGAGCGAGACGTTGTTCAGCGCGAAGAGGTTCGTCCGCAGGCCGGTCACGGCGAAGAAGACCGGCAGGAGGACGACGACGGTGAAGTCCTCGATCTTCTCGGTCAGCTCCCGCGCCATGCCCGAGCCCTTGGGCATCACGGCGCCGAAGACGAAGGCGCCGAAGATGGCGTGGATGCCGATCTTCTCGGTCGTCAGGGCCGAGAGCAAGACCCCCACCAGGACGAGCGCGACGTGGTCGACCGAGAGGTGCCCTTTCTCCAGGTAGCGGCGTTCC
>DASZMJ010000576.1:0-6719 GCA_035551935.1 Isosphaeraceae bacterium
GACCTGTGGACGGTCACCGCGGTCCCGTTCGGGCCGGCGTCGAACGTCAGGGCGGAGATGGTCGCCCCGCCGTAGTCGACGACCGGCGCGGTCGCGCCGATCGTCAGCGTGTGGTTGTCGACGTAGACGGTCTGGCCCGAAGTACCGTCGTTCATGTCGTCGATGGTCAGGGCGGTCGTGCCGGTGATCGTCACGTTCCCGAGGGTATTCGCCGCGTTCGAGGCGTCGCCCAGGTTGACGGCGTTGCCGGTCGCCGTCCCCAGGTTCAGCGTCGTCGGGGCCCGGCCCGAGGACGCGAGGGGCGAGCCCGTCACGTTGACCGTGTTGCCGCCCGCGTTGGCGTCGAACGTCAGCCCGGTGAGGGTCGCCCCGCTGTAGTCGAACGTCGGCAGCGGCAAGCCGAAGTCGAGGCTCGACGCCGTGATCGTCGCGGTCCGCGCGCCGGTGGAGTTCGTGTCGTCGATGGTCAGGGCGGTCGTGCCGGTGACGGTCACGCCGTTGAGCCTCGAGGCGCCGAGTCCCCCGGTGCCGACCTCGACCGAGTTGTTCGTCGACGACCCCATCGCCAGGAGGATCTGGTTCCCCATCGCGAGGTACGGCGAGAACGCCACGTCGATCGTCTCGGCGGCCGTCGCGGGGGCGTCGATCGTCAGGGTCTCGATGTAGTCGCCGAAGTAGCTGAAGGTGGGCAGCGGCGCGTTGCCGAAGGAGATGTCGGCCCCCTCGAAGGTTATCGTCCCGCCGAACGGGTCGGACGAGTCGTCGATGGTCAGGCCGAACGTGCCGTTGAGCGTCATGCTCCCCAAGTAGCGGGCGGCGAAGGAGGGGGCCCCCAGGCTCACGGCATTGGTCGTCGAGCTGCTCATGGTCAGCGTGACCGTGGCCCCGGCGGGCGTGCCATAGACGACGACCGAGTCCGTCCCCGAGCTGGCGTCGATCGTCAGGCCCGAGAGGCCGCTGAAGTCGATCGCCGCCGGCGTCAGGCCGCTGAGCTGAGGGGCGAACAGCTTGACGTTCGAGCGGTCGCCGCCGTCCTGCGAGTCGTCGACGGTCAGGTTCACCGAGCCGCCGGTGCTCTGGACGGTGATCGGCATCAGCAGGCCCTGGGCGCCGGTGCCGCTGACGCCGCCGAGGGTGACGTTGTCGGCCGACGAGCCCCCTTGGGTGTCGATGGTCATCAGGCCACCCGAGCCGGTCCCCTGCACGGTGACGGTGTCGACGCCGCCGCCGGTGTCGAGCGTCACGTCGGCGATGCCCGGCGTGCCGGTGACGGTGAACGTGTTGCCGCCCGAGCCGCCCTCGACCATCAGCGCCGAGACGCTGGTCGAGAGGTTGATCGTCGCCGGGTCCAGGCCGGTCAGCGCCGTGTCGCTGAGGGTGACGGTCCGGGCGATCGTGTCGGCCGAGTCATCGACGGTCAGCGCGATCGAGCCGGTCGTGGGGCCGACGTCGACCGTCCCCTGGATCGACTGGGCGCCGATGCCGGCGACGCCACCGAGCGTCACGTTGTCGGCCGACACGCCCCCCTGGGTGTCGAGGATCAGCGTGCTCCCCGCGCCAGTGGCCTGGACGTCGATGTTGTCGACGCCCGTGCCCGAGTGGATCGCGGTCGTGATCAAGACGGGCGTGCCGGTGACGGTGATCGTGTTGCCGCCCGAGCCGCCATCCAGGGTCAGCGACGCGAGGCTCGCGCTGGAGTAATTGAATTTCGGCAGTTGCGTGACGCCGAAGGAGAGGCTCGACGCGCCGACTGTGGCGGTGGCCGGGCCCGTATCGGCCGAGTCGTCGACGGTCAGGGTGTTCGAGGAGCCGGTCGACACGATCTGGAACTGGTCGGCGGGGAGGCCGCTGGCGGCGTTGGTCGCGTCGCCGATGTTGATCGTGTTCGTCCCGCCCGAGCCGCTGACGATCCTCACGGTGCTACTCACCACGGGGGCGCCGGTCACGTCGATCGTGGCCCCGCCGAGGTTGGTCGTGCCGAAGGCCAGCGTGGAGATGTTGGTCAACCCGCCGAAGTCGACCGTCCCCGGGGCCAGGCCGGTGAGCTGGGTGGCGGTCAGGTTCACCGTCTCCGGCGTGACGGTCCCGAGCAGGTCGTCGACGGCGACGGTCGTGGCGCCCGAGCCGCTCAGGGTGATCGCGCCGTTGACGTTCTGCGCCCCGACGCCCGAGGCCCCGCCGACGCTGACCGTGTTCGTCCCGGCGCCGACGCCGATGTCGACGGGGCTCGAGCTGCCCGTGACGTTGAAGGTATTCCCGCCGCCGCCGCCGGTGAGCGTCACCGGCTCGCCGGAGCGGGTGCCGGTGACGTTGTAGGCGTCGGCCTGGGTGCCCCCCTTCAGCGTGATGCCGCCGCCGAGGTCGCCGCCGGAGGCGTTGACGCTGATTCCCAGCGGGGTCGAGATGGCCCCGTTGTTGATCGTGTAGGCGTTGGTGCCGCTGGCCGTCGAGGTGTCGGTGCTGTCGTCGATCGTCAGCGCGACGTTCGACCCGCCGTTGACGATGTTGATCTGCGCCTGGTTGGTGATGGCCGGCGAGAGGCGGTAGTCACCGAGGAAGATGGTGTGCGTGTTCGAGCCGGAGGTCGGGTCGACGTTGATCGTCGAGCTGGTCGAGGCGGCGAGGGTCGTATTGGAACCGTTCCCGCTCCAGTCGGGGCTGAAGTTCGTGCCGTCGACGCTGTGATAGAGGTTGCCGCCCGACTGGACAATGTAGAGCGTGTCGGCGTTGCCGTCGCTCGTGGCGGTCGCGGTCGAGCCGGTGATCGAGAAGGTCCAGGTCAGGAGCCTGCGGTCCTCGAGCCGCTCGAAGGCCGCCCGCCGTTGCCGGCGGCTCCGCCGATCGGCTCGTAATCGTCGCTGCGTTGCGAGATTCGTCGTCATGGAGGGTCATTCCTTGAGGGGAGAGGGACCTCGCCGGGCCTCGATGCACCTCGGACGACGGGCGGCCTGCGCCCCGTCGCGTCCGGGCCGCCACCGTCGGCGATCGTGGGCCGATCGGGTCGGGTCGCGCACGATTCGTCGTGCGCCGCCATCGTCACTCGGAGGAATGGACCCGACCTTACCCACACTCCTAGGACGACTCTCGCCGCTCGTCAAAGACCCGATCGGCTCACCCGATTCTTTAGGCTCGCAGTTGGCCATGGATGATTGCGATTATGGGTGCCATCGGACATGGTCCTTCGCCGGAGACCCGACGATCCGACCCCTTCGAGAAAAAACTCAAGTCGCCCGGCGGGGCGGGCCGATGAGGGTCGAGGTCGGTAGGGATCGCGAGGATTAGGCGGAGGATGCGGGATGCGCCGACTCTGGCAACGCCTGTGGGCCGGCCGGGGGCCCGACCGGGCCGGCAGGGACCGGCGGAAGCGGTGCGCGCCGGAGGTGCTCGGGCTGGAGACGCGCGAGCTGCCGGTGATCACCGCGCTGACCGTCGCGGCGCGGCCGAACATCCTGGAGCCGCCCAACAACCGCTACGTCGCGGTCGAGGTCTCGGGGACGATCACCGACACCCGCGGCCTGCCGCGGTCGGCCGCCTTCCGCGTGATCGACCAGTACCGCAAGATCGAGCCGAGGGGGCCGCTGGCCCTGACGCCGACCTCGACCAAGAACCAGTTCGCCTACGACTTCACGATCCACCTCCAGGCCCGTCGCGCCGACAACATCGTCGCGGGCCGGCACTACTACGTCATCATCTCGGCCGGCGACCAGGACGGCGGGGTCGGCCGGACGATCCCCGTGCTCGTGCCCCACGGCCGGACCTACGTACCGCCGCCGCCCCGGAACCGCCCGGCGCCGTCGAACAACCCGCACCGCAAGTCGGTCGTCGACCGCCAGGGGACCGTCCTGACGACGCCCCCCAGCGGCGTCAACGCCTTCACCAAGCTCTTCAGCGGCCTGGGCAACGTCTTCAAGGGGCTATGAGCGGAGAGAAGAGAAGAGAATCAACCGCAGATGACACAGATAAGAGAAGAATTTGAAAAATACTAAATTTCAAATTCTTCTCTTATCTGTGTCATCTGCGGTTGATTCTCTTCTCTTCTCCCTTCATCCCATTACTTGATGAAGAGCATCTCCTGGTACGTCGGCAGGGGCCAGAGGTCGGCGGCGACCATGCCCTCGAGCTTGTCGCCGGCGGCGCGGACGGCGTTCATGGCGGGGATGACGGCGTCGCGGGCGTACTTGGCGTGTGCCAGGGTGTCGCCGGGGACGTGGTCGTCGGCGACCTTGGCGAGCTTGGCGGTCGCGGTCTGGAGCTCCTCGATCGTCCGCGCGAGCTCGGCCAGGCCGTCGGCCTGCGACTTCGGCACTGCGACGCCCGCGGCCTTGAGCTGGGCGATCGACTCGGCGACCTGGGCCTGGTACCGCAGGGCCGCCGGCAGGATCTGGCGGTTGGCGATCTGGGTCGTCAACTGCGACTCGATGGTGATCGTCTTCTTGTAGTTCTCCAGCAGGATCTCGTACCGCGAGTGGACCTCGCGCTCGCTGAAGACGCCGTACTTGCCGAACAGCTCGATGGCCTTCGGCGTGATCAGGTCGGGCAGGCTGTCGATGGTGGTCTTGCGGTTGGGCAGGCCGCGGCGCTCGGCCTCCTTGTGCCACTCCTCGGTGTAGTTGTCGCCGTTGAAGATCACCTGCTTGCTCTCGGCGATGATCTTCGGCAGCAGGGCCTGGATCTCGGCGTTGAGGTCCTTGCCCGCCTTGACGGCGGCCTCGAGGTGGGTGGCGATATAGTCGAGGCTCTCGGCGACGATCGTGTTGAGCACGACGTTGGGGCCGGCGATCGACTGGCTGCTGCCGACGGCGCGGAACTCGAACTTGTTGCCGGTGAAGGCGAACGGGCTGGTGCGGTTGCGGTCGCCGGCGTCGCGCGGCAGGGTCGGCAGCACGTCGGCGCCGATCTTCAGGGTGCCGCCGGTCTTGGTGCTCTTGGCGCCCCCCTTCTCGATCTGCTCGACGATGTCCTGGAGCATGTCGCCGAGGAACACCGAGATGATCGCCGGCGGCGCCTCGTTGGCGCCGAGGCGGTGGTCGTTGGCGGCATACGCGATCGCGACCCGCAGGAGGTCGCCGTGGCGGGCGACGGCGCGGAGCACCGCGGCGAGGCAGACGAGGAACTGGGCGTTGTCGTGCGGCGTGTCGCCCGGCCGGAGCAGGTTGTTGCCGTGGTCGTCGGACATCGACCAGTTCAGGTGCTTGCCCGAGCCGTTGACGCCCGCGAACGGCTTCTCATGGAGCAGGAGCTGGAGGCCGTAGCGGCCGGCGACCCGCTTCAGGACCTCCATGACCATCATGTTGTGGTCGGTGGCGACGTTGGCGTTCTCGAAGATCGGCGCGATCTCGTACTGCGACGGCGCGACCTCGTTGTGCCGCGTCTTGACCGGCACGCCGAGCTTGTACAGCTCCATCTCGCACTCGAGCATGCAGGCCAGGACCCGCTCGGGGATGGCGCCGAAGTAGTGGTCCTCCATCTCCTGGCCCTTCGGCGGCTTGGCGCCGAAGAGGGTCCGGCCGGCGTTGATCAGGTCGGGCCGCTCGAAGTAGAAGTTGCGGTCGATCAGGAAGTATTCCAGCTCGGGGCCGCAGGTGGCGTGGACGCGCGAGGCGTCGGAGCCGAAGAGCTTCAAGATCCGCAGCGCCTGCTTCGACAGCGCGTCCATCGACCGGAGCAGCGGCGTCTTCTTGTCGAGCGCCTCGCCGGTCCACGAGCAGAAGGCCGTCGGGATGCAGAGGGTGGTGCCGTTGGGGTTCTCGAGGATGAAGGCCGGGCTGGTCGGGTCCCACGCGGTGTAACCGCGGGCCTCGAAGGTGGCGCGGATGCCGCCGGAGGGGAAGCTCGAGGCGTCCGGCTCGCCGCGGACCAGTTCCTTGCCGCTGAACTCGGCGATCGCGGCGCCGTCGTCGGTGGGGGCGAGGAACGAGTCGTGCTTCTCGGCCGTCAGGCCGGTCATCGGCTGGAACCAGTGGGTGTAGTGCGTGGCCCCCTTCTCGATCGCCCAGTCGCGCATCGCCTCGGCCACCGCGTCGGCGATCGTCGGGTCCAGGGGCACGCCCTTCTTGATCGTGTCGCGTAGCGCCTTGTACACCTTGTCGGGCAGGCGCTCCTTCATCACCTTGTCGGAGAAGACGTTGACGCCGAAGAGTTCCTGCGCCGTCTTGTCCTGCGCGATCGGCTCGTAGCCGTTGGACTGCCAGGCGGTCACGGCCGCGACGGCGTTGTGGCGGGCGGTGGCTTGGGTCATGACTCGGGGGCTCCTCAGGGGGTGGTGGTCCGGAAGGGGTCCGATCGGGTGCGGCGACGACTCATCGTCGATCGCCCGCGACGCCGGCCGGGCGTCGTCGGCCCGGCCGTAGTTCGTCCGTCGTTGTCAACGATCGCGGGGGACGCGGAGCCTTTCGGGACGCCGGGGAGGGGGGCGAAACGCCGCGACGCCGGGTGCTGACCTCGGGAAGATCGTCGGCTCGACCGCGGTGGGAGGGCGTTCGGACCTCGTCGGGAAGTTGGTGCCACGAACCGATCGGGAGAGGAGCCGGTCCGTTGGTTCTCAAGTCCTGCGGCGACGGCCCCCGGCGCGTTGCCGAGTGCCGTCGCCGGCGTCCATCCTTCGCTCGGGGAGAGATTATAGCGGGGCGGTCCGGCCGCCGCCAGCCCCGCGCCCTCCCCCGTCGCAGGCACGCTCCGCGTGCCGTCCGCGACACCATCCCAGCATCGTCGGGCTGGCG
>DASZMJ010000577.1:0-8004 GCA_035551935.1 Isosphaeraceae bacterium
CCCCCCCGACGGGGTGCCCCGGCCTCGGGTGGCACGCCCTGAGTCCTCGAAGGGCGTGGTCCCCGGCCCAGCCACGCCCTGGCAGGGCGTGCCACCCGACCCGGCCGCGGCGGCTTATTCCCTCGTCGCGTGGATGACGCGCGGGTGGTTGGCGTGGTCGCGGACGGTGGGCCGGAGGCGGAGCTCGGGCCGCTCGGCGATGAGCGAGCGAACGGGCCCCTCCTGGGCGGTGCCGATCTCGAGGATGAGGTGGCCGCCGGGCTTGAGCAGGGGGGCGGCCTCGGCGACGAGCCGGGCGACGACGCGGAGGCCGTCGGGACCGCCGTCGAGCGCGAGCCGGGGCTCGTGGTCGCGGACGCCGGGCTCGAGGCCGGCGATGTCGGCGGTCGGGATGTACGGCGGGTTGGAGAGGATCGCGTCGAACGGCCCGAGCGCCTCGGCCGGGGCGAGCAGGTCGCCGGGCAGGAACTCGACCCGATCGGTCAGGCCGAGCCGCTGCGCGTTCCGCTCGGCCACCGCCAGGGCCTCGGGGCTGATGTCGGTCGCCACGAACCGCGCCGAGGGGTGACTCCGCGCACAGGCCAGCGCCAGGCAACCCGAGCCCGTCCCCACGTCGGCCGCGACGACGCCCTCGCTCCCCCTCAGCGCGTTGAGGAACTCGACGACGACGAACTCCGAGTCGGGCCGCGGGATCAGGACGGCCGGCGCGACCTCGAACGAGAGCGAGTAGAACTCCTTCTTGCCCACCAGGTACGCCACCGGCGTCCCCTCGGACCGCTTCCGGACCAGCTCGCGGAACTCCGCGCGCGGCCGCTCGCCGACCTCGTCATCATAGTGGGTATAGAGCTGCACCCGCTCCCAGCCGAGCACGTGCGCCAGCAAGACCTCCGCGTCCAGCCGGGGGCTCTCCGACCCGCGCTTCTTCAGGAAGTCGGCCGTCCACGACAGCAGCCGTAGGATCGGCCAGCGCTCGGGGGCTTCGGTCATGGTCGTGGTCCGAGGAGGTTGGCCAGGGAGAATAAGAAGGATTCTTGCCACAGAGGACACAGAGAGTAAATTAACTAGTTTTCATCATTTAACATATTTATTTTTCTGTGTCCTCTATGACAAATCTCCCCTTCACAAATCGCCGAGTTGTTCGCGGCGGTCGTGGTCGATCAGCGCGGTGGTCAGGGGGGAGAGGTCGCCCTGGATGATGCGGTCGAGGTTGTAGAGGGTCAGGCCGATGCGGTGGTCGGTGACGCGGTTCTGGGGGAAGTTGTAGGTGCGGATGCGCTGGGAGCGGTCGCCGGAGCCGATGAGCGTGCGACGTTGCTCGGCGCGTTCGGAGCGGGCGGCCTCGGTCCGGGCCTCGAAGATCCGGCTGCGGAGGATGCGGAGGGCCTTGGCGCGGTTCTTGTGCTGCGAGCGCTCGTCGCGGCAGACGACGACGGTGCCGGTGGGCAGGTGGGTCATCCGGACGGCGCTGGCGGTCTTGTTCTGGTGCTGGCCGCCGGGCCCGCCGGCGGTCATGGTGTCGACCTGGAGGTCTTCGGCGCGGATGACGACGTCGACGTCCTCGGGCTCGGGCAGGACGGCGACGGTGGCGGCGGAGGTGTGGATCCGACCCTGGGTCTCGGTCGTCGGCACGCGCTGGACGCGGTGGCCGCCGCTCTCGAACTGGAGGTGGCGGAACGCCCCCTCGCCGCGGATGCCGAAGGAGACCTCGCGGAAGCCGCCGAGCTCGGTGGGGGTCATCTCCAGGGGCTCGAAGTGCCAGCGCATCGACTCGGCGAACCGGCGGTACATCTCCAGCAGGTCGCGGGCGAACAGCGCCGCCTCGTCGCCGCCGGTGCCGGCGCGGATCTCGACGATGAGCGCCGAGTGCTCGGCGCCGGCCTCGCGGTCATAGAGCAGGTCGCGGAGCGACTCGCCCAGCTCGGCCCGACGGCCGCGGAGGGCTTCCAGCTCGGCCTCGGCGTAGGCGCGCATCTCGGGGTCGGCCTCGGCCGTGGCCATCGCCTCGGCCTCGGCGACCTCGCGGCCGAGGTCGAGGTATCGGCCGTACGGCACCGCCAGCTTGGCCAACGTCCCCCGCTCCTTCGCCAACGCCGCCAGCCGCGCGGGGTCGACCGCGGTCGACGGGTCGAGCAAGGCCCCCTCGACCTCGAGGAACCGCCGGTAATCGGCCTGGAGACGGTCGAACACGGAGGGGGCCCCGGGGCTGTGGTCGCGGTCGCGAAGGACGGGTGATCGGCCGGCGATCCCTCACAAACGAGCGACGGCCCGCTCGGGCGTCGGGACCCGATGGGCCGTCGCGGCGTTGAATCCGGTCGGGCTAGGCCTTGGCGGGCTCGGCGGCCTTCTTGGCCTTGCCGTAGGTGCCCTGGAACTTCTTGTTGAACTTGTCGACGCGGCCGGCGGTGTCGACGAACTTGACCGACCCGGTGTAGAACGGGTGGCACTTCGAGCAGACCTCGACGGCGATCTTCGGCCTGGTGCTGCGGGTCATGAACGTGTTGCCGCAGCCGCAGGTGACCTGGCAGTCCTGGTACTTCGGGTGGATGGCGTCTTTCATCGAGTCGAGTCCCGTCCTTCGCGGTCGCTTCGGTGCCCTGGACAGGGCCCGTTCCCTTACATGATAGCAGCCGGGTCCATACCGGGCGAGGGCCGATCAGCCCTTCTCGGTCTTCCGCTTGGGCGGAGGGGGCAGGGGCTTGCCGTCCATGATGGCGCGGACGTCACTTTCGACCTGCTCATAAGTGAACTGGTTGTACGGGTCGTCCCAGGTGTATTTGCGGAGCATCTTGCCGTCGGGGCCGAAGAGCAGGACGGCGGGGATGGCGTTGAACGCGAACTTCTCGAAGGCGCTCTGGTACTCGGCGTCGACGTAGTTGGTCGTCGTGGCGCCTTGCTTCTTCAGGAACGCCCGCGCGCGGTCGAGGGTCTTGGCGTCCTCGGGGTCGTCGGTCGAGAGGCTGAGGACCGAGAGCCCCTTGGGGCCGTGTTTCTTGTGCATCGCGACGACGTGCGGGAAGTTCTCCATGCAGGGCGGGCAGGTCGTCGACCAGACGTCGACGATGGTGTATTTCGCCGTCTTATTCGCGGCGATCTTGCCCAGGAGGTCGTCGATCTTGATCATCGTCAGCGTGATCGCGGCGGCCTCGGATTCGCCCTTGGCCTTGTCCTTCCCCGTGTCCTTGGCCGCGTCGTCGCCCGCGAGGGCGACCGTGCGGAACTTCGGCGTCACGGCGGCCGACTTGACGGGGGCGGCCTTCTTCGCGTTGGCGTCCTTGGCCGGCGCCTCGTCCTTCGGCTTCGGGCTCGACGAGGCCGGCGCGGACTTGGGTTCGGCGGGGGCCTTGGGCTCGAGGACGGATTCGGGGGTCTGGTGGACGCTCGTCGCCTGGAGGTTCGGCAACTCGCCGCAACCGAACGCCGGGGCGAGCGCCAAGGCCGCGATCAGGCCGATGCGCGAGGGGCGGGGCACGATGGGGCTCCGGAGAAGGAGGGTCGTCGATCGGGGTCTCGTCGGCCGGAAAACGCCGCCCGCCGACGGCAAAGACCGTCGGCGGGCGGGGCGAAGATTCCAGCCGGAGCGGGGGTCACTTGTTCAGGTTGATGCCGCAGCCCTTGGGCTGGGTCTCCTGGACCTCGGGGCTCTCGCCCTTGAGGACCGCGTCGACGGCGTCGGCGAGGTAGTGCTTGGTGACCTTGCCCTCGTTCGCGTTGTTGTCCATCGCGCCCATGTAGCGGATGGTCCGCGACTTGTCGAGGACGAAGAACTGCGGGGTGTTCGTCGCGCCGTACTCGCGGCCGATCTTCTGGCTGTCGTCGTAGCCGTAGGTGTACGAGGCGCCCTTGCCCTTGAGATACTCCTTGATCGCCGGCAGGCGGTCCTCGTCGCGGTGCTCGACGCAGACGGCGACGAACTTCACGCCCTTGCCCTCGTACTTCTTGGCGAAGTCGACCATCCGGTCCTCGTACTGGTGGACGACCGGGCAGTGGTTGGCGCTGAAGCAGAGGACGACGACGTCTTCCTTGATGTCCTTGAGGTTGATCGTCGTGTCCTTGTCCCCCTGCACCGCCGGGATGCCGGAGAAGTCGGGCGCCTTCTGGCCGACGCTGACGACCGTGTTGAACTTCCCGGCGAAGACCGGGGCGGCGACCAGCGCCAGGGCCGTGAGGCTCAGAATCGTCGTGCGCATCGTTCGTTTGCTCCTTCGAGGTGCCGATCCGCGCCGGTCCGGGCGCAACCGCCCGGGTCTTCCCGGCGCCTCCGTCGAAGATGGAACGCCGTGCGAAATAGAGCGTCGAAAGCCGTCGGGCCGGCCCCGAAATCCCCGGGGCCGATGCCCGGCCCGGCCCTTCGCCCGGTGAGATTATCGCGGCCACTCCGCCCGCGTCAATGGGCCGGCCTTGCACGTTTCACCCGGAGCGACGCTCGCGGCGCCACACCTTCCGGAAGGATGGCGAGTGAGTTGCTTGCATGAACGCGAGAGGACCGGCGCCTTGTTCCTAAATCGCCCCTGACGGTGGTACGATCCGAGAAGGTCTACGGTTGGACCGCGGCCCGCCTACCCCTCCTCGGTCGCCGCGATCCTGGTGGGCTCCGTCGTCCTGGCGACGCACGCCGAGGACGACCGGACGAGCCGCCGACGAATTTCGGAGCGGATGCGATGAGCCACGCGGAACCGATCGCGGTCCAACCCGATCGCCCGAAGCGACGACGCCGACACCGACTGATCGCGCTCGGGGCGTTGGTCGTCCTGTTCGCCGGCCTCGTCGAGGCCCATCGCGCCTTCGGGCGCCACCGGCTCGCCCGGGCGATCGCCGAGGCCGATCGCCTCGACCCCGGCTGGCGGACGGACCAGCTCGAGGCCCGTCGCGCGGCCGTTGCCGGCGATCGCAACGGCGCGCTCCGGCTGCTGGAAGCCGCGAGGTTGGCGGAAGGGACGGCGAATTCCGCCGTCATTCTCGATCGACTGAGAATACAATCCTACGTCGACATGACCGAGGCCGACGTCTCGGAGCTGGGCACGATGCTCCAGGAGGAGTCGGCGGCCCTCGAGGCGGCCCGAAGGCTCGCCGACACCCCGGAGGGACGTTACCCGATCGCGACCCGTACCGCCCCGGGGCGGCAGCTCCCGGTTCGCGACGGAGCGGTTGTCATGATCTGGCGGCTCCTCACGGCGGACGCCGCCATCCGGGCCCACGACGGGGACGCCGAGGGGGCCTTGAGGGCCGTCCATGCGATGCTCAACCTCGCCCGATCGATCGGTGACGAGCCGACCGAATTCGCGCAATGGCTCCGCATGGCCTGGGGAATTGGAGCGGCCCGGTTCGTCGAGCATGTCCTCGCGCGCGGTGAGCCCTCCGACGAGGCCCTCGCCCGTCTCCAGGACGCGTTCCGGGCCGAGCTCGAGACACCACGCCTGCTGACCGCCCTCCGCGCGCTCCGGGCCGAGTCGTTCGATCGATCCGAGCAGCTCCGCGTCGGCGAGCTCGATCCGGAGCGATTCGGCGCCGTTTACGTCCGCACGCTCGCCGCCGACCCCGGCGGCCCGCCGGGCTGGGCTTACAACTGGATGAAGGACGGCTGGTATCGGGACAATCAGGCCACCCTGATCGAGACACTCGACCGGCTCGTCGAGGCCGCCAAGGCCCCGGACCTCGAACGGCGACGGGTGTTCGCCGCGGTGAACGACGCCCGCGACAGGCTCGCCCCGTATCACCTCGCCTCCCAGCGCTTCCTCCTCACCTTCCACCCATCCTCGAAGGCCTCGGGCCTCGCGACGCTCGACGATCGGCGTCGCATCTATGAGGGCTGCGCGGTCGTCCTGCTCGCCGCGGGGCGCTACCGCCGCGCCCGCGGGCATCTGCCCGAGTCGCTCGATGCCCTTGTCCCAGCCTACTTGAAGGCCCTCCCGAGGGCGCCTTATGGGAACGGCCGGTTTCGTTCCGCGCGGCGCGACGGCGCCTTGGTGGTTTATGGCGTCGATGCCAGGGGGAGTGACATGAACGGTGACGTGCTCAGGCCTGGTCGATACCATGGTAATGAAGGACTTCGTCTCCTGGATGTCCGGGACCGCCGCCGACCGACCGCGCCATCGTCACCTTGAAGCGGGCGCACTTCGCATGCCGGACACGACCCGCACGTTCATCGCCGTCGAGGTGCCGCGCGAGGGCCGCGAGCGGATCGAGCGGCTGATCGGGAGGCTGGCGCCGGACGCGAAAGGGGCGCGGTGGGTCGCGACGGAGAACCTGCACGTGACGCTCGCGTTCCTCGGCGACGTCAGGGATGCGGACCTCGACTCGGTCTGCCGGGCCGTGGCGGCGGCGGCGAGGCCGTTCGAGCCGTTGGAGTTGGCCCTGGAGGGCCTGGGATGCTTCGGCAGCCCCACGCGGCCGAGGACGCTCTGGGCGGGAATCCAGGGGCCGGGACTGGAAGGGCTCAAGGCCCTTCAGAAGGAGATCGCGACGGCCGTGGCGAGGGAAGGGTACCGGGCGGACGACCGGTTCGACGCCCACGTCACCCTCGCCCGCTTCAAATCCGGCCGCGGGCCGGCGCCGAACCTGACCGGAATCCTGGAGAAGAACCGGGGCTGGTCCGGGGGCGCCTGGCGGGTCGCCGAGGTCATCACCCTCGCCTCGACGCTGACCCCGGAACGGCCCGTCTACGCGCCGCTCGCCAGGGCCCATCTGCGCGGGGAAAAACCCTCAACTGGCGCTTGACTTCGACCGATCGATCCATTAGTCTGGTGTTATTGCGTACAGTACGCATCTCGAAGGGGTCAGGGGGAGGGTCTGCCGTGGCCAGGAAGCAGGCGGAGGCGAAGTCGGCGGTGTCGGCCGAGGAGAAGGCGCTCGACAACACGATCAAGCAGATCGAGAAGACCTTCGGCGCCGGCGCGATCATGAAGCTGGGTGAGGGGAGCCACCTGGAGGTCGAGGGGATCTCGACCGGGGCGCTGTCGCTGGACCTGGCCCTGGGGGGCCGGGGGCTGCCGAGGGGCCGGATGATCGAGCTGTTCGGCCCCGAGTCCAGCGGCAAGACGACGATCGCGCTTCAGGTCATCGCCAACGCCCAGCGCGAGGGGGGGATCGCGGCGTTCATCGACGCCGAGCACGCGCTGGACCCGTCGTGGTGCAAGAAGATCGGCGTGAACATCGAGTCGCTGCTCGTGAGCCAGCCCGGCAGCGCCGAGGAGGCGCTCCAGATCGCCGAGGAGCTGGTCATGTGCAACGCGCTCGACGTCATCGTCATCGACTCGGTCGCCGCGCTGGTGCCGAGGGCGGAGCTCGAGGGGGACATCGGCGACAGCTTCGTCGGCGTGCAGGCGCGGCTGATGAGCCAGGCGCTCCGGAAGCTGACGGGCAAGGTGTCGAAGTCGAAGTGCGTCCTGATCTTCATCAACCAGATCCGCGAGAAGATCGGCGTGATGTTCGGCAGCCCCGAGACGACCCCCGGCGGCCGGGCGTTGAAGTTCTACTCGTCGTGCCGGATCGACGTGCGGCGGATCGGGCCGGTCAAGGAGGGGGAGGAGGTCGTCGGCTCGCGGGTCAAGGTCAAGGTCGTCAAGAACAAGGTCGCGCCGCCGTTCCGCGTCTGCGAGTTCGACATGATGTACAACGGCGGCATCTCCCGCGAGGGGGACCTGATGGACCTGGCACTCGTCGACAAGCTCATCGAGAAGTCCGGCTCCTGGTTCAACTACGGCGACCTCCGCCTCGGCCAGGGCCGCGAGAACGCCAAGCAATACCTCCGCGACAACCCCGAGGTCGTCCGCGAGCTGACCCAGCGCGTCCTCTCCACCCGCGTCGGCGCCGACCACCCCGCCGGCCTCAACGGCCGCGCCGTCGCGGACGGCGAGGAGGAGAAGGAGGATTGATCGCGGCGCCGGGCTCGACCGGGCCTCGATCGCGCTCCGACGGCGCCGCACGGCGGCCCCGTCGGAGTCGACGTTTCCGGGGTGGAGCCGCGTGCGATGCTCGCCGCCCCTGACTCCGGAGGAAATCGCACGG
>DASZMJ010000578.1:0-31845 GCA_035551935.1 Isosphaeraceae bacterium
ACCGTCTACGCCAAGCACCTCCTGCCGGCCTACGAGAGGGTCGAGGAGGCGGTCAATCGCGAACGCTCCAGACAAGCGGGTCTGGTGCTGACCCTTGCCGAGCAACTCTACCGCCGCGACCACGGCGGCCAGGCCCCGCCGGGGCCCTCGGCGCTCGTCGGCCCGTACCTCAAGGCCCTCCCCGAAGAATCGAACGAGGCCCACCGATGAGGCTCGGAACGCTCCGCCAGAATCGTCTCCGGGAGACCTTCGGCCGCTGGCCGCTCCGGGTCCGGCTCGCGGCCGCGGGGGCGGTGATCGTCGCGGCCGTCGTCGCCGTGGTCCTGGTCCTCCGCGCCAACGCGCTGCGCGGCCTGCACGACATCGGCGACCCGTTCGACGTCGCGGCCTTCAGCAAGGTCGAGGTCCCCGACGAGCGGAACGCGTTCGTCGAATACAGCCAGGCTGCGCGGATGGATACGCGACTCAGCGGCGGGCAGAAGGTCTATGACCAGCTCGATGCGGCCCTCCAGGGCGACTGGTCGAAGGTCCCCGAGCCGATCCGGGCGTGGCTCGAGGCGAACCGGCCGGCGCTGGCCGTCTGGCGACAGGGGACGGAGAAGCCCGACGCCCTGTACCACACCCCGGCCGAGGCGACGGTCGAAACGCTCCTGCCGGTCACGCAGGATGTCCGCATGTTCGCCCAACTCGCCCTGCTCGAAGGCTCTCGGCTGGAGGCCGAGGGGGACATGCGGGGGGCGTGGGGCTGGTACCGCGCCGCGTTGCGGTCGAGCCGGCACGTGACCAGGCACGGCTTCCTCATCGAGCGCCTCATCGGCGCGTCGATCCATCGCATGGTCGCCGAGCGGCTCCTCCGCTGGGGCGCCGACCCCCGCGTCGACGCCCCCTTGCTCCGCGAGGCTCTCGGCCAGGTCGTCGCGATCGACGCCATGACTCCGCCGAATTCGTACGCCTTGAAGCTGGAGTACCTCGTGCTGTCGCGGGTGCTGGACGACCCGGACCTGCCGTCGAAGATGCGAATGCTCGGCGTACGTCGTCAACGGTCGCCGATCGAAGGCTGGGCCCCCTGGCTCGCCCGCGGGGAGGAACGTTCGCGGGCGCTGGCTCGGAACGAGCCCGAACGGAGCAAGCGCGTCTTGAAGCTGATCGTCGCCAACTGGCTGGCGTACTGCGACATCCACAAAGAACGAAGCCCGAAGGTCGTCGACGAGACGCTCCTCCTCTTCGAGCCCGACTCCTCGGCCCCCCCCGCCGCCCGTGCCCTGCCGCCGGCCGAGGTGGTCCGCTGGTACGAGTCGACGATCTACGCCCGCGCCATGTTCGACGACTCGAGCTGGCGGAAGAACAGCCAGGCGAGCATCGACCGCGAGCGCACCCTCCAGGCCGAGCTCGTCCGCTTCCTCACCGATCAGCTCGATCGCCGCAACCGTGCCAGCCAGGCCGCTCCCGACCGCTCCGCGCCCGTCGGTCCCCGTCCGGAGCGGCTCCCCTCGGTCGGCAAGTGATCGTTCGGAGAGCCTTTGCGCCTCTGGCTCGGGGTGCCACTGGCGGCTCGCCCGCCCGTGCTCCGGATGCGCCTCTCGGAGCACGGGCGGGCGAGCCGCCAGTGGCACCCGATGTCAACCGTCACAGCCAGGAGAAAACCGCTCGGTCGGACTTCGAAGGCGCACCGGGCCCAACGACCTGGATCACGGCGCTAGATTCGTCCCGGATTGTCAAAGAGCGGCCCGGTCCTGGGCCTCGCTACCGGACTCGAATCCCGTCGCTGGACATGGGCACCGACGGCCTTGCCGGCTCGCCGAACCACTCGCGACGGATCGTCGAGCCGGCGTCCGGCGATGGTGCCGGAACGGCTTGCTCCTTCACGACTTCGGCGGTGGGTTCGTTCGGCGCGACCGGGGGCATGGTCGCGGAGGACGCGAGGGACGCCGGCTCGCCCGGCGGGGTGACTTGCTCGAGGTGCTGGCCGCCCTCACCCCGGCCCTCCCCCAGCGGGAGAGTGGGCAGAGAGACCGACGCAACTGGCGTTTCTGCAAGGGTTTCGGCGGTGGGTTCGTTCGGCGCCGGGGCGGCCGTCGGGGTCGGGGAATGGTCGGCCGCGAGCGGCGACGAGTCCACCCCGGTGACCGCCGTAAGGACCATCTCCCGAACGGTTTCGGCGGTGGGTTCGTTCGGCGCCGGGCGACGTCGCCCGCCCCGCTTCGGCTCGAACCAGCCCTGGCGGCCCTTGCAGTACTGGTCGATGGCCTTGTGGAGCTGCCGCACCGCCTGGCCCTCGTTCCGCTGCCGAATCTGCCCCTCCGGGCTTGTGTCCAGCAGGGCGCGGTCCTCGGCCTCTTGTCGGAGCGGGCCGTCGAGCTCCTCCCAGACCGCGTCTCGCTCGACCTCGACCGCCGCGACCTCCTCGGCGATGCACGCGGCGATCGAGGGCGGGCCGACGACCTCGCGCCCCCCGAGCAGATGCCACGCCCGCCGCTCGTCCTCCTCGCCCCAGGCCCCCGACTCCTGCCGGTTGCGCAACCCGGCCCATTCCTCCAGCAGCCAGTTGCATCCCGCGGTGATGCCGAGCAAGCCGCGCACGGCGCGGGCCGGCTGCTGCGGCAGGAGCTTGACGCAGGCCTCGACCCGCCGCCGTTGGAGGTCGTCGAACGCCTTGCCGGCCTCGCGGATCCGCGCGGCGAGCGCCGCATGCTCCTCCGTCTCCAGCCGCTCGAGCTTGGTGAGCTCGAGGGCCATGCGCCGCGCCAGGCCGGTCTCGATGGTGCCCTCGGGGCGGATCTCGTCGACCAGTTGGGCGAACTTGGCGTCGGCCTCCTGCTGGAGGTCGTCGGGCAGGACCTCCTCGGCGCGATAGCCGTGCTTCAGCGCATTGCGGCGCGACTTGAGCTTGCCCTCGCGGGTCTTGACGCCCCCCTTGAGGCTGTTGCGCCGGTTCGCGGCCAGTTTCGCTTCGGAGATCATGGCGGTGCGTCCCAGGTTCATGGACGTAGAATGCGGGGCGACATTGCCCCAGGGAAGATTGTATCGTCCCAAATTCAAGATTCAAGGACTGATCTTGAGATTTCTTGAACCTCGATGGGGAGAGATGGTCCGGCCGAAACGCATCGCTTCCGAATCCGGAGCGCTCGCGCGGCCTTCTCGAGCGGTTCACGGTTGCACGGCCCAAGCGGCGTCGGGGCCCTGACCAGAGCGGTTTTCTTTTGGGAATGTCTCTGGACTGGGGTGCCACTGGCGGCTCGTCCGCCCGTGCTCCGAGAGGCCCGCCAGGGCACTGGCGGACAAGCCGCCAGTGGCACCCGATGTCAACCGTCCCAGCCCAGAGAAAACCGCTCTCACGAACCCGACGCGCAAGCGAGGGTCTTCGGATCAGATCCCTCGCTTGCGCGTCGGGTTCGTAAGGCTCGGTGGATGCCGAGCCAGGGTGTACCGCTCTATTGAAGAGCGGCCGATGCGGCTTGACGCAAGGCGGGAAGCGTCGGAGACTGGGTGTCGGGTTCGCGGCGGCCGGGCCGTCCTCGCCGCTTCACGCCCCGCCATCCCGGAGCCGACGAGGCCCGCCATGCGACCCATTCGCCGACGCTGGACGATCAGCCTCCGCGTGCTGATGCTCCTGGTCCTCCTCTCGGCCGTCGGCCTCGCCCGGGTCACGAACCGGGCCAAGGCCATGCGGCGGGCCGTGGCCGAGATCAAGAGACACGGGGGCGATGTCGTCTACGACTACGAGTTCGCCGACGGCAACGAGATACCCGACGGTAAACCTCGGGCCCCCGAGTGGTTGCGGCGCCAATTGGGTGACGACTACTTCCAGGACGTTACCTGCGTCGGCTATTCCAATCATCCGATCAGTGACGACACGCTCGTGCCCCTCAGAATGCTGGGCCGGATCGAGGCACTTGCGTTCCAGCGGACTTGCATTCCGACTGACGAGCCCGATGTCCATGATTCGAACGAACACGATCGGCTGACCGAGGCGGGCCTCGCCAGCCTGGGGACCTTGACACGCCTGCGCGAGCTCTCGATCGACAGGCAGCCGCTGGCCGGCTCGGTCCTCCATCGACTCGACCACTCGACACAAATGGAGTCTCTGCGCCTGGCTTACACCGGGCTGACCGACGCCGGGATGCCCAGGGCAAACGCATCTAATTCACAAATCCTTGTCTGCAAAGAACTTGCGACTAGTTGAATTCCGTGCACTAGATTGCAAATCCTTGCAGGACAAGGATTTGCGAAACACGTGCGTTCGCCCTGCCGGGATGCCCCCCCTGGCGACGATGCCCCGCCTGCGCGAGCTCGATCTCACGGGAAACGGGTTGACCGGCGACTCTCTGGCGCCGATCCGTGGGTCGAAGAACCTGGAGTCGCTGGATCTGCGTATGAACCCGATCACACGGTCCGGGCTCGCGAACGTCGGGACGTTCGCGAACCTGAAGGAACTCTCCCTCTTGAGCACTGGTGTCGGCGACGTCGGCGTCGCCCACCTCCGGGGACTGACTCATCTCAAGAACCTCGACTTCACCGACACTCGCGTGACCGACGCCGGACTCGCCGCGCTGGCGGGGATGGTCGAGCTGGAGGAGCTGGACCTCTCGGGCTGCGCGATCACGGGGAGGGGGCTGGAGTCCATCAAGGGGCTGCCAGGCTTGAAGAACCTCTATCTCGGCGGTCCGAAGCTCGTCGCCGCCAACCTCCGAATCCTCGAATCGATGAAGCACCTCAAGATCCTCGGGCTCCTTCGCACGCCCGTCACCGATTCCGACCTGGTGCACCTGCGCGGGTTGACGCATCTCAAGGGAATCACCCTGCTCAACACCAGGGTCACCGCCGAGGGGTACGACAGGTTGCGCGCGGCATTGCCGCAGGTCAAGATCGATTGGGAAGCAACGAAGCAGCAAACAAAGCTTTAAATTAAATTATGTACCCTATTCCTAGGCAACTGAGATGTCACCGGCTCTCTTCCGACCGTCCTCGGTGTCTTCTCACTTGCCGTCGTGATAGACTCCGATCGGCCAGGTCCCCGAGGCGGGTCGGCCGTACCCGAACACGAGCCCTGAGGTCGACAACCATGCGCACGACGACGCGGCCCTGGATCGGTCTGGCAGTGGTGCTGGGGATGATCGCCCCGGCGCGGGGGCAGGAGGCGACGAAGAAGCCGTACCCGACGTTCGGCTCGATCGAGCGGAAGGACGCGAAGCTCGACGCCCTCATCCCGAAGGACGCCAAGATCGAGAAGTTGGCCGAGGGGTTCGACTGGTCGGAGGGGCCGGTCTGGCTCCGCGACCGCGGCAATAACTCGCCGGCGGGGGCGTTGCTGTTCTCGGACGTCCCCAAGAACACCGTCTACATCTGGCGCGAGAGCCAGGGCGTCCGCGAGTACCTCAAGCCCAGCGGCTACACCGGCAAGGTCCCCCGCGGCGGCGAGCCCGGCTCGAACGGCCTGGTGATCGACGACTTCGGCCGCCTCGTCCTCTGCCAGCACGGCGACCGCCGCGTCGCCCGCCTGGCCGACAACAACACCTTCGTCACCCTGGCCGACCGCTACGACGGCAAGCGCCTGAACAGCCCGAACGACGCCACCTACAACGCCAAGGGGGACCTCTACTTCACCGACCCGCCCTATGGCCTGCTCAAGCTCAACGACGACCCCGCCAAGGAGCTGCCGTTCAACGGCGTCTATCGGCTCGACCGCGAGGGGAAGCTGACGCTCTTGACCAGGGAGATGACCTTCCCGAACGGCATCGCGTTCTCGCCGGACGAGAAGACGCTGTACGTGGCCAACTCCGACCCGAAGAAGGCGATCTGGATGGCCTTCCCCGTGAAGGACGACGGCACGATCGGCACCGGCCGGGTCTTCGCCGACGTGACGAAGCTGGTCGAGGCGGGCAAGAAGGGGCTCCCCGACGGCATGAAGGTCGACCGCGCCGGCAACCTCTTCGCCACCGGCCCCGGCGGCGTCCTGGTCTTCGCCCCCGACGGCACCCACCTCGGTACCCTCGACACCGGCGAGGCCACCGCCAACTGCAACTTCGGCGGCGACGGCTCGGACCTCTATATCACGGCGGATATGTACATCGGACGGGTCAAGACCACGACGAAGGGGAAGGGATTCTGAGCCGTACGTGCGGCGGCCCGTCTTGTCGGCCGCCCGAAAAACCTGCTAGGATCGTGCCATTCCACGACGGGCCGCGACGACCGGGAGGTCGATCGCGGCCCGAAGCGCGCCTTGAGCGGGATGAGTGCTGCCGTGCCCAAGCGTACCGACCTGAAGAAGATCATGATCGTCGGCGCCGGGCCGATCGTCATCGGCCAGGCGTGCGAGTTCGACTACTCGGGCACACAGGCGTGCAAGGCGTTGCGCGAGGAGGGGTACGAGGTCGTCCTGGTCAACTCGAACCCGGCGACCATCATGACCGACCCCGAGATGGCCGACCGGACCTATATCGAGCCGATCGTCCCGGCCGTCGTCGAGCGGATCATCGCCGTCGAGCGCCCCGATGCGCTCTTGCCGACCCTCGGCGGCCAGACCGGCCTGAACGTCGGCCTCGCATTGGCCGAGTCGGGGGCCCTGGATCGTCTCGGCTGCCAGCTCATCGGCGCCAGCGCCGAGGCGATCCGCCGGGCCGAAGACCGCGAGCTGTTCAAGCGTTGCATGGAGGAGATCGGCCTCGAGAGCGCCCGGAGCGGCCTGGCGCACAGCCTCGACGAGGCCCGCCGCATCCGCGACGAGGTGGGACTCCCCTGCGTCCTCCGCCCCAGCTTCACCCTCGGCGGCTCCGGCGGCGGCATCGCCTACAACCGCGACGAGTTCGACCGGATGGTCGCCTACGGCCTGGAGCTCAGCCCGGTCCACTCGATCCTCGTCGAGGAGAGCGTCATCGGCTGGAAAGAATATGAGATGGAGGTCATGCGCGACGTCGCCGACAACGCGGTGATCGTCTGCTCCATCGAGAACTTCGACCCGATGGGCGTCCACACCGGCGACAGCATCACCGTCGCCCCGGCCCAGACGCTCACCGACAAGGAATACCAGCGGATGCGCGACGCCTCGCTGGCGATCCTCCGCAAGATCGGCGTCGCCACCGGCGGCTCGAACGTCCAGTTCGCCGTCGACCCGAAGACCGGCCGGATGATCGTCATCGAGATGAACCCGCGCGTCAGCCGCTCCAGCGCCCTGGCGAGCAAGGCCACCGGCTTCCCGATCGCCAAGATCGCCGCCAAGCTCGCCGTCGGCTACCGCCTCGACGAGATCCGGAACGACATCACCCGCGAGACCCCCGCCTGCTTCGAGCCGACGATCGATTATGTGGTCACGAAAATCCCGCGCTGGGCCTTCGAGAAGTTCCCCGACGCCGACCCCGTGCTCACCACGCAGATGAAGTCCGTCGGCGAGGTCATGGCCATCGGCCGGACCTTCCGCGAGAGCTTCCAGAAGGCGCTCCGCGGCCTGGAGGTCGGCCGGTTCGGCCTCGGCTGCGACAAGAAGGATCTCTGGGGCACCGAGTCCCAGCCGAGCGAGGACGTCATCCGCGCCAAGCTCGCCACCCCCAACGCCGAGCGCGTCTGGTACCTCCGCTACGCGATCCTCGCCGGCCTGACGGTCGAACAGATCCACGCGCTCACGAACATCGACCCCTGGTTCCTCGAGAACGTCCGCGAGCTCGTGGAGGTCGAGTGGTCGTTGCGGGAGTGCCCGAGCCTCGAGGCCGCGCCCGACTCCCTCATCCGCCGCGCGAAGCGGGACGGCTTCGCCGACCGCCAGCTCGCGCAGCTCTGGGGCGCCACCGAGGGCGAGGTCCGCCGCGACCGGAAACGCCGGGGGATCGAGGCCGTCTTCAAGCTCGTAGACACGTGCGCCGCCGAGTTCGAGGCGGTGACGCCGTATTATTATTCGACATATGAATCCGAGGACGAGGCCCGCGTCGGCGACCGCCCGAGGGTGGTCATCCTCGGCGGCGGGCCGAACCGGATCGGCCAGGGGATCGAGTTCGACTACTGCTGTTGCCAGGCGGCCTTCGCCCTCCGCGAGGACGGCTTCGAGGTCGTCATGGTCAACTCGAACCCCGAGACCGTCAGCACCGACTACGACACCTCCGACCGCCTCTTCTTCGAGCCGTTGACGGTCGAGGACGTGCTCAACATCTGCGAGCGCATCCAGCCCGTCGGCGTGATCGTCCAGTTCGGCGGCCAGACGCCCTTGAACCTGGCTCGGGCCTTGGAGGCGGCGGGGGTGCCGATCGTCGGCACGAGCCCCGAGAGCATCGACCTGGCCGAGGACCGCGAGCGGTTCCGACTGGTCATCGACCGACTGGAATTGAAGCAGACGCCGAACGCCTCGGCGAACCGAGCCTCGGAGGCGCGGCGGATCGCGGAGCGGATCGGCTACCCGGTCGTGGTCCGGCCGAGTTTCGTGCTCGGCGGTCGGGCGATGGAGATCGTCTACGACGAGCCGAGCCTCGACCGCTACATGGCGGAGGCCGTCGACGCCAGCCCCGAGCACCCGGTGTTGATCGACAAGTTCCTCGAGGACGCCATCGAGGTCGACGTCGACGCCGTCTGCGACGGCACGAGGACGATCGTCGGCGGCGTGATGGAGCACATCGAGGAGGCCGGGATCCACTCCGGCGACTCGGCCTGCGCCATCCCGCCCTTCAGCCTGTCGGCCGACATCGTGCGTCGGCTCAAGGAGCAGACGTACGCGCTGGCCGAGGCCCTCTCGGTACGTGGCCTGATGAACATCCAGTTCGCCGTGAAAGGTGGAGAGATCTACGTCCTCGAGGTCAACCCGCGCGCCTCGCGGACGGTGCCGTTCGTGTCGAAGGCGACCGGACTGAACCTCGCGAAGGCCGCGGCGCGGGTGATGATGGGCCGGAGCCTTGAGGAACAGGGGGTCGTCGCCGAGCCGGAGCCGAAGTACGTCTCGGTCAAGGAGAGCGTCTTCCCGTTCGCCAAGTTCCCCGGCGTCGACATCGTGCTCGGCCCCGAGATGCGCTCCACCGGCGAGGTCATGGGGATCGACACCGACTTCGCCTCCGCCTTCGCCAAGAGCCAGCTCGCCGCGTCGAGCAAGCTGCCCAAGGAGGGGACCGTCTTCGTCAGCGTCGCCGCCCGCGACCGCAAGGCCGTCGTGCCGATCGCCTCGAAGCTCTCGGCGTTGGGTTTCGAATTGATGTGCACCGCCGGCACGGCCGACGCCCTCGAAGGTCACGGCATCGCCGTCGAGCGCGTCCGCAAGATCCGCGAGGGTCGGCCGAACCTGCTCGACCACATGGCCAACGGCCGGATCGCCCTGATCATCAACACCCCCAGCGGCAAAGGCGCCCGCACCGACGAGGGCCGCATCCGCGCCGCCGCCGTCGGCCACGGCCTCCCCTGCATCACCACCCTCGCCGGCGCCCGCGCGGCCGTGACGGCGATCGAACGCCTCCGCGGCGGCGAGCTCGAGGTGTACGCGCTCCAGGACCTGCTCCGTCGATGAGAGCCCGGCCGGGCGACACCCGAGGAGGCGACGTTGATCATCCGACGGATCGCGGCGTACCGGGTCGAGCTGCCCTTGAAGGAGGGGAGCTATCGTTGGTCGGGGGGCAAGTCGGTCGAGGTCTTCGACAGCACAATCGTGGCCGTCGAGACCGACTCGGGCCTGACGGGGTTCGGCGAATGCTGCCCGCTCGGGCCGGCGTACTTGCCGGCTTATGCGGAGGGGGTGCGGGCGGGGATCGCGGTGCTGGGCCCGAACCTGATCGGCGAGGACCCGACGCAACTCGGCAAGCTCAACCGGCGGATGGACGCGGCCCTGAAGGGGCACCCGTACGTCAAGTCGGCCCTGGATGTTGCGTGCTGGGACCTGCTCGGAAAAGTGGCCGGGATGCCGGTTTGTATGTTATTGGGAGGGCGATATGGCGAGGACTTCGGCCTCTATCGGGCCATCTCGCAGCAGTCGCCCGAGGCGATGGCCGAGAACGTGGCCGGCTATCGCGCGGAGGGGTACAGGCGGTTCCAGTTGAAGGTCGGCGGCGACCCCCTCCAGGATATCGCCCGCATCCGGGCCGTCGCGGCTGTGCTCGAACCGGGCGACCTGCTCGTCGCCGACGCCAACACCGGCTGGAGGATGCACGACGCCGCAAGGGTCGTGCGTGCCGTCCGAGATATCGATGTGTCCATCGAACAGCCCTGTCTCTCCTACGAGGAATGCCTGTCGATCCGGCGGCGGACGGACCACCCGTTCGTGCTCGACGAGTCGATCGACGGCCTCGCAACCTTGCTGCGCGGCCACGCCGACGGGGCGATGGACGCGGTGAACCTCAAGATCGGCAAGCTCGGCGGCCTGACCGCAGCCCGGCAGGCGCGGGACCTCTGCGTGTCGATCGGCCTGGCGATGACGATCGAGGACACCTGGGGCGGCGACATCGCCACGGCCGCCATCGCCCACCTGGCCCACAGCACCCCGCCCGAGTTCCTCCTGAGCACGACCGACTTCAATAGCTATGTCACCGTCTCCAACGCCGAGGGCGCCCCGATCCGCCACAACGGCCGCCTCGCCGCCCCGACGGCACCCGGCCTCGGCGTCTCGCCGTTGATGGACGTCCTCGGCAAGCCCGTCCTCGACATCTCCTGACGCCCCCGGCCCCGGCCTTACGACTGGTTCCTCGACGGGCGAGGGGATCGTACGTCGAGGGGGCGAGGGCATGGCCACGGAGGGCGTGCGCGGTCGGGTCGGCACCGAGGGGGTGCCGTCGAGGACGTACCGGCCCGGGCCAACAGGCCGCGCGGCGGCGAGGAGGGCCCGTCGGGACCTGTTCCTGATCAGCTTCGTGGTCCTGTTCCTGGAGCTGGCGTGCATCCGCTGGTTCGGGGGGTTCGTCACCTATCTCACGTACTTCACGAACATCGTCTTACTGGCATCATTCCTGGGCGTCTCGGTCGGCTGCATGATCGCGGGGCGGCAGGTCGAGATGGTCAAGGCCGTCGTGCCGCTGACGCTCCTCGCGGTGGGGCTTGGCTATGCGACCCACCTGCTGACGACCTCCGGCGGTGTGGCCGTCGACGTCGGCAACCAGGCGTCGCCGCAGCAGGTCTACTTCGGGGCCGAGAACGCACCGCTCGCGCTCTCTGGCGCGGTCGTGCCGATCGAGGCGATCGCGGGGACGTTCTTCGCCCTGGTCGCCCTGGTGTTCGTCGGCCTGGGTCAGGCCCTCGGCCGGGCCTTCAACGCGGCCTCGGATCGGGTGGTCGCGTACACGGTCAACGTCCTCGGCAGCCTCGCCGGGATCGCGGCGTTCGGGCTGGCGTCTTATGGGAGAACAAGCCCGTTCCTCTGGTTCACGGTCGCCGGCGCGGTCCTCCTCTATGTCACGAGGCCGTGGGCGACGTGGCAGGTCGGGGCCTTGCTGGCGCTCCTGTACCTCGTGGCGCAGACGGCCTTCGGCGTCAGCGGCAACTATTCGGTGCTCTGGTCCCCCTACTACAAGGTCCAGTTCGCCCCCGGCCAGCGGGTCATCAGCGCCAACCACATCGGCCACCAGGTCATGGTCCCCGTCGGCGACGAAGGCCCCGCGTATGCCCTGCCGCACCTGTTGAACCGCGACGCGGGCGGCCCGCCGTTCGAGGACGTCCTCGTCATCGGCGCCGGCTCGGGCAACGACGTGCAGGCGGCCCTGTCGCACGGGGCGAAGCACGTGGACGCCGTCGAGATCGACCCGGTCCTCTACCGGATCGGCAAGGACCACCACCCCGACCACCCCTATGCCGACCCCCGCGTCTCCGTCCACCTCGACGACGGCCGCAACTTCGCCCGCCGCGGCGGTCGCAAATACGACCTCATCGTTTATGCATTGGTCGACTCGCTCGTCCTGCACTCCGGCTATTCGAGCCTCCGGCTGGAGAGCTACCTGTTCACCCAGGAGGCCCTCCGCGACGTCAAATCACGCCTGAAGCCGGGCGGCGTCTTCGTCATGTACAACTATTATCGCCAGGGGTGGGTCGTGGGCCGCCTGGCGAAGATGGCCGAAGTGGCCTTCGCCCGGCCGTTCGCGATCAGCATGCCCGACCTCGACCGGATCACGCCCGAGACCGACCGGCCCGGCTTCACGATGCTGATGGTCGGCGCGCCCGGGTCGGCCGTCGTCGATCGCATCCGATCGACGCTCGCCTCGAGCCAATCCTTCTGGCTGAACCCCGCCCCCCGGCTCAACGTGCCTGTCAACGGCTTCGGCCCGAGGCCGCCGGCCCTGGCGAGGACGGCGCCGAGGGACTGGATCCGGATCGGCCCGTGCGAGGTCGAGACCGACCGGATCGACCGCGTGCCGACCGACGACTGGCCGTTCCTCTACCTCCGCGACCGCGCGATCCCGGCGCTGAACCTGCGGGGGATGGCCGTGGTCGCGGCAGTCTCGATGGCCCTCCTACTCGCGTTCGCCCCGTCGCGACGGTCCCGGCCCGACGGCCGGATGTTCTTCCTCGGGGCGGGCTTCATGCTTCTGGAGACGAAGGGGGTGGTCCAGCTCGCCTTGCTCTTCGGCTCGACCTGGCTGGTCAACTCGATCGTCTTCGCGGCCGTCCTCGTGTTGATCCTGCTGGCGAACCTGTTCGTCCTCGGCGTGAGGCCGCGGCGACTCACCCCGTATTACGCGATGTTGATCCTGGCTCTCTTGCTCAACGCCTTCCTGCCCGTGAACACGTTCCTGGCCCTGTCGTCGACGACCCGGGCGGTCGCGTCGTGCCTGCTCGTCTTCGCACCGGTCTTCTTCGCCGGGGTGATCTTCGCGACCTCCTTCCAGGGGTCGCCCCGCCCCGACCTCGCGCTCGGCTCGAACATCGCCGGCGCCGTGCTCGGCGGCCTCTGCGAAAACCTCTCGCTGGTGCTCGGCTTCAACCACCTCCTGCTCGTCGCCGTCGGCTTCTATCTCCTCTCGGCGATGCGATGGACCGCCTTGCGCCCGGCGACTTTGCCGGCTTCGGTCTAGGAATCGGCCGCGCCGCCCGCCAAGATATGTGGGGGAACCGGGCGGGAGTCTTCGGCCGGGGGTGCGCCATGCGCGGATCGGCACGGGCGGTCGCGACCTTGACGACGTTGCTCGGCCTCGTCGGGGCATCGCGGGCCGACGATCGGGCGGGCGACCCGCTGCCCGAGGGTGCCATCCTTCGGCTGGGCACCCAGCGGCTCCGCCACCAGGACGCGGTCAAGTTCGTCGCCTTCGACGGTGCCGGGACGACTCTCGCGACGCTCGACGGCGGCCCTGGCCTTCGACTGTGGGACGCCGTGACCGCGGCCGCGCGACGGTCGATCCCGGCCGAGCCCGCCGACATCCAGGCGGCGGCCCAGACGCCCGACGGCCGGACCCTCGCCACGGGCGACTCGGCGGGGAATCTCGCCCTCTGGCGGATTGCCGACGGCACGTCGATCCGATCCTTCCCCGTCCATCGCTCCCCGGTCTTGAGGCTCGCCATCGCTCCCGACGGGAGGCTTGTCGCGTCGGCGGACAACTCGCGGGACGATCCGCGCGTCGTGCTCTCGGAGGCCGAGTCGGGCCGTCGCCTCTTCGAGATCAAGGTCCGACATCGAATCGACGTCCTGGCCTTCGGGCCCGACGGCCGTTCGCTCGCGGTCTGCGAAGACGGGACGTTCCGGCTCCTCGCCGTGCCTTCGGGGGAGGAGCTTCGGCATGTCCTCGGGCCGCGAACTCGATGGCCGTGTCTCGCGTTCGCACCCGACGGGAAGGCCCTGGCCCTCGGCGGGTCGGACGGGTCGGTCACGATCTGGGATCTCGAGGCCGGCAAGCTGGCGCGACGACTGGAGGGCGGCCAGGGCAACCTCTGGGCGCTCACGTTCTCCCCCGACGGCCGGACCCTGGCCGCCGGCTGCGACGTCGATCAGGTCCGTCGCTGGGACGTCGAGACCGGCCGCGAGCTGCCGCCGATCCCCCTCGCTCGGGGGCGGGCGACTGCGCTCGCATTCTCGCCCGATGGCCGAACCCTGGCCGCGGGGTGCGTCGGCGGGCTGGTCCAGCTCTTCGACGCGGCGACGGGCCGCGAGCGGCCGATGCCCCCCGGCCATGTCGGCCCGGTCGCGGCCGCGTTCTCGGTCGACGGCCGGATGATCGCGACGGCCGGCGACCGGACGGTCCGGCTCTGGGATGCGGCGACGGGGGCGGAGCGGAGACGCTTCGACGGGCACTCGGCCGATGTCCTCTGCGTGGCGATCGCACCCGACGGCCGGGCCGTCGCCTCGGGCGGACGCGACCGGACCATCCGCGTCTGGGACGTCGCCACCGGGCGCGAGATCCGTAGGTTCCGCGACGGCCTGGTCTACGCCCTCGCGTTCTCGCCCGACGGCCGCCGGCTGGCCTCCGGCGGCGAGATCGCCGAGGTCCGGCTCCGCGACCTCGCCGGGCGCCAGCCGATGAGGAAACTGCGCGGGCACCGCAGCTCCATCAATTCTCTCGCCTTCTCGACCGACGGCAAGGTCCTTGCCTCCGGCGGCGACGACGCGACGGCCCGCCTCTGGGACGTCGGCACGGGCGAGACGATTCGCTCATTCCACGCCCTGCCATGCCCCATCACCTCCGTCGCGCTCTCCGCCGACGGCGCGACGCTGGCCGGGGCCTTCGACGGCCGGGGGTCGCAGGCGATCATCCGGCGCCCCGTCGTCGTCTGGGACACGGCCTCGGGGCGCGAGGCCGTCTCGATGGCGATCGAGTCCGACTTCGCCTCCGCCCTGGCCCTCACCGCCGACGGGCGACGCCTGGCCGTCGCCGGCCCCGGCGGGGCGATCGTCCTGATGGAGACGGCCTCGGGCCGCGTGATCCGACGACTCGAAGGCCATCGCGGCGAGGTCCGCTCGCTCGCCTTCCCGGCCGACGGCCGACGGCTCGTCTCGGGCGGCTCGGACACGACGGCGATCCTCTGGGACGCGACCGGCCACGCCCCGCCCGTGCCGGCGACACGCCTCTGGGACGACCTGGCCGACACCGACCTCGAGCGTATGGACGCGGCCTACTGGGCCCTGATCGACTCCCCGCTCGAGGCCGTGGCCCTCGTCGGCGATCACATCCAGCCGGCCGAGCGACCCGACCCGATCCGGCTCGGCCGGCTCTTCAACGAGCTGGACAGCGGCCGATTCCGGGTTCGGGAGCGGGCGACGAGCGACCTCAAGATGCTGGGCAAGGAGGCCGCGCCCCACCTCCGCCGCGCCCTCGAAGCACGGCCGTCGCCCGAGGTCCGCTTCCGCGTCGAGGACCTGCTCGACCGGCTTCGGGGGCCGGTCCGATCGACCGAAGGACTCCGAGTCTTGCGGGCCGTCGGCGTGCTGGAGCGGGCCGGCACCCCCGAGGCGGTTCGCCTCCTCGAGGCCTTCGCCGCGGGGGCCGACGGCGCCCGGCTGTCCCGCGAGGCGAGGGCGGCCCTGGCGCGGCTCCGAATCGTCCCTCCGAAGCCGATCGCCATCCCCGCGGAGGCCCCCACACCCGGTCCCGGTCTCGACGAAGAGGGTTACATCGTCCGCTGGCTCGTGCTCGCCCCGATCCCGTTCGCCGACGGACAGACCGGCCCGGAAGCCCTCGACGCCGAGCAGGTCGAGGGCGCGGCGAAACTCGCCCCCAAGGAAGGGCAGACACTCCGCGTCGGCGGTCGGGAGCTGACCTGGAAGGCCGTGGAAGCCAAGGCCGCTCCATTGAACTTCAACGACGCGCTCGGCCACCGGACGGATGACAGCGTCGGCTTCGCCGTGTGTTACGTCGTCTCCGATGCCGACCGCGACGGCGTCATCCTCCGCTCCGGCAGCGACGACGAGCTGAAGGTCTACCTCAACGGCAAGATGGTGCTCCGCAAGCCCAACCCCCGCATCCTCGACCCGGACCAGGACGTGGTCGAGGGACTCCGGCTCAAGAAAGGGGCAAATATTCTCATTTTGAAAGTTGTTAATGAAAAGATGGACTGGTCCGCCTGCGTCCGCTTCACCGACCGCGACGGCAACATCTTGAAGGGCCTCGAGGCGCGGGCGTCGCCGCCCTGAGGCGGCGGTCACTTCCGCCCGAACCGTCCCTCGGCGGCCCTTCGGAACGCGCCCTGGGCCTTGTCGCCGTCGGCGGGGGAGCCGGCATGCTGGACGAGGAAGACGGTGATCAGGCCGCGCCTCGGGTCGATGGTCTGGTCGTGGCGAACGCCCCCCGTGACCGCAGGAGGTGCCGTCGGTTGTTACCCAGTCGACGACCTCGACGCTCGTCGCGAGCCTCAGCGACGGGCGCGGGGCGGCCAGGGGGCGCCAGGGTCGAGCCAGGGGGGACGGGGCTCGGCCTCGGGGACCAGGAGCGGGCCCAGTGCCGATCGGACGGCGGCCGGGTCGGCCGGCCGTCCCCGAGGAGGCAGGATCAGGACGTCGGTCACGTCGAAGTCGCCCACGCCCTCGGGCCAGCCGGGGCCGAGGATCGGGCCGAACTCGCCTCGGATCGCCTCCCGGTCGATCCCGAGCCGCGCCGCGACCCGTTCGGCCTCTTGCATCCTAGTGAGGTAACGTCGCTGTCGCTCGAGGAGCTCTCGGTTCAGCGCAACGCCGCGGTCACGCCGGGCCGCCTGGGTCGTGAAGGTCGGACGCTCGGCGGGGGTCAGGGGGGAGGACGCCACGATGACGAGCCGCTGGGCGCGGGACCGATGCGTGACGAGCAGGATCAGCAGCAGCGCGACGACGGCCAGGGCCTGCCCGCGGGTCGGCGGTCGGGGCGGGCCAGGGATCGATCCGCGACGCGCCGACCACCAGCCGGCCGCGAAGAGGACGAGGCCGATGTGCGGCAGCGCGAAGTAGACCCAGATCGACCGCAGGCTCTCGAACGGCAGGTACGACCGGAACGTGTAGGCCAGCATCGCGGCCACGACGATCAACGTCGCCCCGGCGGCCTCGAGCGGGGCGGGCCGACGTCCCCGGGCCGTCCAGGCCCAGAGCGCGACGAGGGCGAGGGTGAAGATGACCCCCTGGACGCCGGCGACGGGGACATCGAGGCCGAGGTTGCCGAAGACCAGGCCCTCCGGGATCGCCTGGCAGGTGTAGAGGGCCCCCCGGACTGGGCTGGCGGCCTGGAGGACGCTGCGTTCGTGGAAGTTGGCCTTCGACAGCGGCCCCTGCCCGCTGAGCACGACCGCGGCGGCCGCGGCGACCAGGCCCGCCGTCAACGGCAAGGGCGCGGCCCGGAGGCAACGCCGCCGGCCGTCGGCCGCGAGGTAGGCCAGGCCGACCGGGCCCGCGGCATAACCCCCCGACCAGGAGGCCGCCGCCAGCCAGACCGCCAGGATCGCCACGATCAAGGGCCCGCGGCCCCCCGTCGCCCGCCACGACTGCAAGGCCAAGAGCATCGCCACGATGCCGAAGCCGGCCCAGAGCGACTGGCTCGACGAGTACCACGTCAAGGCCGGCTCGATGACCGTCGACGTCCCCACGAAGGCCATCGTCACGAGGCCGGCCGCCGTGCTCCTCGTCTCCCGCGCCACGACGAGCCCGCAGGCCAGGATCACCAGGACCAGAGTCGCATACGCCCCGACCGTGAAGACCTCGGGCAGCCTTGCCAGGCCGCCGGCGAGGCGGACGAGCCCGAACGTCCAGATCCGGAACCAGGGGACGACGTGCGCGTTGTGCGGCGCCCAGAGCGACGCGACCAGCCTTGGGACGTCGCGCGACCGCGCGAGGTAGACGAGGTCGTCCCCCACGATCGGATTCGGCCACAGCTCATCGGCCATCAGCCAGGCCGGCGAGCCGCAGGTCAGGAACACGACGGCCCCGACGGACCATCGCCCGAGCGGTCGGCCCAGCCATGCCGTCGCCCTCTCCCGCCACGACTCGCCCATCCGTCCCCTCTCCCGTCGAGCCAATCGCAACCAAGAACCTGATCCAGCCGCGAGACTCCGACCGCTCCGTCGGTCACCGCGTCTGGCCCGTCTCACGGCCCGACAGCCGGCACTCGGGCTTGCCCGTTCGGTCCATTGGAGCGACCGGGCTCCACCACGAGCATCTCGATCCGCCGTCCTTCCGGACGGGCGTGCTTCTCGAAGGCCGGTCCACGGTCCACCGCCCCGTCGGACGTGTCGCGAGACTGGCCGACCGACGACCCCAGCTTACACGACCCTTGACGGCTCCGGGGAGCGTTTTCGACGGGAGCCCCGGCGTCGAGATTCGACCGCGACGGCCGGGAGCTGGACCACGCCGGCCTCTCCAAAGCCCGGCGTCGGTCTTTCGCCCGGACGGCCTCAAGCCGTCACGATCGTCCGGTGGCCCCTGTCCCCCTGAACGACTCCGGGGCGCTTGCCCGCGACCAACGGGTGAAGTATCCTGTGGGGACCTCGGGAAGGGCCGATCCGGGTGCATCGATGATCCTGGATCAATCACCACGGGACCGTTCCCGGACGCGATATCATCCCAGGATATCGTCGGTCGAAACTGGCCGAAGTGGCGGAATGGCAGACGCGCCGGACTCAAAATCCGGTGGGGTAACACCCGTGTGGGTTCGAGTCCCACCTTCGGTACTCGATCGTGTTGACGATGAGGTCAGGAGGACCAAGCTCGACGGCGATTGCCGGATCATCAAGTGGTTCCGCGCCGTCTTCCCGAATCGGGTCGCCACCCGTCGGCAGGGTGTGGCCTTCTCCTGGAGCCGCTCGACCAGGGTCCGCTCCTACGACGAGTGCCGGTCGAAGTCGGGCGGCTCCTTGAGCTGAGTGTCAAAGCAACCTGCACGCCTCGTCCGGTATTCGCGGGAAGGGCACGGGTCCCGAGGGACGAGCCGGGCCTCATGTGAGACGCCGAGAGGGCGAGACTCCGCGAATCCTCCAACACCCGGCGGTGCCATCATGCCGACGCGAGTACGACCGACGCTCCGCCTGACGGCCGTCCCTTTGTTCTCGGCCGTCGTGTTCTGGGCCGGCGCGGCTTGCGGCCAGGACTTTCACTTCGATTCCACGATCTCCCGGCGGGTGCTCGAGAACTATCTCGACCGCTCCATCTCCTTCACCGAGCTGCTCCACGACGACCTCGACCGGGCGCGGAACGGCCGGGGGGTCGACCCGCGCGACAACATGCGCCTGATCCTCTCGTCCAGGGCCAAGTTCGTGGGCCGGGCGCTCATGGTCTGGGGGCGGGAGAAGGAGCTGGACGAGTTCCTCAGGACGGCCAGGCCCTATGCCGAGGCGCTCCATCGAGCCGATCCGGAGATCGTCCTCCAGGCGGCCGCCTTCGAGATCGTGACCCGAGGCGTGGAGTCCGTCCCCGTGCCGGAGGGCGTGTTCACCGAGTTCGGCCTGCCCGTCGAGACGCGGAACTTCCGCTACCGGGACATGCTCTACGAGGACGGACGCTTCGTGGGCCACTGGGGAGGCCGCGGGTCCGTCCCCGACATGAGCCGGCTGGAAACGCGGATGTGGTTCTACTTCCTGGCCGGCCGTTACATCGACGTCGGGATCGAGGCGATCCACTTCGGCCAGGTGGGCCTCATGGACAAGAACGACCCGGGCCATTCCCACTGGATCGACATGCTCGACAGGGTCCGGGCGTACGCCCGCAAGCACGCCCGGCGGCATCTCGTGATCTGCGACGCGCACACGCCGACCGGCGGCTACGTGGAAGGGGGCAAGCTGCTCTTCGACTTCCACTCCTTCCCGCTGCGGATCGCCGAGGTCGCGGGCCAGCCCTACAAGGGCGTCCTCAAGGTGGGCTACTCGGACTCGATCTTCCTGAGGAGCCGGGGCGGGGTCACGCCGAGCGGCTGGTCGTGCGAGCACCTACCTTTCCTGGTCGAGTTCGACAACTTCGGCCGGAGCAACCCCGGGAAGCCGAGCAAGCCGCCGTTCCTCTGGGGCTGGGATGAGATCACCTGGTTTGCACTCCTCCCGGAGGCGGAGCGCAACGACTGGCTCCGCTATGCGTGGAAGTGGGTCAAGGACACCGACCCCGACGGCCACCTCCAGATGCCGGGGAGCCGGGTCATGAGCCCCGGCAGGCCCGACGCGCCCCGCTGGTACTGGGCCAATACGAAGAGCGAGGCATGCCCCGGCGGATTCAACACGGAAGACACGATCAAGGAGCTCTGGGGGACGAAATGATCCCCCGCCGGCCGCCCCGTTTCCTCCGGTTCATCCCCCGGACTCGGGCGTCACACCCGGGCCCGAGCCGCGCCTCGGTCATCCGGCGGAGCCATCGTTCCACGGCCTCAACGGACATCAGCGATCAGGAAAGGTCTGGACATGAATTCCCACCCGATCAGAAGGCTCGTCTCGGGCATGGCCCTCGTGCTGGCGTCGTGCTCCCCGAGTCCCGTGGGGGCGGCGCCGGCCGACACGTATCGGCCCTTCGAAGGGGAGAAGGGCTCCTGGCACGACGGCTTCGATCGCTACGACTACCTGATGGACGAGGGGACCCTCGCCGTCGAGCCGTTCCGGCGCGGGGAGGACGAGGGGTTCGGCATCAAGGCCCCGCCGCCGGGGAAGCGGCGCTGCGTCGTCATCGTCCCCAGGAGGCCCGCGCTGGGGAACCCCTGGTCCTGGCGGGGCTGCTACTGGGACCACCAGCCGCAAACCGAGGTGGAGCTCCTCCGGCGCGGGTTCCACGTCGCCTACATCTCGGCCGGCGCGACCTTGAAGCCCGGCGAGACGTGGGACGCCTGGTACGCCTTCCTCACGGAGAAGCACGGGCTTTCCAGGAAGCCGGCCTTCATCGGGATGAGTCGCGGCGGGGAGTATGCCTACACCTGGGCGACGTCGAATCCGGACCGGGTCTCTTGCATCTACGCCGACAACCCCGGCACCAATCCCGACGTGCTCAGGAAGCTCGGCGACCTCGCGGCGGCCGACGTCCCCATCCTCCACGTCTGCGGCAGCATCGATCCGCTCCTGGGGCGGGTGTCGTCGGCGATCGAGACGATCGATCAGCAAGCCGGCGGCCGGATCTCGGTGATGATCAAGGAGGGGGCCGGCCATCACCCGCACAGCCTGCGAGACCCCGGCCCGATCGCCGACTTCATCTCCCAGCAGGCCCAGCCCGCCGGCGTCCAACGGCCCCCGTACCTGGGCGGCAGGATCTCCCGGTCGACCTTCTACGGCCTGGAGAACGTCTATCGCTTCTTCCCCAAGGAAGGGACCTACATCACCTGCCGGGGGCCGTGGTTCACCCCGTCCTTCGACCGCTATTCCTTCGAGCTGAAGGGCGTCGAGGGATCGATCAACGTCGTCGTCCCGAAGACGGCCGCCCCGGGAAAGCCCTGGGTCTTCCGGGCCGATTACGTGGGCCGCGACGCGACGGTCGACCTCGCCCTCCTGGACCGAGGGTTTCACATCGTGACTGGGCCGGTCCCGTATAACGCGGACGGGCCATCGCTCAAGGGCTGGAATGCCGTCTATGACCTGCTCACTGGCCACGGCTTCTCGAAGACTCCCGTGCTGGAAGGGGCCGGCGGCGCGGCGGGCGAGGCCTACGCCTGGGCCATCGCGAATCCCGACAAGGTCTCGTGCCTCTACGCCGAGAACCCCGTGCTCCGCTGCACCATGACGACGGCCCAGCCGCTCGACAACCTCGCCGCGCTGGCCAGGGCCGGCGTGCCCGTGCTGCACGTCTGCGGCAGCCTCGATCCGATGTTCGCGAGCCAGACCCGTGAGGCGGAGCGGCGTTACCGGGAGCTCGGCGGCTCGATGACGGTCATCGTGCAGGAGGGCGAGGGGCATTATCCGACCGCGCCGAGGGACCCGAAGCCGGTCGTCGAGTTCCTCCTCGGCACGCAACGGCCGAAGGTCGCGGCCCGCCCGCCGGTCCGGCAGGAAGGGTCGCAACGCGGGGTCGGCCGGTATGTGACGGTCGATTATCCCCCCTCGACCGTGGAAGGGGAGCTGCGGATCGCCGTCACCTACACCCTCTGGATCCCCGACGGGGTCAAGGCCCTTCGCGGCCTGATCGTGCATCAGCACGGGGCCGGGACGACCGCTTCCATCGAGGGGAGCACCGCGGCCTACGACCTCCACTGGCAGGCCCTGGCGAAGAAGTGGGACTGCGCGCTGCTGGGCCCGAGCTATCACGTCCGGCACGAGCAGAACGACCTCTCCCCCGGCGGGTCGGAGCTGTGGTTCGACCCGCGTCGCGGCTCGGAGAGGGCCTTCCTCCGGGCCCTCGGCGACCTCGGGCGCGCGGCCGATCACCCCGAGCTGGAGCATGTCCCGTGGGTCCTCTGGGGGCACTCGGGGGGAGGCATCTGGTCCGACGTGCTGAGCACGATGCACCCCGATCGCGTCGTCGCGATGTGGCTACGCTCCGGCTCGGCCGCGCAGTTCCGCTCGCACCCCGAATTCGTGCCGCCCCGGGTCCCCGAGGCGTGCTCCGCGATCCCGACCATGCTCAACCCGGGCGTGAGGGAAGCGACGAAGTTCCCCAGGAACCCCGAGGGGCTCGAACGGGGCCCCTGGTGGGGCAACCTCGCGACCTTCCGGGAGTCTCGGGAACACGGGGCCCTGGTCGGTCTCGCGCCCGACCCGCGCACCGACCACGAGTGCGGCGACTCTCGATACCTGGCGATCCCCTTCCTGGACGCCTGCCTGACGCAACGATTGCCCGAGAAGGGAAGCCCGGATCAGGCCCTCAAGCCGATGGACGCGGGCCGGGCGTGGCTCGCGCCGATGTTCGGCAAGGACGCGGTCCCCGCGGCGGACTTCCGCGGCGACCCGAAGGAGTCGGTCTGGCTGCCGGACGAGGCCGTGGCCAGGGCCTGGGGCGAATATGTGAAGACAGGAGCCGTCGGCGATACGACCCCGCCCCCCGCGCCCTTCCACGTCAGGGTGACCTACCGGGGAGGGCGCGGGACGGAGGTCGCCTGGAACGCCGAGGCCGACTTCGAGAGCGGCCTCGGGGGCTTCGTCGTGCTCCGCGACGGTGAGGAGATCGCGAAGGTGCCGCGGGCCCCGGTCGGGAGGTTCGGCCGGCCGCTCTTCCAGGGCATGACGTATCACGACACGCCGGCCCAACCGCTCGCCGAGATGCGCCACCTCGACGAGTCGGCCGGGGCCGGCGAGGGGCACGTCTATCGCGTGGTCGCGGTCAACGGCGTCGGGTTGAGGTCGGAACCCTCCGAGGAAGCCGCTTTCGAGAAGTGATCTCGCCGGCGCAACTTCGAGACGACCGACACGCCGACCGATCGCTCGGCGGCCGGCCTGGCCCGGGTCGGGGCGGAATGTGCGTCACAAGCCCACCAGGACCGAAGTAAGACGGGGTGCCGATCCGAGCGGCGGGGCCGCCGGCAGCACCGAAGGACTTCGGAGGGGGACGATTGTCGCTATCATAAACCACGGGGGACGGGTCCGGCCCGCGGGCGAGACGGCCGTCGCTCGGCTAAGATTGGGAGAAGCCTCTCGATTCGCGGCGCCCCCGGGCGTTACAATGCCCGAGATGGCGTGATGGGTGTCTGCAAAGAGCGAGGGAGGTCGCCGACGATCCGGGCCCGGGGCCGGTTTGGGGGTTCCGGGGCCGGTGGGTTCGTTGATTTTCGCGCCGCGGGGGGGCCGCGCCGCCCCGCCAACGCATTCCGATCAGATCAGAAGGCCGGCCCGTGAACTGGGAAGACATCATCGTCGAGGCCGCCGCGACCGACACCGGCATGCGGCGCTCGAACAACCAGGACAGCTTCACGATCGTCCGGGCCCCCAGCCCGACGACCTGGCGGCAGCGCGGCCATCTGTACATGGTCGCCGACGGCATGGGGGCGCACGCCGTCGGCGAGTTGGCCAGCAAGCTCGCCTGCGACAACATCCCGCACAACTACTTCAAGGCCAAGAACGGCACCCCCGCCGAGGCCCTCAGCAAGGCCTTCCACGACGTCGGCGCCCTGATCCACGGCAAGGCGGCGGCCAACCGCGACTTCCAGGGGATGGGCACGACCTGCTCGACCCTGCTGATGCTGCCGGCCGGCGCCGTCATCGCGCACGTCGGCGACAGCCGGGTCTATCGCGTCCGCGAGGGCCGGATCGACCAGCTCACGTTCGACCATAGCCTCGTCTGGGAGCTCGTGCGGCGCAACCACATGGCGCCGGAGCAGGCGGCGCGGGCCGTGCCCCGCAACGTCATCACCCGGAGCCTCGGGCCTGAGCCCCAGGTCGAGGTCGACCTCGAGGGCCCGGTGCCCGTCGAGCCCGGCGACGTCTTCGTCCTCTGCTCCGACGGCCTCTCGGGCCCCGTGTCCGACCCCGAGATCGGCGCCTTCGCGTCGAGTTTCCACCCCGAGGACGCCTGCCGCTACCTCATCCACCTGGCCAACCTCCGCGGCGGGCCCGACAACATCACCGCGCTGGTCCTGCGGGTCGGCCCCTGGGTCGACCCGTCGCTGCCGCACGAGGGGGACGAGGCCCCCGACAACGGCGCCCGCAAGGGGGGCAAGGGCTTCCTCGCCGGCCTCCTCGGCGCCTTCGCCCGGCGGCCCGCCGAGCCCGAGGTCGAGGAGCACCTCTACACCTCGGCCGACTGCCCGGCCGACGGCCCGTTGATCGACGGCCTCACCGAGGTCATCCGCCACGCGCAGGCCGTCGCCGTCGAGCAGTCGTGGAACGTCGACTGGCCGGTCATCGCCAACCTCCGCCGCGAGGCCGAGGAGGCCCGCGCCGGCGGCGACCTGCGGGCCGCGGTCCGCTGCTGCGGCGAGGCCATCTCCCACCTCGGCCTCGCCGCCCGCGCCCACCGCAAGGCCGCCAAGGGCGCGGGGGTGTCGTGAGCCTCGGGGGCCGGCCCTCGGGCGTCGCGGCCCGGTGATCGGCCTCGACGGTGTTCGTTTCGGCCGACCGCCCCGCTCTCCCGGCGGCGGCCTCGATCCTCGCGGCCCCGGAGCCCTCCCGTGCCCGACGACCCCCGACCCCGACCCGAGACGACCTGCGCCCGACCGCCATCGCCCGCGGCGTCGGCGACCGAACCATTGGTCCCGCCCCTGGCGTTGAGCGTCGTCTACCGGATGGGGGGGCTCGACCAGGTCGACGCCTTGTATCGCGGCGAGACGCCGGGCTTCGTCTACGCGCGCGACGGCCACCCGAATGCCGAGCAGCTCGCGGGCAAGGTCGCGGCCCTGGAGGGGGCGGAGGCGGCCCTGGTCTGTGCCTCGGGGATGGGGGCGGAGGCCGCGGCGTTGCTCGCCGGCCTCGACGGCGGCGACCACGTCGCCCTGTCCGACGGGGTCTACGGCAAGACGGCGACGCTCGTCGTCAAGGAGCTCGACCGGTTCGGCGTCGGCCACGCGACCTTCGACGCGACCCGGCCCGAGACCCTGCGCCACGCCCTGACGCCGAGGACGCGGCTGGTCTTCGCCGAGACGCTCTCGAACCCCCTGGTGCGGCTCGCCGACGTCGCCGGCCTGGCGGCGGTCGCCCATGAGGCCGGGGCGCGGCTGATCCTCGATAACACGTTTGCCCCCCTGATCTGCCGACCCCTGGCACTCGGGGCCGACCTCGTGACCCACTCGGGCACCAAGCTCATCGGCGGCCACAGCGACCTGACGCTCGGCCTGCTGGCCGGCCCTCGCGGCGCGATCGACCGCGCCCGGGCGTTGGCGTCGGCCTTCGGCCTCTCGGGCAACCCGTTCGAGAGCTGGCTGGCCCTCCGCGGCCTGGCCACGCTCGGCGTCCGCTCGGCCCGGGCCTGCGCCACGGCCCTCGACCTGGCGCGGCGGCTCGCCGAACACCGCCGGGTCCGTGCCGTCCACTATCCGGGCCTGCCGACCCATCCCGACCACGACCGCGCCGCCCGGGTCCTCGACGGCGGCTTCGGCACGATCGCGACGATCGACCTCGGCGAGCGCGACGGCGCCGACGGCTTCATCAAGGCGTTGCGTCATATCCCGTTCGCCCCCAGCCTCGGCGACGTCGCCACGACCCTCAGCCACCCCGCCACCACGAGCCATCGCGGCCAGGGCCCCGAGCAATGGGCCCGCCAGGGGATCACCCCCGGCCTCGTCCGGCTCTCGATCGGCCTGGAAGACCCCGACGACCTCTGGGACGACCTCGCCCGCGCCCTCGACGCCCGCTGATCCCGATCGGCCGGAGACCCTCCCATGGCCACGACCGCCGTCCCGACGACCACGGCCTTCGAGACCTTCGCCGACGTCCTCGACCGCGTCGGCAACGTCCCCCCTCCCGCGTCCGACTCCAACCCCTCCCCGGCACCGCCACCGAGGCCGACGTCCTGGCCATCCACGGCCGCGAGAACCGGCTCTGCGAGCTCATCGACGGCACCCTGGTGGAGAAGACGACGGGGTTCGAGGAATCGAGATTCGCCTTGATGTTAGGGGCCGCTCTCATCAACTTTCTCCGGCAGCATGACCTCGGCACCGCCGTCGGCACCGACGGGATGATGCGCCTCTTCCCGGGCTGCGTCCGCATCCCGGATGCCGCCTTCATCTCCTGGGAACGATTCCCGAAGTCCAGGAGCGAGACCGAGGGCATCGCCGGCCTCGTCCCCGACCTCGTCGTCGAGGTCTTGAGCAGGAGCAACACCAAGAAGGAGATGAGCCGGAAGCTCCGCGAATACTTCCGCGCCGGCGTCCGGCTGGTCTGGTACGCCGATCCGAAGGCCCGGACCGTCCGGGCCTATACTTCGCCGACGGAGTCCGTCCTGCTCGGCGAGGAGGACACCCTCGACGGCGGCGACGTCCTGCCCGGATTCGCCCTTTCGATCCGGGACTGGTTCGCCGAGGCCGAGCGCCGAGGCCCGCGCCGCCCCTGATCGCCGAACCGCGCACCGACCGGGGTTGTCGAGACAGATGGGGCCGCTTGACGCCCTCCGACCCCCCCCGTTATGGTGAACCCGCGCCCGGTAAAGTCCCCAACGCCCGACGAGGCCAGACGATCCGACCATGCTGAAACGGACCCACACCTGCGGCGACCTGACCGCCGACCACGTCGGGCAAGGCGTCGTCCTCAACGGCTGGGTCGACACCCGGCGCGACCACGGCGGCCTCGTCTTCATCGACCTCCGCGACCGCTACGGCATCACCCAGGTCGTCTTCGAGCCCGAGGCCGGCGCCGACCTGCTCGCGAAGGCCCACGAGCTCCGCAACGAGTACGTCCTCGGCGTCCGGGGCACGGTCGCGGCGCGGCTGCCGGGCAAGGAGAACCCGAAGCTCAAGACCGGCGCCATCGAGGTCAAGGCGGCCGAGCTGGAGCTCTTCAACGCGACGCCGACCCCGCCGTTCGAGATCCAGGGGGCCGAGGCGAACGAGGAATTGCGGCTGAAGTACCGCTTCCTCGACCTCCGCCGGCCGGCGATGCATCAGGTCTTCATCCTCCGGCACCGGATGATGCAGGTCATGCGGAACACGATGGCCGGGCTCGGCTTCCTCGAGGTCGAGACCCCCATCCTCGGCCGCAGCACCCCCGAGGGGGCCCGCGACTTCCTCGTCCCCAGCCGGGTCCACGCCGGGCACTTCTACGCGCTGCCGCAGTCGCCGCAGTTGTACAAGCAGATCCTGATGGTCGCCGGCTTCGACCGCTACTTCCAGGTCGCCCGCTGCTTCCGCGACGAGGACCTCCGCGCCAACCGCCAGCCCGAGTTCACCCAGCTCGACGTCGAGATGTCGTTCGTCGAGGACGAGGACGTCATCGCCACGATGGAGCACCTCGTCGCCGCCCTCGCCGCCGAGTTCGGCGGCTCGGCGCCGAGCCTCCCGCTGCCCCGCCTCGACTACCACGACGCCATGGAGCGGTTCGGCGTCGACCGGCCCGACCTCCGGTTCGGCGTGGAGCTGAAGGACGTCGCCGACGTCGCCGCGACGACCGAGTTCAAGGTCTTCCAGCAGGCCCGCGACGCCGGCCACCGCATCCGCGGCCTCTGCGCCCCCGGCGGCGGGACGCGGTACAGCCGCAAGGACCTCGACGGCCTCACCGAGTACGCCGCCGGCTTCGGCGCCAAGGGGCTCGTCTGGCTGAAGGTCGAGGCCGATACGCTGACCGGCCCGACCGCCAAGTTCTTCCCCGCCGAGGCCCAGGCCGCCCTCCGCGAGCGGTTCGACGCCAGGCCGGGCGACCTGATCCTGATCGTCGCCGACTCGCAGGCCGTCACGGGCCAGGCCCTGGCCAACCTCCGCATCCGACTCGGCGCCGAGCTGGACCTCTACGACCCGAAATCGTTCCATTATTCGTGGATCGTCCGCTTCCCGCTGCTGCACTGGGACGCCGAGGAGGGGCGCTACGCCGCCGAGCACCACCCCTTCACCATGCCCTTGCCCGAGGACCTGCCGCTGCTGGAGACCGACCCGGCACGGGTCCGCGCCCAGGCGTACGACCTCGTCGTCAACGGCGAGGAGGCCGGCGGCGGCACGATCCGCTGCCACGACCCGGCGATCCAGTCCACGATCTTCAAGCTGCTGGGCCTGACCCCCGAGCAGGCCGAGGAGAAGTTCGGCTTCCTCCTGAGCGCCCTCCGACTCGGCGCCCCGCCCCACGGCGGCATCGCGCTGGGCCTCGACCGCCTCGTCATGCTCTACGCCGGCCTCTCCAACATCCGCGACTGCATCGCCTTCCCCAAGACCGCCAAGGGCACCGACCTCATGACCGGCGCCCCCGGGACCGTCGAGCCCCGCCAGCTCCGCGAGCTGCACCTCAAGTCGACCGAGTGAGGCTGTGGCGTTGAGCGAGCACGCCACTTTGCCTCGACGAGGCAGGGACTATCTGGTAAGATAGAGTCGTGGTAATGTGTGTCTGCTCAGGGTCTGCCCATGCCAACCGTCAAGTCCAGCGTGGTGAAGGGGGACAAGGGTCTGATAGGTCCGACCGGGCCCTCCAGATCGAGGGATCGTCGGAGCCCAGAGGCCATACGTAGAGCCCAACGTATCTCAACTCTTCTGAAACAGGTTAGCGACCCGACGCGGCTCCAAGTCGTACTGATGCTCTCCAAGAGGGAAGAGCATGTCCGGGATCTCTGCGCGCAACTGGGCCAGGGCCGGCCGGCGGTCAGCCACCACCTGGCGCTGCTCCGCCACGGTGGGATCATCGCCCCGCGTCGCCAGGGCAAGAACAACGTCTACAGCCTCACCGAGAACGGCGCCGAGTTAGCCAGGGTTGTGGGCAGTATGATCGATCCCGGTCGAACGGCCGTCAAGGAGCCGCGCCCGACGGCGCCGATCGATCCCGCGCTCCTCGATGACGTCGGTGGTTTCGTCGGTGACCCGGTCGAATGGTTCCACACTCCCAACCGGGAATTCGAGGGGAAACGACCCGTCGACATGCTGGGTACGCCCGATGAAGGGCGACTGAGAAATCGCATCGCCGCCGCGAAGCTGGGCATGTTCTCGTGAAGCTGTCGGCGGCTTCGCTGCGGCGCCTCGAGTTGCGGCGCGTTCGAGGCATGTGGTTCCGCGCGATTCCCAAGAAGCACTGGAAAACCGCCCTCCGAACCGACCACACATCAGGCATCGTCACCCGGTACAACCCTGGAGCGGCCGCGAAGACCCCGTACGAGATCCTCTATCTGGCCGAGAATCCGACGGTTGCACTCTACGAAGTCGGGGCCATCTTTGGTCCGCCCGATAGGCCGATCCCCAATCCTGAGCAGAGGTATTCGATCATTGAGGTCAATGTTTCCCTCCAATCGATCGTCGACCTGACCGACGCTTCTCAGCAAGGATTGCTGGACGTATCCCTCCAAGAACTCACCGGGAATTGGGACACCTACGATCCGGGGGCTGCCCCGACGCAACGGCTGGGTGCTGCCCTTTTCGCGACCAAGGGAGTCGAAGGACTCGTCGCGATTTCGGCAAAGATGCCCAGGTGCAGGACACTCATCGTCTTTCCCGAGAAGCTCCGCATGGGTAGCGGGCTCATCTTCGAGGATCCCATTTTGAGGAAGACGCACAGGATAGACCCTCGTTGAATTTGCCATATTTTTAAATTTTTAGATCAATTCTTGAATCGGCTCCCGCTCGTCGAGCAGGTACATGGGGCGGCCGGAGAGGTTGGGGACGGTGGTGGCGGGGTCGATGCCGAGGTTGTGGTAGAGGGTGGCGAAGACGCTGGCGAAGGTGACGGGGCGGTCCTTGGGGACCTCGGCGAGGCGGTTGGTCTGGCCGATGACCTGGCCGGTCCGCATGCCGCCGCCGGCGAGGATGGCCATCGAGACGTTGGGCCAGTGGTCGCGGCCGCCCTGGGCGTTGTTGATCTTGGGGGTGCGGCCGAACTCGCCCCAGACGACGACCGAGACGTCCTCGTGGAGTCCCCGGGCGTACAGGTCGTCGATCAGGGCGGAGAGGGCCATGTCGAGCTTGGGGAGGCGCTCGCGGCACTGGATGAAGTTGCGGTCGTGGTAGTCCCAGCGGCCGAACGAGAGGGTGACGCAGCGGGCGCCGGCCTCGACGAGCCGGCGGGCCATCAGGAAGTGGTCCATGCAGCAGGGAGGGCCGTCGTCGATCGGCTTCATGTCGCCGATGCCGTAGCGGGCGCGGACGCGGGGGTCTTCCTTGGAGACGTCGAGGGCCTCGACGAGCTTGCTGGAGGTCAGGATCTCGAAGGCGCGGCGGGTGAAGGTCTCCATCCCCTCGATCGAGCCGTTGGCGTCGGCCTCGCGGCGGAGGCCGTCGAAGCTGTCGAGCAGGGTCTTGCGGTCGCCGAGGCGGTCGCGGGGGATCTTCAGGCTCATGTTGGCCAGGTCGGGGCCGTTCGGCGTGAAGGCGGCGTGCGAGAGGCCGAGGTAGCCCGGGTGGCCGGGGTCGCCCCAGGGGGCGTGGCCCGTCTTCGGCGAGAGGCCGACGAACGGCGGCACCGACGGGTCGACCGGCCCCTTGAGCTTCGACAGGATCGCGCCGAGGCTCGGCCGGCCGCCTTGCTGGCGGCTCTCGGCCTCGGAATAGCCGGTGAAGCACTGCACGGCCGCGTGCTCGCCGCGGGCGCCGACCATCGTGCGGATGATGGCCAGCTTGTCCATCCGCCGGGCCAATCGCGGCAGGTGCTCGCAGATCTCGATGCCGGGGACGTTGGTGGCGATCGGCCGGAACTCGCCGCGGACCTCCGCCGGGGCGTCGGGCTTGAGGTCGACCATGTCCTGGTGCGGCGGGCCGCCGGCCAGGAAGACCATGATGACCGCCTTGTGCGACCGGCCGCCGACGCCCGCCCGCGCCTCGGCCTCCAGCAAACCCGGCAGCGACAACCCCCCCAGGGCCAGGCCGCCGACCTTGAGGAAGTCGCGCCTCGTGACCCCGTCGCAATACCCCCGACGCGCCCGGCCGTAGATCGTCAGCATCGCGGTCATCCCCCGTGCCAGGGTTTGGCAATCGTTAAACACAGGGCAAACGCATCTAATTCACAAATCCTTGTCTGCAAAGAACTTGCGACTAGTTGAATTCCGTGCACTAGATTGCAAATCCTTGCAGGACAAGGATTTGCGAAACACGTGCGTTCGCCCTGTCGTTAAACATTATCGGCTCGACGCCCGCCGGTTGCAAGAGGACGTCCGCGGTGGCATCCGGCGTCGCCATCCTGCCGCGCACCGCGGACGCCGCCGACCCGTTCGGATCAGCCTTCGCTGATGCATGTCGGTCGTCCGAGGGCCCGATCCGGGCCTCAAACGACCCCAGGCAGGGCCGTTGCTGGCCGCGGCGCCCAGGCGGCCAACAGCTTCGAGACCAGCCGCGACGGACCGGGGACCGGCTGCGCATCGAAACTCGATTCCGGTAAACGGGTTGCGTCATTCTTCGGTTCGTTCCGTACCGGCGCCTCCGCCGGCATCGGGGTCGGCCGCGCCACGGGCGCGGGTGTGGCGACGGCGACGGGCCGCGGCGTGTGCCGGGCCTTCTTGCTGGCGATCAGCGACGCCGAGAGCTGCCGCAGCGTGCGCAGGTGGTCCTGCAAGTAGCGGTGCCGACGCATCCCATCATC
>DASZMJ010000579.1:0-5814 GCA_035551935.1 Isosphaeraceae bacterium
GCACGTCCTCGGCCCGCCGGCCCGGCGCGTTTCGGGGGTGGGACCCGGCCGGATGCCATCGGGACGGAGGACATTCCCGTTCGTTAACACATCAGGCCGGGCCCACGGGAACGGGGCGGGCCCGACGACGACGAAACCACCTGGATCCCGTGGGCTTTGCGGCGAGCGGCCCGGCGGATATGCTAGACGGGTCATCCGCGATGGTCGTGTGAACCCGTTGTGAAGGTGGTCGGAATGAATGGTGAGCGTGCGTTCCGCGAGGGGGTCCGGCTGGTCTTCGTGGTCGACCAGGACTTGTTCGAGCACACGACGACGTGGGGCGGTGTGAATCGATTTTGCGTCTTGCATCCGTTGATGACGATCGACGGCGAGCGGCTGAAGGCCAATCACGACGACTTCCCGAACCGGGGGCGCGTCTGGTGGATGCTCCAGCGCAACACGCAGGTCGAATGGGTGGTGCCGGGGGCGATCTGGTCGGGCACGATCGAGGAGGCGCGGCTCAAGGATAAGGACCTATTTCAGGCCAAGTATACCGACATTCACCCCGGCGGGCCCGACCTGATCGAGGTCCTCGATTTCTCCAAGGTCGAGCCGACACTCGACCTGCCCTTGCTGGACTACCTCTACCGCGAGCGGGGCCTCCCCTGGCCGCGGCCGACGACGACCGAGCAGGTGATCCTCCGCGGCCAGTCGCACGCGCTCGGGCCGTTGAAGGCGACCTGGGAGGGGGGGCGGCTGCGGGTCTCGGCCACGAAGCTGGGCGAGCCCGAGGTGCTCCGCGTGCCGGTGGCCGCCTTCGCCAAGACGGCGCGGGTCGAGCGGTTCACCGTCGACCTCGGCGAGCACGACCGTAGCGGCTGGGGCGCGCGGTCGCGGGTCGAGATCGCGCTGACGAAGGGGGCCTGGCTCGACCTGAAGAAGCTCCGCGAGGTCGGCGAGCTGCTCGACGCCTCGACCGACAGCCAGGTCGTCCGCTGGGCGATCAAGGACCTCGGCCGGGCGCAGCGGTCGGAGCTCGGCGCCGCCTGGGAGAAGCTCAAGGCGATCGACCTGGCGACGGCCTCCGGCGACGACGCCGACCGCAAGCGCGTCCGGTTCGAGCAGATCGTCCAAGACCAGCGGCGCGTCCTGGAGCTGGGCGAGCAGGTCGCCCGCCACCTGGCCGAGAGCGGCCCGTTCCGCCCGCTCTTCGACGCCAAGGTCCACGACCTGGCCGCCGAGCGCGTCGAGGCCGAGGTCCGCCGCCGCGAGGGGGAGATCGACGCCCGGCTCGCCGAGGCGCGGAAGCGGTACGAGGGCCTCCTGATCCAGAACGAGGGCCTCGAGGAGGAGTACCGCCGCGAGAAGGCCCGGCTCGAGGAGAAGATCCAGGCCGAGCAGGACGAGCGGCTCCGCGCCGTCGAGGAGCGCGAGCGGGACCTGATGGCCCGCGAGGAGCAGGTCGAGCAGCACGAGTACGACAGCCTCCGGAAGATCGAGGAGGCCACGCGGCTCTACGAGGACAAGGCGTCGGGGGTCCACGAGGAGCTGCTCCGGCTCTACCCGTTCCTGGCCCGCATCGGCGTCGGCGCGGCCCTGTCCCCGACGGTCGCCGCCCCGGGCACCGACGCCGGCCCGATCGCCCCCCGGCCGCGGTTCGCGGCCCGGCCGCCGGCGCCGTTGCACCTGCCGCCGATGCCCAACGGCCCGCCGGTCGACGAGAAGGACTTCCTCGACCAGTTCGCCCGCGTCGTCGAGCACCGCGGCTATGCGTTCGGTCGCGAGGACCTGATCAACATCCACGCCTGCGTCAAGTCCGGCGGCCTGACGATCCTGGCCGGCCTCAGCGGCACCGGCAAGAGCAGCCTGCCCCGGCTCTACGCCGAGGCCCTGGGGGCGGCGTTCCTCCAGATCCCGGTGCGGCCCGACTGGCTCGACGACCGTGACCTCGTCGGCGCCTTCAACGCGATCGCGCGGCGGTTCGAGCCGGCGACCGCCGGCCTGGTCGAGCACCTGAAGGCCGCAGCCGACGACCTGGCCAAGGGCGGCGGCCGGATCTTCCTGGCCTGCCTCGACGAGATGAACCTCGCCCGCGTCGAGCACTACTTCGCCCAGTTCCTCAGCGTCCTGGAGCAGCCGGCCGACCGCCGCCGGATCACCCTGTTCGCCGAGGGCCTGCTGGAGCCCGACGACCCGTACCTCGCCTACCAGCAGATCGGCGTCGGCGACAACGTGCGGTTCCTCGGCACCGTCAACATCGACGAGACGACCCACTTCTTCAGCCCCAAGGTGCTCGACCGCTCGCAGGTCATCGCCTTCGGCGCCCCCGACCTCACCGCGCGACGGCCGCCGGCGCAATCGGGCCCGGTGCCGGGCCTCCGCCCGGTGGCGCTCGCGACGTTCCTCGGCTGGGCCCGGCCGGGCGTCTCGCTGCCGATCGCCCGCGAGTTCCTGCTGAAGATCAACGACCTCCTGCGCAAGGCCGGCCTCGGCCTCGGCTACCGGCAGTTCGACCGGATGCTGGCCTACGTCGCGGCGGCGCACCCGTTCCTGAGCGAGGACACGGCGCTCGACTACCAGCTCGTGCAGGTCGTCCTGCCGCGGCTGCGGCCGGGGAGCCCGTCGTACCGCGAGACCCTGGAGAAGTTCCGCGCCGAGGTCCCCCGCGAGCGGTTCCCCAGGGCCGCCGACTTCCTGGGCCGCATGGTCGAGGCGCCCTCCGAGAATGATTTCTTCCAGCTCCTTTAGCCTCCGGCTGGTCGGCCCCTCGGGCGACCTGTTCGCGCGGTCGTGGGACGCCTTGCAGTCCCCCTGGGTCGAGCCCGGGCCGATCTCGGTCCGCGCCGAGGAATCGTTCTCGGTCGCGCTGGAGTGCCCGCCGGGCCTCCGGCACGGGTTCCGGGTCCGGCTCGGCGGCGAGGTCGTCGGCGTCGCGCCCGTCGGCGCGACGCGGTTCCAGACCGCCGAGGCGCCCTGGCTCCGCGACGAGCTGGGCGAGAGCCGCGTCGTCGTCGAGCGGCCGCTGCTCCGGGGGGTCGAGCCGCTGTTCGAATTGGCCCTGGTCGTCGCCCCGCGGCCCGAGGTCGCGGCCGATTACAAGGTGATGATCGAGGACGTCGCGGCGATCCACGAGGGGCTGGCGCGCGACCTGGCCGGCCGGGGCTCGGGTCGCGTCGGCGCCGGCAAGTCGGCCGTCGCGCGGCTGCACCCGCAGGCCGAGCTCGACCGGCTCCAGGCGACGTACCGGCGGCTCGAGGCGGCCGTGGCGTCGATCGCCGAGCAGCCCTCCGTCGCCCTGGCCCGCGCCACGCGGCGGGCCTGGTACCGCGGCGGCGACCGGCTCGACCCGTCGGCCGCGGCGACGATCGCCCGCGATCCGGCGGCGATGGTCGACCGCGCCGGCCGGCTGGTGGCGCTGGGCAAGACCACGCTCCGCCTGCCGGCCCTCGGCGACGACCTGCCCGAGCACCGCCACATCGCCGACGGCCTCCGACGCCTCGCCGGCCGCGCCGCGACCCTGGCGCGGCACTGCGACCGCGTCGCCGACGACATCGCCGAGCAGGAGGGCCGCTGGGCCGATGCCCGGCCCCGCGCCGGGGGCGACGAGTTCGCCGGAGCCGCGGCCCTTCCCGACCGCCTCGGCCTGCCCCGCGCCGCGGCGTTCGCCCGCATGGCCGACGATGCCCGCACGCTCGCCGACGAGTTCCTGGCCCTGGTCCGCAGCCACCGCTTCCTGCGCACCGCCGGCCTGCCCCGCACCCCCTTCGGCCCGACCCCCGCGTTCCTCGGCCGGCCGGCGTATCGCCAGGTCTACCAGGTCCTGGCCGAGGCCCGCCGCCTTTCGGGCGAGCTGGCCGTCGGCGACGACCTCCGCGTCGCCTACCGCGGCATGGCCAAGCTCTACGAATACTGGTGCTTCATCCGCGCGATCCAGCACCTCCGCCACCGGCTCGGCCCGCCGACGTCGACCGACCAGTTCGCCCTGATCGACGAGGTCTATCGCCCCGACCTCGCCCCCGGGCAACACTTCCGCTTCGAGGGGCCCGGCGGCTCCGAGGTCGTCGCGACCTACGAGCCGGAGTTCCACCGCCACCGCGACGCCCTCGGCCGCGGCGACCGGTTCGCCGCCAGCCTGACCTACCACCCGATCCGCCCCGACATCACCGTCGAGGTCCGCCGCGGCCCCGACGACGACGCCTCGACGATGCTGGTCCTCGACGCCAAGTCCACCGAGCACTTCCGCCCGGCGCGGCTCCGCGAGGTCACCGACTACGCCCGCCAGATCTACGACCCCCGCACCGGCCGCCAGCCGGTCCGCCACGTCTTCCTGCTCCACCGCGGCCGGCACCAAACCCCGCACCTGAACCTCCCGCCCCACCTCGCCGCCCTTCGCCCCGACGCCGCCTTGCTCGGCGCCCTCCCCTACGCACCCGCCGCCCTCGACGGCGACCGCGACTGGCTCGCCTGGTCCCTCGACCACCTCCTCGGCCTCCGGAAGTCCGCGGAGCCCGGCAGCACCGGCTAAGCCGCCCAGGAGGGATACTCACCCATCCATCCTGTGGCCGGCTTCGCAACCCCCCGCCGGTTCTGATCGGCTGGGAAGCGAGGAAGAATTCGTATCATGATCATGCATTTACCAGAAGACATCGGGCGCGACATCCTCGCCGAGGTGCATCGCGGCCATTGCGCGCCCGTCGACGATGCCCTCGCCAGGGCCAGGCGATCGCTCCGTCGGCAGGAGCCCGCGCCGGCCATGCCCAAGGCCGCGAAGACGCCCGGCAAGAAAACCGGGCGTGCCAAGGCTGCGCCCCCGGAACCGAAGGGGCCGCTCACCCCCGACGAGGCGGCGGCCGAAGGGCCGGCCGTCGAGGACCCGAACGCGCAACCGTGACGCCACCGGGGGCCGTAGTGTACCGGCGACCGCTTGACTCGGGCGGCGCGGCGGCCATCATGAAGGCGCGACGGCTGGAGTTCAGCCGTGGACACCCGGAGGACTTTGCAGCGATGACCCGACGCATCCTGGCCCTCGCCCTGGCGGCCTTGCCGCTGACCGTGGCCGCCGGCCTCGCCCCGGCCGGGCCCAAGGACAAGGAGAGCCCCAAGGGCGTGCTCGACTTCACCATGAAGGACATCGACGGCACGGAGGTCGCCCTGTCGAAGTACAAGGGGGACGTCCTCCTGGTCGTCAACGTCGCCAGCAAGTGCGGCCTGACCCCGCAGTACGAGGCGCTCGAGGCCACCTATCGCAAGTACAAGGACAAGGGCTTCGAGGTCCTGGCCTTCCCCGCCAACGAGTTCGGCAAGCAGGAGCCGGGCACCGACGCCGAGATCAAGCAGTTCTGCACGTCCAAGTATGACGTCACCTTCCCGGTCTTCTCGAAGATCGTCGTCAAGGGCGAGGGCATCCACCCGCTCTACAAGTTCCTGACGAGCGAGCAGACCGACCCGAAGTTCGCCGGCGAGATCCCGTGGAACTTCGCCAAGTTCCTCGTCGATCGCAAGGGGCGCGTGATCGCCCGCTTCGATCCCAAGGTCAAGCCCGACGATCCCAAGGTCGTCGCCGCGATCGAGGCCGCCCTGGCCGAGTCGAAGTGACGACCCGACCGTACCCTGGAAACGCCGCGCGCCGTCCGCACCCCGATCGATCGGGGTCGCGGACGGCGACGCGCCGGGGAGCCGCCGGGGACTGGCTCCGAGTCTTCGAGGTGCCTGTCCCCGGCCGCTCCCAACGCGACCGGATCGAGGGCGATGGACGCCCTCGCTGTCGCTCAAGAAAGAGGGCGTCCCGTTCGCCCGATCCGGGCCCGGGAATTGCTCGCCCTGAATGAGCCCGAG
>DASZMJ010000580.1:0-20686 GCA_035551935.1 Isosphaeraceae bacterium
TGCTGGACACGAGCCCGGAGGGCCAGATTCGGCACCGCCACGAGGGCCAGGCGGTGCGGCAGTTGCACAAGGCCATCGACCAGTACTGCAAAGGGCGGCAGGGCTGGTTCGAGCCGAAGCGCGGGGGCCGACGGCGGCCGGTGCCGAACGAACCCACCGCCGAAGTGCTGATGGAGAGGGCGGTTGCGACGGTCGCGGCGGGAGCGACGCCGGTCGCGACCGACCCTCACCCCCGGGTCGAGGGCGAGCCGTCGTCCTCCCCCTCCACCGGGGAGCGGGCCGGGTTGAGGGCCTCCTCCGACCCCGCCCCCGACCCCACCCCGGCGCCGAACGAACCCACCGCCGAAGTAGTGAATTCCCCGATTGTTGCGTCGAACGCACCGGCCAGGGGCGAGACGCGGGAGGCGGGATCGGCGCCGCTCGCATCGAACCCTCACCCCGGCCCGCTCGCAGGGGGAGAGGGAGGAGATTCGGACCCCGCCCCGACGGCGAAGGGCCCCGCGGCGCCGAACGAACCCACCGTCGAAGTCAAAGCGGCTCAAGGGGTTCCGACGCCATCGCCGCGACCGGAAGGGGCGATCCGCCGCGAGTCGTTCGTGGCGACGACACCGCCGATGCCGCGGGTCATCGACGGGATTCGCGTGCGGTAACGGGCCCGAGTCGTCCGATGGATCCGGGATGAGACGACACGAGGCGTCCGGGGTGCGCGCGGGGGGACTCCCAAGTGGACAGCCGGGCGGTCGAGGGGGTACAAGGGGGGCGGGGCCGGGCGGCCGCGGGCCGGGTTGAGGCGAGCGTGGGAGGGGGATCGGCCGACGGGGAGCGACGGGACGACATCGATGCAACGCCTCTATCCTTTGCGGTTCGAGCCGATCCTGAAGCGCCTCATCTGGGGGGGGCGGCGGCTGGGGACCGTCCTGGGCAAGCCGATCGGCGACGGCGACGACTACGCCGAGAGCTGGGAGGTCTCCGACCACCGCGACGACGTCAGCGTCGTCGCCGACGGCCCGCTGGCCGGCACCACGCTCCGCGAGCTGGTGCGGACCCGCGTCGCGGAATTGCTCGGGCCGGCGCTCGGGCCGAGGGAGCAGTTCCCGCTCCTGGTCAAATTCATCGACGCCCACGACGTCCTCTCGGTCCAGGTCCACCCCGACGACGAGCGCGGCCGGCGGCTGGCGGACGACAACGGCAAGACGGAAGCCTGGGTCGTCGTCCACGCCGACCCGGGCAGCGTGATCTACGCGGGCCTGGAGCAGGGGGTCACGCGCGAGCGGCTCGCCGCGGCGATCGAGGCCGGCCGGGTCGAGCCGCTCTTGCACCGCTTCGAGCCGAACCAGGGCGACTGCATCCTGATCCCCGCCGGCACCGTCCACGCCATCGGCGCGGGCGTCATGCTCGCCGAGATCCAGCAGATGTCCGACGCCACCTTCCGCATCTTCGACTGGGGCCGCGTCGGCGCCGACGGCAAGCCGAGGAAATTGCACATTTCCGAATCCTTGGAATCGATCGACTTCGGCCGCGGGCCGGTCGGGCCGGTGACTCCGGCGGTCGAGCGGCTGCCGTCGGCGATCCGCGAGCGGCTGGCGCGGTGCCCGTACTTCGCGATCGAGCGCCTGAAGGTCGCGGGCAAGACGGCGGTCGGCACCCCGGAGCGGTTCACCCTGCTCCTGGCGCTGGAGGGGTCGGCCGAGGTCCGGCACGAGGGGACGAGCTACCCGCTGGCCTTCGGCCAGACGCGACTGTTGCCGGCGTCGATCGGCCGTTGCGAGGTCGTGCCGAGCGGCGCGGCGACGGCCACGATCGTGTCGTGCGTGGTGCCGACGGCGGAGGCCGCGCCATGACCGACTCGCCGACCACGCCCGCCGAGCCGACGCCGACCCCCTGGCCCCGCCTGCTCGGGGCCTTGGGCGCGAGCCTCGACGCCAGGTCCCTGATCCTCGCTTCGATCGGCATCCTGCTCCTCTGGGGCGGCTGGTCGGCCATCGACGCGGTGGCGCCCGAGGGGACCGCGACGGCGCTGGCCCCGCGGGTCGAGCGCCGGCTCCGCGTGGCCGGCGACCGGGTCCGTCCGCAGGTCGTGGCGGTCGAACGCGACGGCCGGTCGCTGCCGCTCGACCGGCCCTGGGACCCCCACCTCCTCGCCTACGCCGCCGACCACGCCGCCGACCCCGTCACGTTCGTCGCCGTGCCCTTCGCCCGCCTCTTCGATCGGAGCACCGGCACTCGCTCGTTTTTTCATGCGTTGCTCGCCGCCGCCTGGGCGCTGGTCGTCTGGGGCCTCGTCGGCGGCGCGATCGCTCGGGTCGCGGCGGTGCGGGCGGCGACCCTGGAGCGCGAAGGACTGGGCGCGGCGCTCGGCTTCGCCGCGACGAAGGCCGGGGCCTTGCTCGGCGCCCCGTTGAGCGCCCTGACCGGCATCGCCTTCTTCGCCGCGCTCGCGGCGGGGTTCGGCGCGCTCGCGCGCATCCCCGGCCCGGTCGGGCCGACCGTCGTCGGCGCGCTCGCGGTCCTGCCCCTGCTCGGGGCCTTGGTGATGGCGCTCATCCTCGTCGGCCTCGCCGCCGGCTGGCCGCTCATGGTCGCCGGGGTCGCCGTCGAGCGCGAGGACCGCTTCGACGCGCTCAGCCGGGCGTATGCCTACGTGTATCAACGTCCCCTCAAGTTCGTCGCCTGCGTGCTCGTCGCCTGGGCCGCGGGCGCCGTCGGCTTCCTGGCCGTGACCGGCTTCGCGCGGCTGGTCGTGCACCTGGCCGAGTGGTCGCTCGCCTTCGGCGCCTCGACCCCGCGCGTCGCCGCGCTCGACAGCCCCGGCCCCGCCGACCCCCCGCTCGCCACGCCCTTCTTCCGCGGCTGGCTCTGGCTCGCCGGCCTCGTCGCCTACTCCTGGGCCTTCAGCTACTTCTGGTCGGTCGCCTCTTATCTCTATTTATTATTACGTCTCGATGTCGACGGCGCCCCCTGGCACGACGTCGACCTCGACGCCGAACCCTCCGGCCCCGACGCCGAGGCCTTCGCCCCGGCCGCGAAGGGGCGTCCCGTCGCATCCGCCGAAGCCCCATGATGGGGGCGAGGTGTCACGGGCCCGGGAACAACCGGACCCGTGCCGAAAGCCTCGCCAGGGACACGGGTTCGAAGCCGAACCCGTGTCATCCCGACCCCGGCCGTTCGGGGGCCGTTTCACGACGACGGCGACCACCGCCAGTCGCGGACCTCGGGCATGTCCTCGCCGTACTGATTGATATATTCGCGATGCTCGATGAGCTTGTCGCGGACGGCCTGCTTGGCGTAGGCGGCGCGGCCGCCGAGCTGGGGGAGGCGGTCGACGACGTCGGCGACGAGGTGGAAGCGGTCGAGGTCGTTGAGCACGGCCATATCAAAGGGCGTCGTGATCGTCCCCTCCTCCTTGTAGCCGCGGACGTGGAGGTTGTGGTGGTTGGTCCGCCGGTAGGTCAGGCGGTGGATCAGCCAGGGGTAGCCGTGGTAGGCGAAGATGATCGGCTTGTCGCGGGTGAACAGGGTGTCGAAGTCGTGGTCGTCGAGGCCGTGCGGGTGCTCGGTGGCCGGCTGGAGCCGCATCAGGTCGACCACGTTGACCACCCGGACCTTCAGCTCGGGAAGGTGCTCGCGCAGGATCTGCACCGCGGCCAGGGTCTCCAGCGTGGGCACGTCGCCGGCGCAGGCCATGACCACGTCGGGCTCGGAGCCCCTGTCGTTGCTGGCCCACTCCCAGATGCCGATGCCGGCGGTGCAGTGCTTGACCGCCGCGTCCATGTCGAGCCACTGCGGCGACGGGTGCTTGCTCGCCACGACCACGTTGACGTAGTGGCGGCTCCTCAGGCAATGATCCATGACGGATAGGAGTGTGTTCGTATCCGGGGGCAAGTAGACGCGGATGATCTCGGCCTTCTTGTTGCAGACGTGGTCGATGAAGCCGGGGTCCTGGTGGGTGAAGCCGTTGTGGTCCTGCCGCCAGACGTGCGAGGCCAGCAGGATGTTCAGGCTGGCGATCGGCCGGCGCCAGGGGATGTGCCGCGTGACCTTGAGCCACTTGGCGTGCTGGTTGAACATCGAGTCGATGATGTGGATGAACGCCTCGTAGGAGTTGAACAGCCCGTGGCGGCCGGTGAGGAGGTAGCCCTCGAGCCACCCCTCGCACTGGTGCTCGCTGAGCATCTCGATCACGCGGCCGTCGGGGGCGAGGTGGTCGTCGGTCGGGACGACCTCGGCCTCCCACTGCTTGTTCGTGGCGTCGAGGACGGCGCCCAGGCGGTTCGAGGCGGTCTCGTCGGGGCCGAAGATGCGGAAGTTGCGGCCTTCGGCGTTGTGGGTGATGACCTCGCGGAGGAAGGTCCCGAGCGTGCGGGCGTCCTCGTTCATGATGGCCCCGGGGGCGGGGACGTCGATGCCGAACTCGCGGAAGTCGGGCATCCTCAGGTCGCGGAGCAGGAGGCCGCCGTTGGCGACCGGGTTGGCCCCCATCCGACGCTCCCCCTCCGGGGCCAATGCCCGCAGCTCGGGGACCAGCCGGCCCTGGGCGTCGAACAGCTCGCCGGGGCGGTACGACCGGAGCCAGTCCTCGAGCTGCCGGAGGTGCGCGGGGTTGTGCTTCGGGTCGGAGAGCGGGACCTGGTGGGCGCGGTACGTCCCCTCGACGGGGAGGCCGTCGACCTCCTTCGGCCCGGTCCAGCCCTTCGGCGTCTTCAGGACGATCATCGGCCAGCGCGGCCGGCGGCGGTCCCCCTGCTCGCGGGCGGCCCGCTGGATGCCGCGGATCTCGGCCACGACCGTGTCGAGCGTCTCGGCCATGAGCCGGTGCATCGCCGCGGGCTCGTGCCCCTCGACGACGTGGGGCTCGTAGCCGTAGCCGCGGAAGAGGGCCTCGAGCTCGTGGGGGGGGATGCGGGCGAGGACGGTCGGATTGGCGATCTTGTATCCATTCAAGTGCAGGATCGGCAGGACGGCGCCGTCGGTCGCGGGGTCGAGGAACTTGTTCGAGTGCCAGCCGGTGGCCAGCGGCCCGGTCTCGGCCTCGCCGTCGCCGACGACGCAGGCGACGACGAGGTCCGGGTCGTCGAAGGCGGCGCCGAAGGCGTGGCTGAGGCTGTAGCCGAGCTCGCCCCCCTCGTGGATCGAGCCGGGCGTCTCGGGCGCGACGTGGCTGGGGATGCCGCCGGGGAAGCTGAACTGCTTGAACAGGTGCTTCAGCCCCTCCACGTCCTCGGAGACGTTCGGGTAGAGCTCCGAGTACGTCCCCTCCAGGTACGTGTTGGCCACGAGCGCCGGCCCGCCGTGGCCGGGGCCGGAGACGTAGATCATCTTCAGGTCATATTGCTTGATGACCCGGTTCAGGTGGACGTAGACGAAGTTCTGGCCCGGCGTGGTGCCCCAGTGCCCCAGCAGCCGGGGCTTGACGTGGGCGAGCGTCAACGGCTCGCGGAGCAGGGGGTTGTCGAGCAGGTAGATCTGGCCGACCGCCAGGTAATTGGCGGCCCGCCAGTAGGCGTCCATCCGGCCCAGCAGCTCGGGCGGCAACGGCGATTCGGCGCGGCCGGGATTGCTCATCGATCCAGACTCCGTCCCTTGAAAAGTGGCCGGTCAGCGCCCATTGAGGAGGCGGGCGGTGGCGCGGGCGAGGGTGGCCTCCTCGTCGGTCGGGATGACGCGGACGGTGGCCCGCGACCCCTCGGCCGAGATCACCGGGGCACCCGCCGCGTTGCGGGCCGGGTCGAGCACGACGCCGAGGAACCCCAGCCCCTCGCAGGCCCCGGCGCGGACCTCGGCCGAGTGCTCGCCGATCCCCCCCGCGAAGACCAACGTCTCCAGGCCCCCCAGCGCCGCGGCATGGCCACCGATGGCCAGCTTGACGCGGTAGCAGAACAGGTCGATCGCCAGCGCGGCCCGGGGATCGTCGTCGCGGCGGCCGAGCAGGTCGCGGACGTCGTCGCTGGTGCCCGAGACGCCGAGCAGGCCCGACTCGCGGTTGACCATCCGGTCGAAGCCCTCGGCCGACATCCCCTCCGACCGCGCCAGGAACCGGACGAGGCCGGGGTCGAGGTCGCCCGAGCGCGTGGCCATGACGAGCCCGGCCGCCGGCGTGAAGCCCATCGTCGTGTCGATGGATTTGCCCTCGCGCACCGCCGCCAGGCTCGCCCCCGCCCCCAGGTGCGCCAGGATCACCCGGCCCCGCGCCGCCTCCGGGCCTGCAATGCGGGCGAGCTCGTCCATCAAGTACTGGTACGAGAGGCCGTGGAACCCGTACTTGCGGACGCCGAGCGCCTCGAGCCGGTTCGGGATCGGCAGGGTGTAGGCGACGGGCGGGAGGTCGCGGTGGAAGGCGTTGTCGAAGCAGGCGACCTGCGGCAAGGTCGGGTCGAGCCGGGCGATCGCCTCGATCAACGCGACCTCGCCGGGGAGGTGGTCGGGGTCGAACGGTCGGAACGCGCGGAGGTCGTCGAGCATCGCCGTCGTGACCTCGGCGGGGTCGCAATACCGCCCCCCGCCGTGGACGACCCGGTGCCCCACGCCGCCGATCGCCTCAAGGGCCCCCTCGGCCTTCAGCCAATCGATCACCAGCGATACTGCCGCGCCTTGATCGCCGGCCTCGACCTCGCGGGCGCCCTCGCCCATGACCAGCCGGGCCCCCGGCCCGCCGATCCGCTCGACCTTGCCGGCGGCGAGCCGTGCCGGCGGGTCGGCCCGGTCGAAGACGGCGAACTTGAGGCTCGACGAGCCGCCGTTGATCGTCAAGAGGCACGACCGCGCCGGCCTGCCGGCGATCGACTTCCCCGCGTCCTGTTCTGGCATCATCGCTGGACTCTCGGCCCCCGGACCCCCTCCGTCGCCGGCCCTTGTAAAATACAGGCGACGCGGCGCGACCGCCAGCCGATCCCGAGTCGCAGGAGGGCCGATGGCCCGGCAACCTTCGCGTATCCTCGCGGCCTTCAAGCCCTTCGGCGTCCTGACCCAGTTCACCGACGCCGACGGCCGGCCGACGCTCAAGGACTTCGTGCCGGTGCCGGGGGTGTATCCCGTCGGCCGGCTCGACCGCGACAGCGAGGGCCTCTTGCTCCTGACCGACGACGGCCGGCTCGCCCATCGCCTGACCGACCCGAAATACGGCCACCCCAGGACGTACCTGGCCCAGGTCGAGCGCGTGCCCGGCCCGGGGGCGATCGAGGCGTTGCGGCGGGGGGTCGTCCTGAGCGACGGCCCGACGCGGCCGGCGGAGGTCGAGCTGCTGACCGGAGAACCGGCCTTGCCCGAGCGGGCGGTGCCGATCCGGTTCCGCAAGAACGTGCCGACGGCCTGGCTCCGGCTGGTCCTCCGCGAGGGGCGCAACCGCCAGGTGCGCCGGATGACCGCGGCGGTCGGCCACCCGACCTTGCGGCTCGTCCGCGTCGCGATCGGCCCGATTTCCCTGGGGGACCTCCCGCCCGGTCACTGGCGCGACCTCTCCCCGCCCGAGCGCGCGGCCCTCGCCCGCGTGGCCGCCGGGCCGGGGATGCGGTAAACTGTCGGGAACGCGGCACGCGGACGACCGGAACGGCCGGGGGATTCACGACCATGGCCAGCGCGCCCAGGATGGCCCGGGGCCTCACGCTCGAGGAGTTCCTCAAGCGGCCCGAGATCGACGAGTCGCCGGTCCTCGAGTACATCGGCGGCCGGGTCGAGGCCAAGCCATTGCCGCAAAGAAAACACTGCGTCATCACCAATCTATTAACGAACGCCTTGAATCAGGTCGCGGAGCCGCCCGGGCTCGGGACGGCCTTCGGCGAGCTCCGATGCACGTTCGGCGGCCGGTCGATGGTCCCGGACGTGGTGTTCCAGATCGCCGAGCACGTCGAATTGGATGACGAAGGGGAATATATCAACGAGTCCTTATGGCAGCCCGGCATCCACGTCGAGATCCTCTCGCCGGATCAGTCGGCGGCGGAATCGATCGAGACGCTGTCGTTCTCCGCGCGGCACGGCTGCCGGCTGGGTTGGCTGATCGACCCGGAGCGGAAGACGATCCGCGTCCGCCGACCCGGGCGGAAGCTCCGGCAACTGCCGGCCGACGGCGTCCTGGAGGGCGAGCCGGTCCTGCCCGGCTTTCGCCTGCCGGTCGCCGAGCTCTTCGGGTGGCTCAGGCCGAGGGGGCGAGGGGACCGCGCATGAGCCAGGGGCCCGCCGACAGCAACGGTCAACCGCCCGCCCTCCGCCTGGCGTTCGAGGGGGGGACGGTCCTCGTCGAGGGCCTGCCGGAGGGGGACTCGAGGGGAATCCCCGGGCTCAAGATGGACCCGAGGACGGGGGGCTACCGCGCCGAGGCGATCTGGTACAGGGCGATCGTGGAACATTTGCACAAGAGACGGAATGAAATCCCCTTCATCGACGGCGCCCGCGACTACGAGAAGACGCCGTGGCCGATCCGGGTGACGAAGGAGGCGTTCCCGCACCAGAAGGAGGGCCTCGAGGCGTGGTGGGCCGGCGGCGGCCGGGGGGTGGTCGTCTTGCCGACGGGCACCGGCAAGACCCACCTGGCCAACCTCGCCATCGCCCGCGCCGGCCGGCCGGCACTGGTCGTCACGCCGACGATCGACCTCTTGAACCAGTGGTACGACGAGCTGACCCTCTGCTTCGGGGCCGAGGTCGGCCTGCTCGGCGGCGGCTACTACGAGATCAAGCCCTTGACGGTCACGACGTATGATTCCGCCTATATGAACATGGACCGACTCGGCAACAAGTTCGGCCTGATCGTCTTCGACGAGTGCCACCACCTGCCGGGCCCGACGTATGGCCTCGCCGCGACCTGTGCCATCGCCCCCTACCGGCTCGGCCTGACCGCCACGCCCGAGCGCGCCGACAACGCCCACACGCAGCTCGATTACCTCATCGGCCCGATCGTCTACCGCCGCGAGATCACCCAGCTCCGCGGGGACTACCTGGCGGAATACCGGGTCGAGACCTTGTATGTCAATCTGAGCGAGGAGGAGCGCGCGCGTTACGAGCGCTGCCGCGAGGTCTACCGCAGCTTCCTCCGCGACCACGGCATCGACATGCGGCGGCCCGGCGCCTGGGGCCAGTTCGTCGTCGCCGCGCACCGCTCGTCCGAGGGGCGCCAGGCCTACCTCGCCTATCGCGAGCAGCGCGACCTCGCCCTCGCCGCGCCGGCGAAGCTCGCGCTCCTGTCCCGCCTGCTCGACCGCCACAACGGCGATCGCATGTTGATCTTCACGCATGATAACGCGACGGTCTACAAGATCGCCCGCGAGTTCCTGGTGCCGGTCATCACCCACCAGACCAAGACCAAGGAGCGTCGCGAGGTGCTGAAGCGGTTCAACGACGGCAGCTTCCCGATCGTGGCCACCTCGCGCGTCCTGAACGAGGGGGTCAACGTCCCCGAGGCCAACGTCGCGGTGGTCCTCTCCGGCTCGGGCAGCGTCCGCGAGCACGTCCAGCGCCTCGGCCGCGTCCTCCGCAAGGTCGGCGACAAGGAGGCCATGCTCTACGAGGTCATCACCCGCGGCACCGTCGAGGAGTTCACCTCCAACCGCCGCCGCCAGCACAGCGCGTACGAAGGGGATTGAGCTCGGATCGAACGCCGAAGGTCTCACACACACTTTCTTCCATCCGGGGACTTGACGGGGCGTTGTCGGCGGGTTCTGATGTCGCCAACAATTCCACCCACCACATCGACGACGAGAGTCTTACCCCGCTCGGCGTGGAGGACGTTGTCGTGCTCGATCGACCTGCACCCGATCCTTCGTGGGCTTGGGCGACGCTCCTGAAGGCGGCCTCCAGCCCGATCCGACTCGGTTTGCTTCGCGGGGGGATCGGCGATGGGGCCGCGGACGATGCCCTCCAGGAGTTCCTGCTGTACCTGATCCGGGAGGATGGGCGTCGCCTGCGAATGTTTCGAGGTCGGACCGACGGGGAGTTCGTAGCGTTCGTCCGGATCATCGCCCGCCGGTTCGCTCACCGCTATGTCAAGCGACATTGGGCGCGCCACCGTCGCGAGGAGCGGGCCATCGAGCGGATCGCGCCCGCAGATCGCGACGGCCCTACCGAAGATCAGGTGCTCGCCGCACGCCGACGTATCGAGGCGACCATGAGCCACGTCGAGAGGGCACGTCTCCGCGCCGTCTCGGGATTCGACGAGTCCCTTCGGCCCGTCGCTATCCCCAAGGTCCCCGAGACGACCCTTCGGCGTTGGCGCCGCGAACTCGTGGCGAAATATGGATCGACGGCAATTGAATGCGTGAATGTTGGGGGGGGGGTAGGTGCTGGAGGGAGGTCGTATGATCCACGATATTCTCTCGATTTTCCGTGGCCGCTCGCCGATCGTTTGGGCCACTCTATGGGTGAAACATTCATTCGAGCGACGGGAGCAGGGAGTTGGGACGTGGACGCGAGTGGCCGATCGCACAGCACACATAATCCGCCCGGTCTGTAGGAATCTCTTGGATGTGACATGGAGTAGGAAGCGATGTCTACTAGGAACGCGGCGCGCCCCAACTCGAGTGGTCGCTCGGGCTTCTCGCTGATCGAAGTCCTGGTCGTGATCGCGATCATCGGCATCCTAGTCGCGCTCCTGCTGGCCGCGGTCCAGGCGGCGCGAGAAGCCGCGCGGTCGATGGCATGTCGCAACAATCTGCGCCAGTTGGGGATCGCCATCAGCAACTACGAATCCCGCTGGTCGGTCCTGCCCCCTCCCACGGTCAGCGAGTTGAGCCCGCATCTCCGGCTCTTGGACGACTTGGAGCAGAGGCCGCTCTATAATTCAATAAATTTTAATGTGTTGAGTATTATGAGAAGTATAAACTTTGAAAATAAAACCGCGTTCTCGACCTCGTTGGATGGATTCATCTGCCCGTCCGATGTGCCGCCTACGCAGGGATGGTGCTCGTACCCCGCGAATGCGGGGGGCGGAGTCCAGAAGTTCGATTACAACGGATTGTTCGCCCCGAGGGTCTCCATTGCCTCGGTACGGGACGGGACATCAGCGACGGTTGCCTTCACGGAGTGGACCCTGGGATACGACGCAAAGAATCAAAAGGTCCGAAGAAGCTGGATGACCCCGAACATGCTACCCGGCCCGAACCAACTCGATCAATTCGCTGCAGAATGCAACTCGATCGATGACCCGGCGTCCTTCGTGGGCGGTCGTGGTAACCTTTGGTTCCTGGGCTCCTTGGAGAATACTCTCTATAACCATGTCTTGCCACCAAACCGGCCCTCCTGCTCGAACGGAGGATCGGTTGATTTCGGTGCCTGGACCGCGGGGAGCTTCCACGGTTCCTCGGTCAACTCGGTGTTTGCCGACGGACATGTAAAAACATTCACCACAATTGATCCACAGGTCTGGAGGGCATTGGGCTCTCGGAGCGGTGGAGAAGTTGTCTCTCAGCCCTGAAAGGCGGGCGAATGATGGGACGAATCGCAGTCGGTCTGCTGATCGCGTTCGTGGCGATGGGCGCCGAGTCCAAGGCGCAGAGTACCTATTTCACCTCGCCGCAGCCGGGGTCGAATCCCCAGCTTACCGGCGGCGGGACCGTGAACGTGTCGGCATACACCAGTCAGGGTACGCCTGCGTCTGCAAAAATCATGATCAAGAACAAAATAACAACCAAGACGACAACGACGAATGCTACCCCCGCCAGCGATGGCAAAGGTGGATGGACGGTCACGAACGTGGTCTGCTCGGTCCCCCCTGCTTCGGGTAATCCTCCCGACTCCGCTACCATCGAAATCCAATTCTTCGACTCCGCCGGTGGTGCTCTCGGTAACGCGATCATATCGGCGGGAATCGTTAAATGAACCTCCTTGGTCCTTCCACTGGACCAAGCACCGTGAGAACGAAGTCGTAGCCCAGTCAGAGCTGGCTACGACACGACTCCAGCTCTGCGGCTGGCCTACTCCATGTGGGCACCGTCAACCTCCTCAGCATGGCTGAGGGGTTGGGCGGTGCCTTCCCGTCTTCGACGTGATCTCCGACGCCCTCCCCTACCTCATCGGCGCCGCGGCGGCTGGCCGTCATAATGGGGTACGAGACTTTGGCTCGTAGGGAGGACATGCGATGGTCTCCGTGCTCCGCGACGCGGGCCTCTCGAAGCTGCTGGCGGGCGACCTGGAGCGGGTCGCCGACGGGTTCGTGTTCACCGAGGGGCCGCTCTGGCTGCCGGATGGGGCGGTCCTCGTCCAGGACATCAAGGGCGAGCGCACCCACCGGATCGAGCCCGACGGGACGGTCAAGGTCCTCCGCGACCACAATCGCGCCGCCAACGGCCAGACGTTCCAGGCCGACGGCCGCATCGTCTTCTGCGAGCAGAACGGTCGCCGCGTCTCGCGGATGAAGCCGGACGGCACGGGGGTCGAGGCGGCCGTCGAGCACTTCAAGGGGAAGAGACTCAATAGTCCGAATGACATCGTCTGTCGATCCGACGGGACCGTGTATTTCACCGACCCGCCGTACGGGGTCAAGCCCGAGGACAAGGAGCTGCCGTTCAACGGGGTCTTCGCGCTCGGCAAGGACGGGGGCATGCGGCTGCTGGTCGACGACTTCGAGAAGCCGAACGGCCTGGCGTTCTCGCCCGACGAGACGACGCTTTATATCAACGACACGGCACACTATCAGACTCGCGCCTTCGACGTCGCGCCGGACGGCTCGCTCGTGGCCGGCTCGGGCCGCGTGTTCGCGACCCAGGACCCCGGCGAGCCCGGCGGCCCGGATGGCATGAAGGTGGACCAGGACGGCCGGGTTTATGTCGCGGTGGCCTTGGGGGTCTGGGTGTATGAGCCCGACGGCCGGCTGCTCGGCATCCTCGGCACCCCGAAGCGGCCCGCCAACCTCGCCTGGTGCGGGCCCGAGGCCTCGACCCTCTTCATCACCGCCGTCGACGCCGTCCACCGCATCCGCCTCGCCGTCACCGGCAAGCTGCCGCCGTTCACGCCCCGCACCCCGTAGCAGGCACGCTCCGCGTGCCGTTCTTCCGAGCCAAGGAACCTTTCCTTGGAGAGCGGACGGCACGCGGGGCGTGCCTGCTACGAACGCGGGCCGACGGCACGCGGAGCGTGCCTGCTACGAACGCGGGCCGACGGCACGTGGAGCGCGCCTGCGACGACGTGCGGGGCGAGGGGAGTCGTTCGCGGGCCCCGTCGAGCGTCGTTCCGTCCCTCGTAGGGTCCGCTATTGCGGACCTCTTCGATTTATGAACAATAGAAGAGGTCCGCAATAGCGGACCCTACGAGGCCCGAACCGGATGGGGACGGGCACCTCGAAGACTCGGAGCCAGTTGGACCGGTACGATTACTCTTTCTCGAAGAGGAGCTGCTGGATCTTGCCGTCGGGGGAGCGGTAGAGGAGGCCGCGGAGCTTGATCGTCGGGAAGGTGAGGTGGACCGGGGTCACTTCCATCCCGCCGCGCTCGCGGGGGTCGTCGGCCGCGACGGAGGAGGGGTCGCCGAGGAGCTTGAGCCGGGCGGAGGCGTCGCGGACGCGGGCGTCGTTGAGGTAGACGGAGAACTCCTCGCCGAGCGTCTTGCGGTCGATCTCGCCGGCCTGCAAGGCGTGGAAGAAGGCGAGGGTCGCCTGCTTGGCGGTCGGGCCGGCGACCTTGGGGACGCCGGGCGGGGCCTCGTCGCGGATCAGGAGGGCGGCGAGGTCGTTGGCGAGCCGCGAGGCGCCGGCGCCCTCGCTGTTGGTCAGGACCACGACGGCCGACTTCGTCCGAGGGAGGACGATGTTGGTGGCCCGGAAGCCGCTGACGGCCCCGCCGTGAGCGAGGATCGTCTCGCCGTCGCGGTGGTCGACGACCACGCCGAAGCCGTAGTTCCGCGTGCGGCCGTCCTTGAGGGTGACGGGCGTGGTCATCCGGCGGAAGGACTCGGGCTTCAGGAGCTTGCCCTCCATCAGGGCGAGGTCCCAGCGGGCGAGGTCGGGGGCCGAGGCCCAGAGGCCCCCCGCGGCGACGAGCCAGCCGGACCCCTCCGGGACGGCGGGCTCGGCCGGACCGAGCGCGAACGATGTGGAACCCCGGGCACGCGTCGAGGCCCCCGCCGACGGCTCCGGGTCGAGCGCCGCCGTCGTCATCCCGGCGGGCTTCAAGAGCCGCGTCTCGAGGAACCGGCCGAGCGGCATGCCGCCGGCCTTCTCGACGACGCGGCCGAGGAGGATGTAGCCGGTGTTGCTGTACGACCACCGCGTGCCGGGCGGGAAGTCGAGCGGGCCGCTCGCGTACTTGCGGATCAGGGCGTCGGGCTCGATCGTCCTGGCCATCCGGCGGTCGATGAAGTCGAGCGGGTAATAGTCCGGATAGCCCGAGGTGTGGCTCATGAGCTGCGCGAGCGTGATGTCGCCGGCCCGGGTCAGGTCGGGGAAGTACTTCGAGACCGGGTCGTCGACCGACAGCTTCCCCTCCTCGGCCAGGAGCAGGACGCTCGCGCACACGAACTGCTTCGTGACCGAGCCGATCGCGAACGACGTCTCCGGCTCGACCGGCTGCCCCCCCTCCAGCGACCGCCGGCCGTACCCCCTGGCCAGGACGACCTTCCCGTCGCGCACGACCGCCAGGCCCAGGCCCCCCACCTCCTCGCGCTTCACCCAACCGGCGACGTACGCGTCGACCGCCCCCGCGTCCCACGTCTTCGGCGGCTCCGTCGCCTTGTCGGCGCCGGCCGTTGGCAAGGCGAAGACGCCGAGGATCGAGAGGATCGTCGCGGCAATGTGCAGGCTTCTCATGGAACACCCCCCGACCCCGTCGTCCCGGCCAACCCGGCCGCCCCACTGTAACAGGGCCGACGGCCCGCCGCGACGACGACCTCCTCCCCCTCTCCGGGGGGAGCTGACCGGCCGTCCCTCTTCCCCGTCGCAGGCACGCTCCGCGTGCCGTCCGCCAGGACCCAAGAGCTTTGTGGGAGGGCGGACGGCACGCGGAGCATGCCTGCTACGAAGGCGGGCCGACGGCGGGAACCCCGACGGCGCCGCCCCGAGAGGGACGGCCGGTCCGCCCAGGGGGAGAGGGGGGAAGAGTCAGCCGAAGATCGCCCGGATGGGCTCGCCGAGGGCGAGGGGGAAGGGCCGGCCGTTGGCGTCGTGGACCTCGGTGCGGGGGTCGACGCCGAACCGCCAGTAGATCGTCGCGGCGAGGTCGGCGGGCGTCACCGGGTCGGCCGCGGGATAGGCGCCGAGGCGGTCGCTGGCGCCATGAACGGCGCCGCCGCGGACGCCGCCGCCGGCCAGGAGGATGCTGTAGCAATCGGGCCAGTGGTCGCGGCCGCCGTCCTTGTTGATCCGCGGCGTCCGGCCGAACTCGCCCAGCGCGATCACCAACGTCGTGTCGAGCAGGCCCCGGGCGTCGAGGTCCTCGATCAAGGCCGACAGCGACCGGTCGGCCAGGGGAAGCAAATGGGTCTTGTGCTGGTCGAAGCACCGGAAGTGGGCGTCCCAGTTCTGCCCCTGCTGGCGGAAGTCGTACACATTCACGAACGGCACGCCGGCCTCGACGAGCCGCCGCGCCAGCAGCAGGTTCTGCCCGCGCATCTGCCTCGCGAACCCGAGCTCCGCCCCGTTGCCCCCGCCCCCGCCCGAGCCCACGCTCGCCGGCGGCGGGCCGAACCCGTACCGCTCGCGAACCCTCGGGTCCTCGCGATCGATCGCCAGGGCCCGCCGGATCGCCGCCGAGTCGAGCACCCGGTATGCCCGGTCGTACAACCCCCGCATCCGCGCCGCCGGCTCTTCCAGCAAGGCCCCCCGCTCGACCGCGCCCAGGAGGTCCCGCCGCCGCGCCATCCTCGGGGCCGTGAGCCCGTCGGGGACCTCGAGCATGTCGGCGCGATACGATCGCGTCTCGGCGTCGACGACCACCTGGAGCGGATCATACGCCGAGCCGAGGAACCCGCCCCCCTGGCACGGGGTCGGCACGACGTTGTGGAACGCGAACGGCAAGGCCGCGAACGGCACCCCCAGCCGTTGCTCGCGGCGGAGATAGCTCAAGGCCCCGCCATAGCTGGGGAAGACCTGCGGCGCGGGGGCGAACAGCTCCTGGTCGCCCTGCGGCGGCTCGCGGCCGGTCAGCACCTTCATCGAGGCCGAGTCGTGCAGGCGGTAGCCGTGCGACATGCTCCGCACGACGGCCACCTTGTGCATCACCTTCGCCATCTGCGGCAGGTGCTCGGCGACTCGCAGCCCCGGCACGCTCGTGGCGATCGTCGCGAACTCGCCCCGGACCTCCGCCGGCGCCCCGGGCTTCGGGTCGAACGTGTCGAGGTGGCTCGGCCCGCCGTAGTAGAAGACCAAGATGCACGCCTTCACCGGCGGCAATCCCGATCCCTTCGACCCGCCCAAGGCCGCCCGCGCGAGCCCTCCCACGCCGGCCAGCGCCACCCCGGCCCGGAACAGCCCCCGACGCGAATGGATCGGACGCTCGCCCTCGCGACGCATGGCCCACGACCCTCCGCAACCCCTCGGTCCCCTCCACAGACGTTAAACAAGCGCTTGATCCCCGTCAACGCGCCGCCCCGGTCGCCAACCTCGAAAAGCCTCCAGATATGATGGATTGAATATATTCATGATTCAAAGAATTTTGAGTTTGTCCGTCGACGTGGTCCGGGCGCGCCGAGCCCTCGACTCCCCGGATCGCGTGGATCGGTCGCTCTTTGTAGGGTCCGCTGTGCGGACCGATCTCCATGAGCCACAAAGCGATCGGTCCGCACAGCGGACCCGACGAAGGGCAAGACTTCCGGGCGATTCCGGATCAGTCCAGCAGCTCGACCTCGTCGAGCGCGAAGACGCCGTGCAGGTCGAAGCCGTCGCCGCGGACGCGGGCGAGCGGGCCGCGGCCGAGGTCGAAGACGTCGCAGATGATCCCCACGGGCGGGGTGTCCTGCACGTCGCCGAGCTCGGCCCAGGCGGGGACGCGGACGCGACGGCCGACCAGCGTCGCGACGGCCGCCGGCCTCGAGTCGCTGCGCGGGTCCGGAGGGGCGTCGGCCGGCGCGGGCCGGTGAGCCGGGCCCGGGCGGTAGCACGGGCCGACGCCCCGGAGCAGCCAGATCGGGTCGACGAGGGTCGTCGCGACGAGGCGCTCCAGGACGACGGCGGGGAGCGACTCGCCGGACTCGAAGTCGAGCCACTCGCGGGTCGAGACCCCGACCTGGCTCGCCAGCAAGGGGGCCCCATTCGTGCCGAACAGCTCGCGACGGAGCCGGCGGAGCCGTCCCGACAGCCCGGAGGCGAGGGCCTCGTATCGCATCGCAGATGCCTCCTCAAAGGGGCCGCAGGGCCCTGCATCGGCGGCTTTCCTCGACGCATGTTCGCGCCCGTTGCCATGCCTCCTGGCTCTCGACGCGGGTGAGCAACGCGCGGTACCAGAGGTCCGAGAACCGCCGCTCGCGCGGGTCCTCACTCGACGTCGATCGGGACCAGACCCTCTCGAAGCGCTCCCAGCGCGGATCCGCCCCGACGTCGGCCGGCCGATCGATCGTCGGCGCGGCGGCGGCGGCGGCGGGGTGCCGGGCCCGGTCGAGGTGGGCCCAGGCCGACCGGGCGAGGTCGTCGAGTCGGCCGTCGCGCTGGGCGGTCAGGCAGGCGATCAGGATCGACACCGCCGCGCCGGCGTCGTCGAGGGATTCGACGTCGGGCAGGATCGCGTCGATCAGTCGGCTGATGTGGTCTCTCAGCTCCGGCTCGGTCATCGCACCGTCTCCTCACGATCGGACGTGGGCCGGCCCCTTGCGGTCGCAGGGACGATCGGATCGCGCACCCTCGCCAGGCCGGCCGTGGCTCATCCCTCGAGCGTCCCGCCGGCGTCGTGCCGGAACCCCTGGAAACGATCGGTCCCCGCGGCGGCCGGCGGCTCTGGCGGCGCCGGGGGCATCGGACGGATTGCTATCTTAGGCAATGTTCATGAACGAATGTTTATTTGGAAGGAGCCATCCCTAGTCGTTGCTTCCTCGACGGTGTATTTGACCCCGTCGGCGATCCCGTGTCCAGGGGGTAGCCAAACTCATCGGAATGTTTCTTGATTGAGGTGACATATCGTTTCAAGAAACATTAGAGGGACCCGGGGGATCAGCGGCAGGAGCCGGCCCGATCAGGCGGGGTCTCCCCGGATGGGTGGCCGGGGTTGCGGTCCGCTGCCACCCGACGCTTGCGAGCGAGTGACGGTTGTGAGATCGTGACGGCTGGCCCGCCGCCGCGCCGCGCGGCGGCGGGCGGGATGGACCCGAGGATAGGTCCGATCGCGAGCGAGGAGGCGGGGCCGTGGGCGAGCGGGCGTTGTCGCGCATCCCGTTCCTGCGCCGGGACGAGCTGATGATCCTCAGCATGGCGCGCTGGATGCGGTTCGTCGGCGCCGTCAAGATCGGCGCCAGCTTCTTCACCGGGTTCCTGGTGCTGGTGGCCCTGATCTTCGTCGGGGCCGGGATGAGCACGGGGCGGCCGGATTTCGCCAGGGTCGAGCGGTTCGTCGCCGAGAACCGGCTCTGGTTCGGCGCCCTGGGCGTCTTCGCCCTGTTGCTGTCGGTCGTGGGGATGGTGCTGGGCTACGTGCTGTACGAGGCGGCCGACGACTTCGAGCAGGTGGCCCGCACCGACGAGGCCGACGTCGACTACACGGCGTCGGGCCTGCTGCGGCTGAAGACCTACGTGAAGGTCAGCGTCTTGCTCGGGGTCGCCGCGCTCCTCGTGGCGATCGCCGCGGGGGTGGTCCTCGTCGTCAAATACCGGGCGGTATCCTGATCCCGAGGGGGTGCGGACATGGCGACGGGCGAGGGCGTGCCGGGGGATCGGGAGCTGGCCCGCATCCCGTTCAGCGTCGAGGCCGAGGGCCACATCAGGGGGCTGGCCGTCTGGCTGTCGGTCGTCGGCTGGCTCAACATCGTGGCGGCCGCCGCCAACTTCGTCATCCTCCTGGCGCCGATGCGCAACGCCGGGCACCTGTTCGACGTCGTGATCCACGCCCTGATCGGGGCCTGGTCGCTCCAGGCGGCCCGCGCATTCCAGGGCCTCGCCACGACCGACACGGCCGACCAGGCGTACCTCGTCGAGGGGTTCGCCAAGCTCCGTCGCATCTTCCTGCTCCAGGGCATCCTGGTCCTCGTCGGCCTGGCCTTCCTCGTCGCCGTCCTCCTGTTCCTGCTCCTCCACGGCCTCCCCGCCACCCGCTGAGCGGCGGCAAGAAGGCCGGGCCTGCCGACCGCTCACGGGTTCAGCGGCGGGTTCTCCTTGAGGAACTTCGCGAGCCCGGCCTTGTCCCCCTTCTGGAGGAGGTCCCAGCCGGGCTCGCCGCTCTTGAGGGTGAGGACGTTGAGCTTGGAGGCGGTCGTCTTGCCGATCGTCCGCGAGCCGCGGTAGACGACGTGCGCGACGCCTTGGCCCTCGGCGACGGAGCCGAGGACGGTGATCTTCGGCTCGCCGGCGCCCTTGGCGAGGTCGCCGACGGCGTCGAGCGGGTCCTTGCCCTGCTTGCGGGCCTCGAAGGCGCGGCGCATGTCCGCGGTCATCGCCTGGAGCTCGCTGCGCAGCTCCAGGCCCCAGCCGCGGCCGTCGCGCCGGAGGGTGTCGACCTGCATGCTCGAGACGTCCTTGCCGTCCACCTTGAGCTTGAGGCGATAGACGACGTGGGCGAGGTCGTCGCCCTCGTTGATGTGCCCGAGCACCTCCCGGTCGGCACCGGCGATGGTCTTCTTCAAGGTCGGGTCGCGTTTCTCGACCCCGCGCAGGAACGCGGCGAAGACCTTGGCGTCGTCGAGCGCCTTGAGCGCGGGGACGTCCTTCACGCCGTCGAAGAGCGTCAGGAACTCGTCCGGATTGCCGTCGGCCTCGGCCATCTCGGCGAGCTCGATCATCCCCGCCTTGAACGTCTTGAGGGCACTACGGTGCATCGTCTTGGCGAAGTCGTCGTAGCGCCCCGCCTTCATCGCCTCGAAGCCCTTGTCCGCGACGCCCTCCGGCGTCTCCGCCTTCGGGGCCGCGGGACGTTGCATCGGCGCGAATGCGAGGCAGACGAGCGGGACGAGCTGGAGCATGAGGAAGGTTCGGCGTCGCATCGATGCCTCTCCCTGCGCGGGCAGGGCCGTGGTCCAGGCCTCCTCCGCGCGTTGATCGAGCGTGTTGAAGGACATGGCTTCGGCGTGCCCGCCGCCGACCGCAAAGCCTATGGGCTCCACCCCGGCCGGTCAAGCCGCCGCCGCCTCCCGACGGGCCCCGGCGGGCCGCCGTGTCGCGGGCATCGCGACCCCGCCGATGGTCGTGCCCCGCCGTCAACCCCTCAGCGCCCTGAAGGCGAGCGAGATAGCGACCTGGATGCCCAGGTAGATGCCGGCGGCGATGCTGGCCCGCTTCACGGTCATCCCGCACGTCGCCGAGATCGCGAAGCCCGCGCACACGGCCCCGACGGCCAGGCCGATGAAGAACAGGCCCGGCGGCAGCAGCGCATTGATGAGCGCCGCCGGGACGATCGCCGCGAGGACCGCGAGGATCATGTTGCCCCAGCCCGGGAACTCGTCCTGCTCCATGCCGGCGACGATCAGCCCCAGGATGCCCGCCCCGACCAGCAGTCCGATCATGTCGCCACCCCAGCGAAGACGGGGCCCGCGCCGCGATGGGGCCCACGGGTTTGACCCCAGACAGCCGTTAATGTAGCCATGCTGTGGAGAATGTGCCAGTCACCGAGCGCGGCGGGGTGGCAGGAGTTGCGGGGCGGCG
>DASZMJ010000581.1:0-2433 GCA_035551935.1 Isosphaeraceae bacterium
CCGGTTTCGAAGCCTCGTCGGCGGCCCGGCGGGGTTGACCTCTGTCTCGCTCCCATCAACATCGAGGAGATACGGATGAGCCACAAGCTTGCCTGGATGGGCGTCGTCGCCTTCGGGATGGCCCTCGCGGGCTGCGGCAGCGAGGGCACGCCGAACGCGGCCACGCCGAACCCGAACGAGGGGTCGCAGGTCGCGACGAAGATCCCCCCGCCGGGTAAGATGGGCATGCCGGCGGCGCCCGGCGCACCGGCCGCGAAAACGCCCGCGAAGTGACGGCCCTTCAGACGGTGCTGCCACGAGTGTCGACCTGATTCCCGTGTCGTGTAGGGCAGGTACCGATCGGACTGGGCCTGCCCTACGGTGCCGTCATGATGCGTCGCTCCATCACGATCGTTTGCCTCATCGTCGGCGCCTGCGCCCTGACCTGGGTTCTCCGGCGATCGATCCTGGCCCACCGCTACGCCGACGGGCTCGAGCAGGCCCGCGGCGAGGTGGCGTCGGGCCACTTCGCGGAGGCCCGCCGGTGGCTGGCCGACCTGCCCGAGAATCGCAAGTCCGACCCCGAGGTCGCCGACCTGCTCGGCACCTGCGAGCACGCCGCAGGTCATTACAAGGAGGCGCTCGACGCCTGGGCGAAGGTCGCGCCGGGGTCGCCCGGGTCGGCCCGCGTGGCGCTGGCGAGGGCTCGCACCCTCACGGGCGACTTCGGCCGCTACGCCGACGCCGAGCCGATCCTCGAGGCCGCGCTGCGCGAGCCCGGGCCGAACCGGCTCGAGATCAGGCACACGCTCTCGCAGCTCTATTTCACCGAGTCGCGCTACGATGCGATGCGCAGGGTCGTCGAGGACGGCTGGCAGCAGTGGCGCGACCCGGCGGCGGAGGTCCGCCACCTCTGGCTCATCGACGACGCGCCCGTGCAGGTCGGGCCCGTCCGCAAGGTCGTCGACGAGGCCGCGGCGAAGGCCCCCGACGACGACCGGGTCTGGCTCGCCCAGGCGGGCCTCGACCGGCTCGAAGGCCGATTTGATGAGGCACGCCGCCGGCTCGAGGCGTGCACGCGACGGCGTCCCGACGACCCGGCCGTCTGGCTGGCGCGGTTGCGCCTGGCCCGCTCGGCCGACGACCCGGGCGAGGCCACCCGGGCGCTCGAGCACATCCCGGCCGACGCCCTCCGCGAGGCCGACTGGCTCGATCTCCGCGCCTGGCTCGCCGAGAAGGCCGGAGATCGTGAGGAGCAGCGACGGTCGCTCGAGGACCGCATCAAGATCGGGCCGGCCGACCCGGCCGCGTTCGAACGGCTCGCCGTCCTCTGCTACGAGACCGGCCAGTCCGATCGCGCGGCGGAATTGAGGCGGCGCAAGGCCGAACTCGACGGCGCCAAGGACCGCTATCGCCGGCTGCTCGCCGAGTCGACCCCGACGGAGGGCTTCGCCGAGCTGGCCCGGCTCGCCGAGACGCTCGGCCGGCCGTTCGAAGCCTACAACTGGTGGGAGCTCGCCGCCCGCCGCGATTCCACGGACGCCGACGCGACGGCGGCCCTCGCTCGCCTGGCGAGCCACCGGAGCCCCGACCGACCGCCGGCAAGCGCGGGGTCGCTCGCCGAGCGTCTGGCCGGCCGCCCGTCGGCGGCCGTCGCGACGGTCCCAGCGGTCGCCCGTTCCGTCGTGCCCAGCTTCCGCGATGATGCCGAGGCCGCGGGCCTCCGCTTCACGTTCGACAACGGCGCATCGCCGCTCCGCCAGCTCCCCGAGACGACGGCCGGCGGCGTCGGCCTGCTCGACTACAACGGCGACGGCCGGCTCGACGTCTATCTCGTCCAGGGCGGGCCCTTCCCGCCCCGGGCCGACTCGCCCAACACCGGCGACCGCCTCTTCCGCAACCGGGGCGACGGCACGTTCGAGGACGTCAGCGAGGCCGCGGGGATCTCGCGCATGCCCCGCGGCTACGGGCACGGAGTGGCCGTCGGCGACGTCGATAACGACGGGCATCCCGACCTCTTCATCACCCGCTGGAGGTCGTATGCCCTCTACCGCAACCGTGGCGACGGGACGTTCGAGGACGCGACCTCACGATTCGGCCTGGCCGGAGACCGAGGTTGGCCGACTTCGGCCGCGCTGGCCGACCTGGACAACGACGGCGACCTCGACCTCTACGTCTGCCACTACCTGAAGTGGGACGCCGAGCACCCGCCGCTCTGCCCCAGGAAGTCGGGCGGGGGCAGCCCGGCCGACCCGATGCTCCGGTTCGACTACTGCATGCCCCACCCGTTCCCGTCCGAGCCCGACCGGCTCTATCGCAACGACGGTGGCCGCTTCGTCGACGTCACGGCCGAGGCGGGGATCGTCGACGCGAACGGCCGCGGCCTGGGCGTCGTCGCGGCCGACGTCGACGAGGACGGGCTCGTCGACCTGTTCGTCGCCAACGACACGACGG
>DASZMJ010000582.1:0-8733 GCA_035551935.1 Isosphaeraceae bacterium
CCAACGCTTGCTCGAGAGCCGCGGCTTCCCGCTCGTTGCAGACCTCGATCGTGCGCGGGTACATCGGGAGACCTCCGTGAGGGTGAGATCGCCCGGTTATCCCAGATGCCCCAGTCGGACCAGAAACAATTACCGCACCCGGGGCGGATCCGGGAAGGGCGATGGAGTGGGGGACGATGAGGATCGTGGCGGCGGCGGTGATCGTGTCGGTCGCGGGCCTGGGGACGACGGCGCGGGGGCATGATATCCCGAACGCGCAGGTCGATCGGTCGATCCAGGCCACCGTCAGACCGGGGAGGCTGGAGGTCGAGTATGAGGTCAGCCTCGCCGAGCTTACCCTCGCGCGCGACCTCCGGTCGCTCAACGGGGCCTTGCCCGAGGGGGACCGCCGGGCCCTCTTCGAACGCTACGGGGAAGTGACCGGGCCATTGAACGCCAAGGGTTTGCTCGTGGCCGCCGATGGCAAGGAGGTGGCGCTGCGCTGCACGGGGTACGACCTCGTCATCGAGGGGCATCCGAGATACACGTTCCGCCTCGTCGGCCCCTTGCCAGGCCGAGGAAAGCTCTCCATCCGGGACACGAACTTCGCCTCGAGCGAGGGGACCAGCCGGCTGGCGATCCGGGGTCGCGACGGAGCGATCGTCCGGGGGGATGAGCTGCCCGAGGACGTCGGGGAGATCCCGACCCGTCCCGTCTGGATGCTCTCGGACGAGGAGGAGGGGCGGACGAAGGCCGTGGTCGTCACCTTCAACGCCCCGACGGCCATCGTCGGGCGGCCGGCGGTCGTCCCCGGCTCGAAGGCGAAGCCGGGCCCCGGCCCGAAGCCGGCCCCGGCGCCGGCGCGGCTGGGGCCGACGTCGGGGCGGCTGTCGGCCTTGCTCGACCGCCTGGAGGGGGTGTCCTGGGCGTGGCTGGGGCTCCTGGCCGTCGGGCTCGGGGCGGCGCACGCGATTCAGCCGGGGCACGGCAAGACGCTGGTCGCGGCGGCGACCCTCGGCGGGCGGGGGTCGTGGGCCCGCGGGGTCGCGCTGGCCTTGATCGTCACGGCGACGCACATGGCGGGGGTCTTGCTCGTGGCGGTGGGGCTCTGGCTGACGCAGTCGCGACGCTACGCCGAGATCAACGCGACCCTCGCCCGCGCGGCCGGCTTCACGATCGCCGCGATCGGCCTCTGGCGGCTCGGCCGGCACCTGGCGGGCCTGGGCGAACATGACGGGCCGGGCGCGGGGTCGGTCGGAACCCGCGGGCTCGTCGGCCTCGGGGTGGCGGGGGGGATCGTGCCGTGCTGGGACGCCGTCCTGCTGGTCGTCGTCGCCGAGGCGATCGGCCGCTTGTCGCTGGGCGTCGCCCTGGTCGGCGCCTTCAGCCTCGGGATGGCCGCGGTGCTCGTCGCCGTCGGCCTGGTCACCGCCCGGCTCGGCCGCCTCGTCGTCGATCGCGACGGCGGCCGGCGTTGGGAGCGCCGGCTCGGGATCGCCGGGGGGATCATACTCGGGCTCATAGGATTTTATTTAATTTATTATTGAATTTGCGACTCACCTGTCCATCAAGTCGCCGGGATGACAGGCGGGGCGCGCCGAGATAGAATAGCCGTGGAATCGTTTTTCGTCCCGAGGACCGGGGAGGAAGATCCATGCAACCGTTCGAGGGCGGTGTGTGGGGCGGACAGTTCGACGCGCGATCGGGCCTCGGAGGGACGATTACGCCGGACGGTCGCCTCATCCAGGATGCCCCCGCCGACTTCCCCCCCGGCCCCGTCCACATCATCCTCCTGCCGGCCGGGGAGGCGGAGTCCGGTGGCCCCGCCTGGCTGGAGACCCTCGAAGCGATCCAGCAGGAGCGACGGCGACTCGATCCCGCGGGCCTGCTGCGGGCCGTCATCGACGCGGAGGTCGCCGCGCAGCGGGAGGACCCTGACTATGAAGCTCGTTGGCGGGCCATCGACGATCGGACGGATCGGCCCTCCGCTCCAGGGCAAACGCATCTAATTCACAAATCCTTGTCTGCAAAGAACTTGCGACTAGTTGAATTCCGTGCACTAGATTGCAAATCCTTGCAGGACAAGGATTTGCGAAACACGTGCGTTCGCCCTGCCCTCCGCTCGACGTTGAGCGTCCGGATGCTTATTTATCTCGATACGGTGATCTTGATCTCTGCGATCGAGGGTGAGCCGGCCCTCCGATCCGAGGCCCTCGCCCGACTCCGTCGGCTCGACGCGGCGGGCGATCGCCCGGCGATCAGCGACCTGACCTGCCTCGAATGCCTCATCAAGCCGATCCGGACCGGCGACTCGGCCCTCCGCGACGATTACGAGAAGCTCCTGGTCGCCCCGGGCTTGATCCGGCTGCCGATCACGAGCGCGGTCTTCGAGCGGGCGACTTACTATCGAGCCCTTCACAGATATGGGCTTGCCGATTCGATGCACCTCGCGACCGCCGCCCTCGGCGGGTGCGGCGGGTTCCTGACGAACGATGCGCGACTGGCCACTTTCCGGGACCTCCCGTTGAATTGCTCACGTAGAGGGTCGGGCCGGGCGGCCGCCGACCGGGCCCGATGAGAGTCCGATCGATCGCCCTGTTCCACGTCGCGGTCCCCTTGAAGAAGGCGATCCGGCACGCCTCGCACGAGCGGTCGGCGAGCGACAGCTTGGTCGTGCGCGCGACGCTGGACGACGGGACGGTGGGCTTCGGCGAGGGGGTGCCGAGGCCGTACGTGACGGGCGAGACGATCGCGTCGGCCGTCGCCGCGTTGGAGGGGTTCGACGCGGCGAGGCACGTCGGCGACACGGCGGACTTCGAGGCGGCGGTGCGGGCGGTCGGGGCGCTGAGATTGCCCGAGATCGAGGCCGATCCGCGGGGCATGTTCGGCAACGCGGCGCGGTGCGCGCTGGAGACGGCCTTGATCGACGCCTTCGGCCGTCACTTCGGCCGATCGGCGAGCGACGCGGTCCGCCTGCTCGCCGGGGCCGAGGGCCTCGCGACCGGAGGGCCGGGGCCGGTCCGGTACAGCGGGGCGATCACGGCGGAGTCGGAGGCGAAGGAGCGCGTCTCGGCCTGGAAGATGTGGCTCTATGGCTTCGCGCAGGTGAAGGTCAAGGTCGGCGTCGCCGGCCAGGACGACCCGTTGCGATTGAAAAAACTCCGGGCGATCCTGGGACGGCGGATGGACCTCCGCATCGACGCCAACGAGGCGTGGCCGGCGGCCGAGGTCCTCGACCGGGTCCGCCCGCTCTTGCCCGCGCGGCCGACGGCGCTGGAGCAGCCGTTGCCGCATGCGGAGGTCGAGGCCCTGGCCGAATTGCGGCCGAGGCTCGGCGTGCCGGTCATGCTCGACGAGTCGCTCTGCGGCCTGCCCGACGCCGAGGCGGCGATCCGGTCGAGGACGGCCGACCTATTCAACGTCCGGCTCTCGAAGTGCGGCGGCCTGGCGCCGACGTTGCGGATCATGGCCCTGGCGAAGCGGGAAGGGATCGGCCTCCAGCTCGGCTGCCACCCCGGAGAGACGGCCTTGCTGTCGGCGCTCGGCCGGCACCTGGCGTGCAACGTCGACGGCCTCCGCTACCTCGAGGGGTCGTACGACCGCCACGTCCTGGCTGAGAACCTCACCGCCGAGGACCCCACCTTCGGCTTCGGCGGCCGCGCCCGGCCGATCGCCGGGCCGGGCCTGGGCGTGACGGTCGTCCCCGAGCGGCTCGAGCGACTTACGGTCATGCAACGGCACATCGATTATTGATCGAAAGCGAGCGCGTCGATGATTAGGGAGGAGGTGCAGGAGTCGAGCGACAGCTACCCGATCGCCGTCCGCGTCTGGCCGGCGGCGGGGCCGGTGGGGGGGCGGGTCGTGGTCGTTCACGGGGTGCAGAGCCACGGCGGCTGGTATCACGACCTGGGCCGGACCCTGGCGGGCGCGGGTTTCGAGGCGCACTTCCCGGACCGCCGCGGCTCGGGTGCCAACGGTCGTGACCGGGGCGACACGCCCTCGGCGCGGCGGCTGGTGCTGGACCTGATCGAGCGGCTGGAGCACCTCCACACGCTGGGCCCGGAGCCGATCGCGCTGGCGGGGATTAGCTGGGGGGCCAAGCTCGGCGTGCTCGCCGCGGCCGAGCGGCCCGACCTGGTCGCGGCCCTGGCCCTGATCTGCCCCGGCCTGACGCCCCGGGTCGGCGTGCCGTTGCGGGAGCGGCTCGGGATCGCCGCGGCGATGCTGTCGAACCCGCGCAAGCGGTTCCCGATCCCCCTGAGCGACCCCGCCCTGTTCACCGCCAGCCCGGCCGGTCGGGCGTTCATCGCCGACGACTCCCTGGGCCTGCGGACCGCGACGGCGAGGCTCCTGACGGCCAGCGTGATCATCGACCGCCGAGTCCGGCGGGCCTTGCCCAAGGTCCGGCAGCTGATGCTCCTGATGCTCGCCGGCCAGGACCGGATCGTCGACAACGCGAAGACGAAGGCCCTGGTGGGCCGGATGGGGAGTGACCGCCGCGAGGTGATCGAATACTCCGAGGCGCACCACACGCTCGAGTTCGAGCCCGACCCGTCGCGCTACGCGCGCGACCTGATCGCCTGGCTGGAGCGGGCGCTCGGCCTGGGGGTCAAGGCTTGATGAGCAGGGCGTCGGCCTCGCCGCGGAGGACCTTCATCTCGAGCCAGTCGGCCGGCGGGATCGACCTCGGCCCGTCGTAGGACGTGCCCAGCGGGGCGTCGGTCCGCGCCAGCCAGCCCTTCGCCTCCTCGGCGTTCTTCTGCTTGATCCGGATCATGGCCATCACCGCCCAGTTCTGGCCGACCCCTTGCCAGCCGGGCGTGATCTCGATCGACTTCTGGATCCGCTCGGCGGCTTGGTCGAGCCGGCCGGCACGGTAGAGCGCCAGGCCGAGGACGTGGTGGAAGTGCGCCGAGCCCTGGTCCTTGGCCAGCGCCTGCTCGGCCCAGCGGATGGCCCGCTCCGGGTCGACGCCTTCGGCCGGGGCGAGGCTGGTGACGCGGGCGGCGATGTAGTACCCGAACGTGTCGGAGCCGGCGTCGGCCCGCTGGCCGACGCGCTCGCAGAACTTGGCGTAGCGCTCGTGGTCGCCGAGCAGGAGCAGTGCGCAGGCGTACTCGGTGGCGTTGTCCCCCATCGGCTTCTTCTCGAACACCTGCTCGTAGTCGAGCAGCGCCTCCTTGAGCTTGCCCGTCCGCGCCCGGTAGCGGGCGCGGGCGACATAGAGCTGGGAATCGTCCGGCCGAAGCTTGACGACGCGGTCGAAGAGGCCCTCGGACCGGACGACCTGGTAATCGACTCCGGCCCGCTCGCTCCAGGCGACCGGGTCGTCGTTCAGCAGGGAGAGCCGGTGGGCGAGGTCGGCGGCCATGGAGTCGAGGTTGCCCGCGTCCCGCCCCGTCGAGGCGGCGGGCGAGTCGTCGTTGGCCTTGTTGGCGGAGGCGGTCATCGCGAGCCAGCCTCCGGAGACGCCGCCGAGGATCAGGAAGCTCGCGCCGGCGATGACGAGGGCCGATTTCGTGTTGAGCCGCGAGCGGGTCGAGACGGTCCGGACCGTCCGGGTCCGGCCAAAGGTGGCGGGGCCGCCGACCCGGGGCAACGGGGCCGGCGCCGGCAGAACGTCGGCCTCCTCGACCCAGGCCGGGATGCGGACCGGCCGGGTCGCCGGGACGGCATTCGCGCGGGGCGATGCGGATGGCGGAGGCGGGGCCGGCCGCGACGCGGGGGACTCATCGAAGGTCTTCAAGGGCGCCTTCGACGCGGGCCGGCGCGTCGAGCCCGACGACGACCCCTTCGCGGCGGCCGGGCCCGGGCCCGCGGATGTTGACGGCGGCGGGACCGGCCGCGACGCGGTCGACGACCGCCCGGAGGCGGGTGCGGGCGCGGGCTTCGGCGCGGGAGTGGGTGCGGCGGCCTTGGGGCGGCCGTTGGTCGACGGGGCGACAGCGGGCCGGGGGGTGGGCGGCCGGGTCACGCCCGAGAGGCTGGCCTTGCGGGCCGCGGGGCTGAGCCGGGGCAGCTCGGCCTCGGTCGGCACGACCTCGGCGCCGGCGGCGAACGGGGCCAGCGCCTCGGCGACCGCGCGCGGCTCCTGATACCGATCGGCCGGCTCCTTGGCCATCATCTTCTCGAGCACCGCGACGACGCCGTCGGGCACGTCCGGCCGGAAGTCGCGGATCGGGTCCGGGTCGCGGGTCCGGCTCCAGGCGAGCTTCTGGATCGTCGAGCCGTCCTGGAACGGGCTCCGGCCGGTCAAGAGGTAATAGAACGACCCGCCCAGGCCGTAGATGTCGGCCCGGACGTCGACGTCGTGGCTGTCGAGGATCTGCTCGGGGGCGAGGTAGTCGTAGGTGCCGAGCAGGGCGTGGACGTCCCCCTGCTTGGTCAGGCCGTCGTGCTCCTCGCGGGCGAAGCGGGCCAGGCCGAGGTCGAGCACCTTCACGGTGCCGGCGCGGTCGACCAGGATGTTGGCCGGCTTGACGTCGCGGTGGACGAGGCCGGCGTCGTGGGCGTGCTGGAGCCCCTCGGCCGCCTGGCGGACGTACTCGCAGGCCCGGTTCACCGCCAACGGCCCGCCGAGCCGGACGACCCCCTCGAGGTCGTTGCCGTCGACGAACTCCATGACGATGTAGTGGACCGAGCTGGCCTGGTCGACGTCGAAGGCGCCGACGATGTTGGGGTGCTGCAACTGGGCCACCGCGCGGGCCTCGCGGTGGAACCGGGCCAGCGCCTGGGGCTTGTCGGCCCAGTCGTCGGGCAGGACCTTCAGGGCGACGAGCCGCCGCATCACGCGGTGCTCGCAGAGGAAGACGGCGGCCATCCCCCCCGCGCCGATGCGCTCGAGCACCTTGTACTTGCCGCCGACGAAGAAGTTGCGGTAGCGGCCGTCGAGCAACTCCTGCGCCTGGAAGAAGGTGAGCAGGCCCATGTTGACCAGGGCGCGGGCCCACCGCTTCGGGGTGTCCGGCGGGTTCTTCTCGCGACGGAGGGCGGCGATGGCCGCCTCGAGCGTCGCCGGCTCGAGCAGCTCGCTGCGGCGGACGAACCCCAGGAACTCCTCGATCGACTCCGGCTTCGGCATGGGCCTGCCTCTCGTCAACCCGGCCGTGGGCCCGGCGTTGGCCGGGGTCGACTCGGGCCTGGCGGTGCGGAGCGTGACGGTGCGATGCGCGGGTCGGCGGCCTCGGCCGTCGTCTGCGGGCCCGGATTCGGGCGGTCGGCGGGCCCGGTCGGGCCGCCGGCAACGCGGCGCGGGAAAGTCGGGAAGATGCGTCGGTGGACCCAATACATGCTACCCCCCGACCGGCCGCGTCGCAAGGACTCTCCGCGAACATTCGCGATCGCGACGACCTCGGGTCTCGCCGCGGCGGGCCGGCCGTGTTAGTGTGTGGGGCCCGCGGCGGGGCCGGCCCGAAGGGACCTGGAGCGGCGCGCGATGAGGGACGAAGGACGAGACCCGGGCCCCGACGCGGCCACCGTCGAGGCGATCCGCGCCTGGTTCGCCGCGGACCCCTCACGGTTGACGATGATGGCCGCGCGGTCGTTCGGCGTCGCCGAGCGGGCCGTCGTCGAGGCCCTCGTCGGCCGCTGGCCGATCGTCCGACTCGGGGACGCCGCCTTCCGACCGTTGATGGACGGCCTGCCCGAGCTCGGCCCGTTGCGGGTCTTCGTCCGGAGCCGGGCGGCGGTCATCGAGTCGGTCGGCACCTTCGGCGGCTACTCCGAGACCGGCCCGTTCTTCAACGTCCAGACCGACACGCTCGACATGCACATCCTCGCCGAGGAGATCGATGCCGTCTTCGCCGTCGAGAAGCGCGGGCACGACAGCGACGTCGTCACCTACTCCTTCCAGCTCTTCGACCGTCGCGGCGACGCGGCCTTCAAGGCCTTCCTCTGGGAAGACTTCCCCCGCGTCCCCGCGGCCCGGGTCGCGGCCTTCCGCGCCCTGGCGGGTCGGCTCGCGGCCCCTTGAGCGGCGCCGACGGCGGGCCCGCGTCGCCGTCATCGTGCTGACGGGCAACTCCCTGCTCATCGCCCCGACGCCGGTTCCCCTCCGGGCAAGCGGACGCCCGGCCGTCGGCTCGTGGCCCGAGATTTGCTCCACAGGTCGGTTCGAGGCGGGCCGGGCGCCGAGCGGTGGGCAAGGCGCCCGCCCGGGCCCTCGAGGCCGAGAGTTGGGGAGGACACCGATGGCCGATCCGATGGCCGATCCGAATACTCCGACGCAGGTCATCACCAGCGAGGTGACGATGGCCCACCCCGCGTCGGCCGAGCCGGTGGTCGAGGAGCCCGCGCCGGCCGCCACGCAGGCGCCTGCGCCGGCCGAGGTGCCGCAGGCGACCGAGGGCGAGCAGCCGGCCGGCGATCGACCGGCCACGGGCATCGACGGCGAGGAGACGATCTGGGAGGCCCGCTACTCGCTCAAGAACTTCCTCTTTCGCTTCCTGCTGACAGGCCTCCTCGTGATCGGCTGGCTCGCGCTGGCCGTCGCCACCTGGGGGACCTCGCAGCCCAGCGTCGCCCCGGCGATCACCGTCATCCTCGGCATCCTGCTGGGCCTCGGCCTCGTGGTCCTGCTCCGTCGGGTGATCCTGGCCCGGTTCGGCCACCACTATCACCTGACCAACCGCCGTCTGTTCGTCGCGACCGGCGTCTTGAACCGTCGCCGCGACCAGATGGAGCTGCTCAAGGTCGACGACGTCTACATCAAGCAGTCGCTCCTGCAGCGCTGGCTGGGGCTGGGGACCGTCGTGG
>DASZMJ010000583.1:0-25439 GCA_035551935.1 Isosphaeraceae bacterium
GGAGCCGACAAAGAGTGACCCTTCCAGGCGATCCGGTTTGAACCCATCGACGATCCATGAGCGAATCGGGAGTTGATCCCCGTGGGACGCGCATCCGGCCCAAGCCTCGAGACACGTCGGGTTGAGTCGCCCGCCAGCGTCCGGGTCATCGACACGATCGAGATCAAGGCGTCCCTTCCCGTCGACCACGCGCCCGGCCTGGTGGTGATCCTCGAGGATTACAGGCCGTCGGACCTGCCGGGCTTCGTCGGCCGCACCGTCCGGCTCCGCGACGATTCCGGCCGCACGACCCGCGCGCGGATCGAGGACGTCCGCGATCACGGGGCGACCGTCAGCTTCTTCTTCCCCGGGCTGAGCACGGCGGACGTGCCCGTCGGTTCGCGGGTCGAGTTCGGTGATGGACTGGGGGACGGGGGCGAGTGATCGGTGCTCACGCCTGGGGGGACGTGGCGTGGGCCGATCGCCGCCTTGACACCCCTCCCGGCTGTCGGTACGATCCCGGCGACTAAAAAACCAAAATTGGACCACGGAGGGGCCGGGCGATGGGCAGGCCGAAGGCGAGGGAGCTGACGGGCCGCGAGCTGGAGGTGATGCACGTCGTCTGGGACCGGGGCGAGGCGACGGTCGCCCAGGTGCGCGACACATTGGCGGCGTCGGGGATCGACCGCGCGATGACGACGGTCTCGACCCTGATCCGGATCCTCGCGGAGAAGGGGTTCCTCGTGGCGGTCCAGGACGGGCGGCCGGCGCGGTATCGGCCGGCGCGGAGCTACGAGGAGGTCTCGCGGAAGCTGCTCGGCGAGGTGATCGAGCGGGTCTTCCGGGGGTCGCGCGAGCAGTTGCTCGTGCGGCTGATGGAGCAGCGGGGCCTCTCGGAGAAGGAGCGGGCGCTGCTGAAGGAGGTCCTCCGCGGCCGGGAGTCGGGGCGATGAACGAGTTGGGCCTGGCGCTGGTCGTCGTGGCGCTGCGGGGCGCGGCGTTCGCGGCGGTCGTGGTCGTCGTCTACGCGGCCCTCGGCCGGCGCGGCCCGGCGGGCCGGTCGTTCGCGGCGCTCGCCGGCCTCGTCGGCCTGGCGATCGTCCCCGCCTTGGCCCTGGCGCCCTGGCCGTCCCGCGGGTTGGTGGTCCCCCGGATCGCGACGAGACCGCCAAGGATTCTCCCGTCCGCGATCAAGCCGCCGTCGATCCTTCCTCGACCCCGGCTGCACGCCGCGCCTCCGCCCAGGTTGCGGGCGGCCGCCGCGAGGCCCGAGCGATCCACCGATTCCTCGATTTCGACCCATGTTGCCGGGCCTTCCGGCGAGACACCGGGCTGGCGATGGCCGGCGTGGGCGGCGCTGGGGATGATCGCGGCGACGGGGTTCGGCCTCGTCCGCCTGGCGATCGGCCTGGCGACGGTCCGCGCATGTCGGGCGCGGAGCGTCCCCGTCGTCGACCGGCGCCTGATCGATCTGGTCGAGGAGCTTCGGGCCGCGATCGGCTGTCGCGCGACGGTCGAGTTGCGCGAGTCCGCATTCCTCACGACCGCGGCGACGATCGGCTGGCGACGGCCGATCGTGCTGCTGCCACGCGACTGGCGCCACTGGCTCGAGGCCGAGCGGCGCGTAGTGCTGGCGCACGAGCTGGCGCACATCCGCCGCGGCGACTTCGGCGCGGCCCTGCTCGCCCAGGCGAGCCTGGCCTTGAGCTTCTATCAACCGCTGGCGCACTGGTTCGCCGGCCGGCTCCGCCTCGAGCAGGAGCTGGCCGCCGACGACCTGGGCGCGACCTTGTCGGGGGGCCGCGTGGCCTACCTGACGACCCTCGCGGGCCTGGCCTTGCGGCAGGATGCCCGGCCGGCGGCCTGGCCCGCGCGTTCGTTCCTCCCGACCCGGGGGACCTTTCTCAGGAGAATCGAGATGCTGCGCGACGGACGGAGCCCGCGTTCCCATCACCTTTCTCGAGGCGCCCGCGTGGCGACCATCGGCCTCTTGACGACCTTCGGCGTCGTGGCCGCCGCGTTGCGGGGGCCGGTCGCCCCCGGCGTCGCGCTGGCCCAGGTCGCCGGCCCGTCGCCGGGCGAGGCCAAGGCGACCGGCAAGCCCGACGCGGCCGATCGGCCCTTCGACCTGTCGTACATCCCCGCCGACGCGGCCGTGGTCGTCGCCGTGCGTCCCGCGGCCGTCGGGAGTCGGCCCGAGTTGGCGGCCCTGGCCGACTCCCTGAACAAGGGCCCGTTCGCCAGCCTCGGCGTCCCGGCCGAGGCCATCGAGCAGGCCACCTTCGTCATGACCCGCCAGGGCCCCAACGCCTTCAAGGACGACGCGGACTCCCTCTTCCCGCTCAACTACGGCGGCCTGGTCCTCCGCGCCGACGAGGGCCGCGGCTGGGACGAGACGCTCCGCCGCTTCAAGCAAAAGGCCATCGAGGCGAAGTACGCCGGGCATTCGTATTTCAAGTCGACGGCCGTCGAGGGCCTCTGCTTCGCGACGCCCGACGCGCGGACGCTCGTCATCGACTCCGAGCCGCACGTCCGTCGGGCGTTGTCGTGGAACAACGGCAGGAAGACGCCCCCGGCGTGGGCCGACTCGTTCCGACGACTCGGCAAGGGCCAGGCGGCGGCGGTGGTGGACGTCGCGTGGTTCCGCACGCTCTTCGCCCCGTTGCTGACGCAGTCGGAGGCCACCCTCTTCGCCCTCCCGCTGGCGCCGATCTGGGAGGAGACCGACACGCTCGTCCTCGGCGTCGACGCGGCCGGCTCCCTGACGATCCAGGGCGAGCTGACGGGCCGTTCCGAGGCCGGCGTCGACAAGGTCGCCAGGACGCTCGACGCGATCCTGACCCTCGCCCGCAACGCCAAGGACGGCGCCCGACGGCTCCTCGCCATGGAATTGTTCGGGGCGCAGCCCGGCAAGACGAAGGAAGCCTTCATCATACAACAGGTCGCCGACCTCGCGGACGACCTGCTCAAGACCGCGACCGTCGAGCGCGACGGCACGACTGCGCGGTTGCGGCTGGCCTCGGAGATCGACCCGGTCGACCTGATCCTCAGCGCCCTGCCCGTCGCCGAGGAGGAGGCCCGCCAGTCCGCCAACCTCGACAACCTCCGGCGGATCGGCAAGGCCCTCAACGACTACCGCGCCGCGCACGGCCGCTTCCCGCCGGCCGTCGTGCTCGGGCCCGACGGCAAGACGCCGCATAGCTGGCGCGTGGAGCTGCTGCCGTACCTCAACCTGTCGGAATTCTCCAAGGAGTACAGGCTCGACGAGCCCTGGGACGGCGTGCACAATCGCCAGCTCGTCGCCCGGATGCCCGACGTCTTCGGCGGCCCCGGCGTCGGCGGCGAGGCGGGCAAGACCTCGTACCTGATGTTCACGACCCCCGACGGCCCCTTAAACCCCCAGCCGAGCAAGCAAGGCCCGACCGTCGACGACCTTCGCGGGGCCAACAAGGGGATCACCGCGATCGTCTTCGAGGCGCAGGGCAAGGCCGTCGACTGGACCGCGCCGACCGACTTCATCGGCGGCGACGGGCCGTTCCCGGCCCCGCCGGCCGACGGGAAGGCCTCAAGGCCCTTCGGCGTCGTCACGGCCGGCGGCGAAGTCGAGCTCGTCGGCGCCGACATCGTCATCGGCGATCCGGCGGTCATCCCCGCCAGGGTGCGGCGCTGAGCCGCCTTCCCCGAAATTCTTCGGGGATATCCTTGACAGCCGTCGTTGCCTGCTTTACGATTCGACGGGTCCGACCACCCTCGGCTCGAATGGGGCTACGACGATGCGACGAAACGCAAGGTATGTCGGGGTACTCGTGACGATGACGGCCGGCGTGCTGGCCCTGGCCCTGCGGGGTCCGGGCCAGCCGCCGGCATTGGCGGCGCCGCAGGGTGCGCCGAAGGCGACCGCGGTGATCGACCCGAAGGCGCTGCCGGCCGACGCGACGTTGGTCCTGGCCATCCGGTCGGCCGAGCTGCTGAAGAAGCCAGCGTACAAGCCGATCGTCGACATCCTGGGCGAGTCGAAGAGCGGGCCTGCGGCCTTCCCGCTCGACAAGATCGAGTCGGCCTTCGTCATGTGGCGCGCGGGGGGAGAGGTCGACCCGAATGGGCCGCCGATCCCGCCGCCGTCGCGGGTCATCGTGCGGACGACGACGCCGTATGATTGGAAGGCCTACGCCAAGGCCCAGAACCCGAGCGGCGAGGAGCGCGAGGTCAAGGGCAAGACGTACGTCCGCATCGGCAACGACCCGTTCGGCTTCTCCATCGGCGTCGTCGACGATCGGACGATGGCCATCGCCCCCGAGGCCGAGATGCAGCGCCTCCTGGCCGGCGACAAGGAGCCCGACGGCGCCCATGCCTGGGACGACGCCTGGAAGCAGGTCGCGAAGGGCCAGGCCGCGCTCGTCGTCGACGGCGCCTGGCTGGCCGCGCAGATCAAGAAACTCCAGGACAGCCCGTTCTTCGGCGAGCAGGGCAAGGCCAAGCTCGAGCCGTTCAAGCCGCTCTGGGAGGACGCCAGGAGTGTGGCGATCTCCGTCGACGAGACGACCGGCCTCTCGCTCGACGCCGTCGCGCTCTGCGAGACCGAGGAGGCCGCGAAGCGCGTCGCCGACGCCTTCGACGCGGTCGTGACCCTCAGCAAGCCGGCCGTCGAGGGCATCCTGGCCGACCTCGCCGCCAAGGAGGAGGCCAAGGCCCCGGCCAAGTTCCTCGAGGAGGGAATCCTCCCGCTCTTGAACGACATCAAGATCGACCGCGACGGCAAGACCGTCCGGGTCCGGGGCGCGGCCAGGTTCGATGTCAAGCTCGCGGTCGAGACGTTCGCCGCCGCCATCAAGTCGTCCCGCGCCGCCGCCAAGCGATCCCAGAGCATCAACAATCTCAAGCAGATCGCCCTGGCCCTCCACAACTACCACTCGGCCCATGACACCTTCCCGCCGCCGGCCATCAAGAGTAAGGAGGGCAAGCCGCTGTTGAGCTGGCGGGTGGCGATCCTGCCTTATCTCGAACAGCAGGCCCTGTACGACCAGTTCCACCTCGACGAGCCCTGGAACAGCGAGCACAACAAGGCGCTCCTCGACAAGATCCCGCCGATCTTCCGCGCCCCGAACGCCAAGACCAAGGCGACGAGCTCGTGCTACTACGCCCTCACCGGCCCCGACGCGATCTTCAAGGAGGACGGCACGAAGCTCCAGGAAATCACCGACGGCACCTCGAACACGATCGCCGTCGTCGAGGCCGACCGCGAGATCCCCTGGACCAAGCCCGAGGACATCTCCTACGACGCCGAGAAGGACGTCCCCAAGCTCGGCGGCATCTCCGAAGGGGGCTCCAACGCCGCCTTCGCCGACGGCTCGGTCCGCTTCCTCAAGAAAGACATCGACGAGCAGACCCTCCGTGCCCTCTTCACCCGCGCCGGCGGCGAGGTCGTGCAGATCCCTTGAACCCGACATGACGGTGCGGGCCGGCCGTCCGTCCTCTCCGTAGCAGGCACGCTCCGCGTGCCGTCCGTTCCCCTTCTTCGTAGCAGGCACGCTCCGCGTGCCGTCCGCCATCACCCAAGAACGTTGTGGGCGGGCGGACGGCACGCGGAGCGTGCCTGCTATGGAGAGGACGGACGGCCGGCCCGCCCAGGGGGAGAGGGGGGAAAAGTGCGGATATCGACGCATTTTCACCCTCCACACTTGGGGCGGGGGCCGGTGACTCGAAGTCGAGGACCTTGCAAACCCCCAGGCGCGGGCGCTCGCGGCATTGCTCGCGCGGTCGGGGCTTGATAAGATGCATCCTCCGGGACGACGGTGTTCCCGATGGGGCCGTCGCCGGGCGTCGTGCGGGGCCGGTGGTGGGGGCCGACCATGACGATCAAGTTCCCCTGCCCGAAGTGCGGCCAGGGCAACGCGGCCGAGCACGACTGGGTGGGCCGTGAGGTCCAGTGCGGGCGTTGCGGGACCGCGATCCAGGTGCCCTATCCCAAGCCGCAGGTGCTTGATGTCCCCACGCCCGCCGCGCCCGCCGCGGCCCCGACACCCGACGCGGCGACGCCCTTGCTCAAGTTCCGGTGCGGTTCCTGCGGGACCCGGAACGAGGCCGAACGGTCGCTCGCGGGCGAGACGGTGCAGTGCGGCTCCTGCGGCGCCTGGCTGCTCGTCCCCGGCGCTCCGGCCCGCGGCGGCCCCGGGCCGAGATCGAGGCCGAAGCCGGCCCGGGCCAGGAGGCTGTCGGACCCGGGCGACGACCTCGACGACGTCGATACTCGGCGACGGCCCGCGTACCCAACGGCGGCCCCGACCCGGGCGGTCCCGGGGGCCGCACCCGCGGCGGGGACCGAATCCCTCGACTTCCCCTTCGGCTGGGTGCTCTTCGTCGTCGCCCTGGTCTGCGTGTTCCTCGGCGGCCTCGGCGTCATCTTCCCGCGCGCCGGGGTCGCCCTGGCGTACCTGATCGGCTTCGTCGCCGGGAGCACCTTCGTCGCGGGCGTGGCCTGGACGATCGCCTCCGCCTTCAAGGAGCGGTGGGCGTTCGCGAGCGTGTCGGTGGGGCTGATGCTGCTGCTCTTCGGGGTCGCGGTCTACCTCATCGCGGGGGGCCGGTTGCCGGCCCCTCGGACCGGGACCGGGGCCGGGCCGCCGGCGCAGGCCGAGGCGAAGGCGGACGGGGCAGGGGGGGAGGGCGAGGGGTACGATTCGTCGCCGACCGAGACCGAACGGCCGGCGGCTGCCTCGGGGGCCGCGGGGGTCGCGGTCGACTTGCCCGACCCGCCCCAGGAGCCGGACCTCGGCGCGGCCGACCAGATCGAGGCCGGCCGCCTCCTCGACGTCCACCACGCAGCGGTCCGGTCGTGGCTCGACGAATGCTGGCAGCGGCTCCGGCGCGCGCACACCGACAATCGGGTCGTGACCGTGACCCTCCGCGGGATCGAGGAGCCCGACTTGCTGGACCAGATCCAGGAACACCTCCGCGCCAGTCTCGAAGCGGTGGGCGCCACGGCCGCCGTCGGCAGGGCCTATCGCGACGGCGTCCGCGCCGTCGCCGGCCCGGTGCCGGACCTGGAGGCCCTCGCCGTCCGGATCGACCTCGGCGTCCCGTTCCGCGCCGACATCAACGGCCGCGACATGACCCTGACCATCGAGAAGAACGCCAAGTGATCCGGATCCGACCGACCATGGCCTACTGGCTCTTCAAATCCGAGCCCGGCTGCTTCTCCTTCGCCGACCTCCTGGCCGCGCCGGGACGAAAGACGGGCTGGGACGGGGTGCGAAACTACCAGGCGCGGAACATGCTGCGCGACGAGGTGCACGTCGGCGACCGCGTCCTCTTCTACCACTCCAACGCCGACCCGCCCGCGATCGCCGGGGTCGCCGAGGTCGTCGAGGCCGGCCACCCCGACCCGACCGCCCTCGACCCCGACGCCGAGCACTTCGACCCCAGGAGCCGGCCCGACGCCCCGACGTGGTACCAGGTCACCATCCGCGCCCTCCGGCCGATCGAGCCGCCGCTGGGCCTGCCGGCCCTGCGGTCCATCCCCGAGCTGGCCGGCATGGAGCTGCTCCGCAAGGGGAGCCGGCTCTCGATCCAGCGGGTCTCGCCATCGGAGTGGGAGACGATCATGAAGGCCGCCGGGTGACGGCCGGCCGGGAGTTGATCCAGATGCCGAAAATCGAACACGTAGCCCTCTTCACGCGCGACCTGGCCGGCCTGCGGGCCTTCTACGAGGAGGCGCTCGGCCTCCGCGTCGTGCTCGACAACAGCAAGGCGAACCCGCCGGGCGTGTTCCTCGCCGACGACCGCGGCACCGCCGTCGAGCTGATCGAGCGGCCGGCGGATTCGGCCTCCGCCGACACGAGGTACATCTGCCACATCGCCTTCCTCGTCGACGACTACGCCTCGGCGCGATCGGCCCTGCAAGGCCGCGGGGTCGCGTTCGAGGCCGAGTCCGCGATCGAGGCCGAGTCGTTCCGCACCGCCTTCTTCCGCGACCCGTCCGGCAACCGCCTCCAGATCGTCTGGCGCGCCCGGCCGCTCGTCCCGACCGAGGCTTGACCGGCTGGCCATGTCCCCGGATCGTGCCACGAGGTCCGCAAGAGCGGACGCTACGGGCGGCAGGCGAGGAAGAGGGGCCAGAGGCCGGGCATCGCGGCGGCGTCGGGGGGCGGTTCCTCGCCGCGCCAGGCTTCCCAGCGCGCGAGGGCCTCCGGGGTCAAGAAGGCCGAATAAGGGACCGACTTCCCCCGCTTCGCGGCCCACGTCGCGTGGCGGACGATCGCCGCGGGCTCGAGCCCCCGGATCGCCGCGATCTCGGCGAGGTGGAAGCCGCGGTCGATCAGCCGCCATGTCCATTCCTCGGTCGGGACGTACTCGCTCAGCGACGGCGCAACCTCCTCCCCCCTCTCCCCCTGGGAGAGGGTCGGGGTGAGGGCCTGCTTCGGAGCGGTCGGTCTCGGAGCGGGCGTGGTTTCCTGTTCATTTATGGAATGGAGCAAACCCTCTCCCAGGGGGAGAGGGGGCAATGGTCCCGCATCTCGGAACTCTCCCGCCGGGAGTGCGGGCGAAGCCGGAGAGAGCTCGCGGACGGCCTCGAGGAGGGCGGAGCCGTAACGTTCGAGCTTGGAGGGGCCGATCCCCTTGATGCTCGCGAGGGCGTGCGGGGTGCTCGGGCGCTCGCGGACGATGGCGGCGAGGGTCTCGTTGGCGAGGACGTAGCCGGGCGAGAGGTTGGCCTCGCGCGCCCAGGAGGCGCGGAGGGCGCGGAGGCGGACCATCAGGGGGTCGTCGGCGCCCGGCGTCGGGGCTTCGGATTCGAACGACGGCTCGATCGGGATCGAGGGCGGGGGCGAGGCGGCCCGGGCGCGGGCGAGGCCGCCGCGGCGGACCTTGGCGGCGAGGTCGTCGGGCAGGGAGAGATCGAGGGGCTCGGCCCCTTGCGAGCGGAGCCAGGCCCAGCCCTCCTCGGCGAGGGTCACGACGGGCTTGAAGCGGTCGACCTCCTGCGCCTCGACCAGGCCGGCGAGCGACAACGCGTCGAGGACCTGGACGACCTCGGCCTGGGTGAACGCCGAGAGGATGCCGAAGGTGCTCAGCTCGGTCAGCCGCCAGCGGGCCATCTTCTCGGAGTTCGAGCCGGCGAGCATCTGCGCCACGACGTTCTTGCCGAACCGCCCCTTGGCCCGCGCCACGCCCGAGAGCGCCTTGAGCAGGACCTCGCGGCCGGCGTCCGTGTCGATGGCACGGGCGCCGAGGGATGCCGGGGGCGAGGCCGAGTCGCCGCAGTTGTCGCAGCGGCCGCAGCGTTCCTCGGGGGTGTCGCCGAAATAACCGAGCAGGTACGCGCGGCGACACGCGACCGTCTGCGCATACTTGATCATCCGTTCGAGCTTGTCGTATTCCTGGCTCTTGCGCTGGTCGAGCGTGGTGAAGTCGACGGCGAGGTCGCGCGCGCGCCTCGAGCGGTCGAGGATGCGGAGGGCGTTGCCGCGGAAGGGGGGGACGTAGTCGATCGGCAGCTCGGAAGTCAGGGCGCGGACGGCGCGGCCGAGCGCGGGGCGGTCGAGGCCGAGCGCGGTGGCGAAGTCGTCGGGGTGGAAGTAGATCGGCTCGCCGAACCGGCGGTCGACGAGCCCTTCGAGGCCGAGCAGGACGGTGCGCTGGACGTGCGCCTGGGGCGAGAGTCGGTCGACGAACGAGGGCTGGTCCCCCTCGGCATGGATGCGGATGATCGCCATGTTCTCGCGCGGGCGGAACCGCTCCAGCGCGCCGGCGCCCTCGAGGATCTTCAACGCCGAGCCGACGGCCGACTCGGACGGCTCGATCCGTGCGGCGTCGCGGATCTCGGCGTGGGTCAGCTCGATCGGGTCGGCGTCGAGGCCGCGGAGGAAATCGTAGATCCGGAAGACCACGTCGCGCGGGGGGTACTCGTTCTCGATGAACATTTCCTGGAGGTAGCGGTCGCCGGGGGCGTACAGCAGGACGCAGCGCGCCGCCGCGCCGTCGCGGCCGGCGCGGCCGGCTTCCTGATAATACGCCTCGAGGGTGCCGGGCATGTTGTAGTGGACGACGGCGCGGATGTCGGGCTTGTCGACGCCCAGGCCGAAGGCGTTCGTGGCGACGACGACGTCGACGTCGCCGGCCATGAAGCTCTCCTGCGCCGCGGTCCGGTCCTCGCGAGCCAGGCCGGCATGGTAGACGACCGCCGACCGCCGCAGTTCGCCCCGGATCGACTCGGCGACGGCCTCGCACCGCGCACGGCTCGACGCATAGACGATCGCCGAGTCTCCCGGCCGGCCCAGGGTCCGCGCCAGGGCCGCGAACTTGTCCTGCTCCTTGCGGGCCGCGACGACCTCGTACGACAGGTTCGGCCGGTCGAAGCCCGTGACGAACTGCGCCGGCTCGCGGAGGTCGAGCTGGTCGGCGATGTCCCGCCGCACGAGGTCGGTGGCCGTGGCCGTGAGCGCGATGCACGGCGGCATCCCGAGCTGTTTTCGAGCGAGGCCGAGGCGCGCGTAATCGGGGCGGAAGTCATGTCCCCACTCGCTGATGCAATGCGCCTCGTCGACCGCGAGCAAGGCCGGCCGCGCCCGGACCATCGCCTCGACGAACCGGCCGCTCCGGAACCGCTCGGGGGCGACGTAGACGAGGTCGTATTGCTGGCCCTCGGCGGCGAAGAGCCGGAGCCTCTGCTCGTCGAGGTCGAGCGTGCTATTGATGAACGTCGCCCGGATGCCCCGCGCCGTCAATGCGTCGACCTGGTCCTTCATCAACGCGATCAGCGGGCTGACGACCAGCGTCAGGCCGTCGAGCAGGAGGGCGGGCAACTGGTAGCAGAGGCTCTTGCCGCCGCCGGTGGGCATGACGCAGAGCACGTCGCGGCCGTCGAGGACGTTCTCGATGACCTCCCGCTGCCCCGGCCGGAACCGCTCGAGGCCGAACCGCTCGCGGAGCGTCCGCTGGAGGTCCGGCGCGGCGGGGTCGGCGGCGGTGCTCATGGCGGGCGTTTTTCCTTCGAGTCGGGATCGTGGCCCCATTATAATGGACCCCGCCGGTCCGCCGCGAGCGCCCGGCCCTTCCCCCCATCCCGCGATCGTCCCGCCCGGATCGGCATCCTGTCGTGGAGGTCTCGCCATGCGCGGCTTCGTCGCGGAACGCGTCCGGATCATGTCCCTGCTCCTCGCCGCCCTGCTCGCCTTCCCGGCCGCCGCGGCATCGCAGAAGTCCAAGGGCCCGACGGCCACCGAGAAGGCGAAGGGGAGGGTCGGGGAGCGGGTCGTCCTCAAGCCCTGGGTGTCGAGCCTGAAATCCGGCAATCATGGCATCGCGGTCAAGGGGTTTCAGGTTTATCGCGTGCGGATGGAGAAGGGCTCCATGCTCCTGCTGGCGCCGGAGGACGTTGGCCTCAGTGGATGGGTGGGGGAAGACGATGTCGTCGCGCTCGACGAGGCGGTCGACTACTTGACCAGAGAGATCGAACGGCAGCCCTCAGCCCGGCTCTACAATTTCCGCGCGACCGTTCGAATCGAGCTAGACGATTTCGAGGACGCCCTGAAGGACTGTGATGAGGTCGTCCGACTCGATCCGGGATACGCCGTCATCTACAGCGTCCGAGGCGTCATCCTGAACCGCATGGGACGATACGACGAAGCCTTGGCCTCGTTCGGCGAGTCGATCCGGTTGGAGCCGAACGCGATCACGCATGCCAACCGGGGCTTCCTCAGGGTCCAGATGAAGGACTACAAGGGCGCGATCGACGACTTCACGGAGGCGATCCGCCGGGACAGGAAGGAGTCGGTGGGCCTCGCCGGTCGCGCCTGGGTGAGGGCGACCTGTCCGGACGCGAAGTTCCGGGACGGGCCCCGGGCGGTCGACGGTGCCAAGGCCGCTTGCGAATTGACCGAGTGGAAGTCGGCCTTCTGCCTCGACGTGCTCGCCGAGGCGACGGCCGAGGTGGGCGACTTCAAGGCGGCCGTGAAGTGGGAGAAGAAGGCCCTCGAATACGAGCCGAAGGACGGCGGCCGGAGGACCGACATGGAGAAGCGGCTGGCCCTCTTCCAGTCCGGCAAGCCGTACCGTTACGAGCCCAAGCCCCGCGCCAAACCCTCGGTCGACGCGCCCAAGCCCGGGCCCGAGACCAAGGAATCGGCCGGTTCGAAGTGAACCGGGGCCGGCTCGCCGACGAATCGAGGAGGGCACGACCCGCCGCGACGGGCCAGGAATCGGGTCCGCGCCACGCCCGGGGGCCTGGACAACTCCGGTAAAATAATGGGCGTCCATTGCTTAAAATAAACACAGTCGCCTCGTCGCCTGGCGAAGTGTTGACGGCGGGGGCGATTATGATAGGGTGGGTGGGGCCGGGGGCGAGCCGCGCAAGTGGTCCCTCATGCTTGATCGGCGGCACGAGAGTGGGGAAGGGGCTGTCGCGATGACCAAGGCGTCGGACATCAGCCCGCAGCAGCGACAGGCGGAGGAGCGGGCACGCGCCTTCTTCGAGCGCGCCAACGAGGCCGGGCAGAAGAGCAACTTCGACTACGCCATCAAGTTGTACCAGGACGCCTTGAAGCTGACGCCGGGCAACCTGGCGATCCGGCAGGCGTTGCGGTACGTGCAGCGGAAGCGGTTCGACAACGAGCCGGCGAAGGTCGGCCGGCTGATCGGCGTCCGCATCCAGCCGATCCGGATGCGGGCCAAGAAGGCCAAGCTCCAGCACCAGTGGGCGCACGTGCTGGACCTCTGCGAGGAGGCCTTCACGCTCAACCCCTGGGACACCGAGGCGGCCAAGGACGGCTCGGAGGCCGCCGAGCACCTGGGCCACCCGGCGGTGGCCGAGTGGCTGATCGAGTCGGTCCTGACCCAGGCGGGCGACGACGTCCACTTCCTGCGGTTCGCGGCCCACGCCTACGAGGTCAACCAGAGCTGGCAGAAGGCGATCCAGTGCTGGGAGAAGGTCAAGAAGCTCGCGCCGAACGACGAGAGCGCCTCCCGCCAGATCAACGCCCTCTCCGCCAGCGCCGCCATCGCGCGCTCGGGCCTGCACGAGTCGATCCACAAGGCCTCCGAGGGCCGCGCCGGCCCCGAGTCGTTCACCCCCGACCCCGAGGAGCTCAAGAACCTGGCGATGGCCCCGGAGCAGCGCTGGCTCAAGGAGATCGAGGCCAATCCCGAGCGGATCGGCCCGTACCTCGAGCTCGCCGACCATTTCCGGATGCGCAACCAGCTCGACGAGGCCGAGAAGGCCCTGGCCCGCGGCCTGAAGGCCGTCCCCAAGGACGCGGTGCTCCTGATGGCCCACGCCGAGGTCCAGATCAGCCGCCTGCACAAGGCGATCGCCGACTGGACCAAGGTCGCCCAGCAACGCCCCGACGACGACGCGGCGCGGGACAAGGTCGAGAAGCTGACGACGATGCTCAACGACTACGAGATCAAGGAGTTCCGCCGCCGCCTCGACCTCCGGCCCGACGACATGAACCTCCACCTCCAGGTCGGCATGCGGCTGGCCAAGGCCGGCCGGCACGACGAGGCCATCGCCGCGTTCCAGCAGGCCCGCAACACCCCCGACCTGAAGGTCCATGCCCTGCTCCAGGCCGGCCTCTCCTTCGAGGCCAACGGCGTCATGAAGCTCGCCGAGCGGAGCTACAACGAGGCCCTCAAGGCGGCCGACCCCAACGACACTCCCGTCCTCAACGAGCTGAACTACCGCCTCGGCCGCGCCTTCGAGGCGATGGGCAAGGATCGCGAGGCCGAGGAGCACTACAACGAGGTCGCCGCCAACGACTACTCCTTCCTCGACGTCGCCCAGCGCCTCCGGGCCTTGAACCAGCGCCGCGGTTCGTGATACATTCGCCGCTTTGATCGATCCGCCCGGCGACCTCGACGGCCGGGGACGGGATCGGTATCGACCGCGCCCACGACTCGAAGGACGGGACCAGGGACCAGCCATGCCCAACACGCCCTCGGCGATCAAGCGCCTCAAGCAGAGCAACAAGCGCCGCCTGCGCAACCGGATCGCCAAGAAGATCATCAAGACCTACACCAAGCGTGCCCTCGCCGCCGCCGCCGCCAAGGAGTTCGAGAAGGCCGAGGCCGACTACCGCGTCGCCATCTCCAAGCTCGACAAGGCCGGCATCCGCCGCGTCCTCCACCCCAACACCGCCGACCGCCGCAAGAGCAAGCTGACCCGCGACTTCCAGTCCGCCCTGGCCAAGGCGAAGGCCTGAGCCGAAAGCGGCCGGGACGCGCCATGCCCTCGTTCGCCGAATCCTTGCCGGCGATGGTCGCCGCCCTGGAGGATCGTTACGGCCGGGCCGGGACGTCGACTGGGGGCCCGATCGGCTTTACCCGGGTCGCGGCCGCCCTGTTGCGCGGGGTCGAGTCCTCGAAGCGCGACCGGCTCATCGAGGCCCTCCGCGATGCGGGCCTGCTCGACCCGAGTGCCCTGGCCGAGGCCGACCCGGCCGAGGTCGCCGAGGTCGCCCGTCAGGCCCGAGTGACCGTCGGTACGAAGACGCTGGCGGGCCTGCGCCGGGTCGCGCGCTGGATGGCCGACGAGTATGGGGGCGACCCGGGCGCCCTCGACGCCGTTCCGACGGGCCAGCTCCGCGAGGAGTTGCTCGGCGTGAATGGCGTCGGCGCGGCCACGGCCGACGCGGTCCTCCTCTTCGGCCTGGGGCGGCCGAGTTACCCGGTCGATCGCGCGAGCTATCGCGTCTTCGTCCGCCACGGCTGGATCGACCCGACGGCCGATTATGACGAGGCCCGCGACCTCCCCGGGCGCGCACTTCCCGACGACCCGGACGTCCTGGCCCTCCTCTCCGGCTGGCTCGACTCGATCGGCGCCGACTTCTGCAAACCTTCCGCCCCCCGCTGCGAGCGCTGCCCCTTGCGGCCCTTCCTCCCCCCCGACGGCCCCCGCGATCCCGATTCCTGATCCGGACCGCGATCGCAGACGACGACGGTGCCGTCGGCCCTTGCAGGTCGCCGCGGGGGACGCCGTCGCGCCGACGTCAGGCCAGGGGGCGTGTCGGCCTCGGGAATCCGAGGCGACGGCGAGAATTCCTGCCGGTTTCGGGCCGCGATTCCAACTGAGGGGGTAGAGGTCGCTCGCGGGAGGGGCATCGTGCGCGCCCCGACCGCGAGCGACATCGAGACCCGGATCCAGGACGATGATCCCCGACCGCCGATCCCCTCGAGACGTCACCGCGACCTCGGATCGCCGCGCGCCGAAAGAACCCGACGCGGCAGGGTCTGCCGGAACCGAATCGAAGCCACTTCGACCCCGCGCCGGCGCCGAACGAACCCACGGGGCCCTGGAGAAGACGGGGGGAGTTTGTCGGCAACTTCGCCGTGATCCGGGCGCCGAACGAACCCACGGCACCTTGGGGGCCTTGGGTCAAGCTTGCCGAGGGCCGCTCGTTTACGAATCGAACCCACTTCCGCGCCGAGGGGCCGGGGCAGGGGGGGGCGGTGTCGCTACTCCGCGCGAATCAAAGCCACTTCGTGCCCGGCCCGGCGCGGAACGAACCGAACGGGGCCTTGGAGAGGATGGGCGAAGCTGTTGGCCTCGTTGCCCGGATTCGGAACGAACCGAACGGGGCCTTGGAGACGTTGGGCAAGCTGTGCCGCCAGGCCGTCACTGCACGGAACGAACGGAAACGAGGTCGGGGGCCGGGATGTGGGGTCCGGAGGTCGCGGCGCGGAACGAACCGAACGGGGCAATGGGGACGGTGGGCGGACTCTGCCGGCCAACCCCACCGGCGCGGAACGAACCGAAGGAGGCTAGGACTTCGACCCCTGGCGCCCGGCCGCCGTCGTCAGATCGGCACGACGGTCTGCCACTGGCCGACCTCGGCGGAGTCGAGGACGGCGTCGCAGACGGCCTGGGTCGACAGGGCGTCGCGGAAAGTGGGGGAGGCGGGGGTGCCGGTCTCGAGCCCCTTGAGGAAGTCGGCCAGGGCGTTGATGAAGGTGTGCTCGTAGCCGATGGTGGTGCCGGGGACCCACCAGTTCTTCATGTAGGGGTGGTTGAAGCCGGTGACGTGGATCGATCGCCAGCCCTGGAGGTGGGCGGGGTCGGTGTTGTCGTAGTAGAGGAGGCGGTGGGGGTCCTCGAGGTCGAAGGCGATCGAGGCGTCGGCGCCGTTGATCTCGAACCAGTTCTTGTTCTTCCGGCCGCGGGCGTAGCGGGTCGACTCGAAGAGGCCCATCGCGCCGTTGGCGAACCGGGCGAGGAACTGGCAGGCGTCGTCGATGCCGACCGGCTTGGTCTGCCCGGGCGCGTCCTGGAGCGGGCGCTCCTTGATGAAGGTCTCGGTGTCGCCGACGACCTTCGTCATCGGGCCGTTGAGCCAGATGGCGGTGTCGACCGAGTGGCTGATCAGGTCGCCGGTCACGCCCGAGCCGGCGACGTCCTTGTCGAGCCGCCAGAGGGTCTGACCCCCCTGGGGCAACTCGGGCTCGATCGTCCAGTCCTGGAGGTAGCAGGCGCGGTAGTGGAAGACGCGGCCGAGTCGGCCCTCGTCGATGACCTGCTTGGCCAGGGTGATCGCCGGCACGCGGCGGTAGTTGTACCAGACGAAGTTGGCCACGCCGGCCTTCTCGACCGCCTCGGTCATCTGGACGGCCTGCTTGAGGTCCATCGCCAGCGGCTTCTCGCAGAGGATCATCTTCCCGTGCGACGCCGCCGCCAGGGCGATCTCCAGGTGCGTGTTGTTCGGGCTGCCGATGTCGACGACGTCGACGTCCCTCCGCTCGACGACCTTCCTCCAGTCCGTCTCCGTCGACTCCCAGCCCCAGTTCTCGGCGAACTTCCTGAGCTTCTCCGCGTTGCGGGCGCAGGCGACCTTCATCACCGGCCGATGCTGGAGGTCGAAGAACTGGCCGACCTGCCGGTACGCGTTCGAGTGGGCCCGGCCCATGAAGCCGTAGCCGATCATCGCGACGTTCAGAGGCTTGGACATCGGTGGATTACCTGGGGGGTTGGGATTGGGGCGCGGATGGACACTGAACAAATAACAATTTCATCTTTTTATTTTCATCTGCGGTTGTCTGCGTCATCTGCGGATGATTCGTCTTCATTCCGTCCAGCCGTGCGCGTCCCTCACGGCGATCATCGCGGCGAGGATGGCCTTCCAGGTCTCGGGGCGCATCATGGTGGCGTTGGGGAACATGCAGCCGTCCCAGCAGAGGTGCCGCATGGCTTTCGTGAGGTTCCCCCGGTCGTCGCGGAGCCAGTAGCCGGCGTGGCGGGGGATGTCGAGCTTGCCGTTGGGGTCGTCGGGCAGGCAGTGGCGGCCGGTGTGGTCGTGCGAGCCGGAGCCGAAGACGGTCGCGTCGTTCTGCGCGACGTGGAAGTCGATCGTCCAGGGGCGCAGGGCGTCGGTCAGGGCCTCGAGGGCCGAGTCGAGCGTGGCGGGGTCCTTCCAGTCGAAGCCGGGGGGGAGGATGCGGTCCTCGGGGGCGTTCTCGCCGAGGGTGTAGAGGAGCGTGTGGGCCATGTCGGCCTGGAAGCCGACGGTCTCGGGCTCGCCGACGCGTTCGAGCAGGTCGACCATCGTCCTCCAGGAATGCATGCCGCCCCAGCAGATCTCCCCCTCGGCCGCGAGCCGCTCGCCGTGGTCGCGGGCGACCTTGGCCGCCTCCTTGAACGTGGATGCGATCTTCGCCTGGTTCCCCTCCGGGTCGGCCGCCCAGTCGCTCGGGCTGCACGCCGAGTCGATCCGGACGACGCCGTACGGCCGGATGCCCAGCTCGCGGAGCCGTTTCGCGATCCGGCAACCCTTGCGGACCTGATCGAGGAACTTCCGCCGCCCCTCCCCCTCGTCCATCGCCGATCCGCCCCCCGTCGGCGGCCAGACCGGCGCCACGACCGAGCCGATGACGAGCCCCCGGCAGGCCGCCTCGTCGGCCAGGGCCTTCAACTCATCGTCGGTCGCGTCGATGTCGATATGGGGCGCGAACAGGAAGAGGTCGAAGCCGTCGAACTTCACGCCGTCGACCTCGGCCGCCGCGGTCAGGTCGAGCATCGTCTCCAGGCCGATCGGCGGCTCGGACCCCTCCCCCTTGCCGACCACCCCCGGCCAGGCGGCGTTGTGCAGCTTCGGGAAGGTGTTCGGGTGGCGTGCGTTCATATTCTCTTCCTCGTAGGGTGGGCACCGCCCACCGGCCTCCGCCCGTCCGGAAAGGTGGGCGATGCCCACGCTACGTCATGTTCATCCCAACGATCAAGCCGGGTCGACGCGCCGGGGCAGGAGCACGTCGCGGGCCCAATCATCCAGTTGGGCGAACCAACCGGACGACCCGAGCGCGTCGGCCCGGCGAAGCTGCTCGAGAACGTCGTTCGGCTCCAACGGTGCGAGGACGACGCTGCGGTCCATCGGCTCATAGGTCCCGTCGTCGCGCCGGCGCCAGAAGCCGAGCGTCTCGCGCTCGACATCATATCGCCAGACCTCGGGCACGCCGAGGCGCCCATACGCGATCATGGCCGCGTCGGCCGGATGCGAGACCTCGACCTCGATCGCGAGGTCGGGGGGAGGCTGAGTCACCAGGTCGATGTTCAACGGCCCGCGCATCCGCTCGGCATTCGGGCCGAAGTAGAACGTCTTGTCCCCCTCGACCCCGACGGCCAGGTCTCTGCGCCGGAACGTGGCCTGACCCGCCTGCTCCCAGACCAGGCCGAGGCGGTTCGCCACGACGACGACGAGTTGGCCCAGGACCTCCACGAACCAGTCGTGCAGCCTCGAGATGCCCAAGAGGAGGACCCTCCCGTCGACGAAGATGATCCTCAGGTCGCGACGATCGGGGAGCGCGTCGGCGATGGCGACATACCGCTCCCATTCGACCTTGGGGATTACGATCCTCTGATCCGACTCGAAGCCCTTCCGAGGCGAGAGCGTCGCGGCCATCATTCCTCCTCCCACTCGTCCTTCCGCTTGCCGACGCCGTGACCGAGGTTCATGCGGACGAGGTCCTCGACGCGGCGGACGTCGGCGATGCCGTGGAAGCCGGTGCCCCAGGCGCCGGAACCGGAGAACAGGACGTCGCCGGTGCCGTCGGGGTTCTCGACCCGGTGGAGGCCCTCGATCTGTCGGGGGTGGTACGACGTGACCGTGACGGCCTCGGAGCCGGGGATGGGCTTCCAGACGACGGCGCGACGGTCGGTCAGGGCGTACAGCCGCCGGGCCTCGCGGCGTGCCCCTGCGACCTTCGAATTCCAGACCGCGACCGTGAGGAGGGCAATCATCAGGGCGAGGAAGCCAATCCCCAGAGCGAGGACGATCCGGCTCCCCTTGTCGGGCTGTTCGAATCGGTCGGGCGGCGGCATCGGTAGGGCGAGGAGGGCGACGCAGAGCGCGGCGAGGCCGAGGGCGACCAAGGCCGCGATGACATACCCCTTCGTCACCTGGACCGGCTTCGGGGACGGCCGGCCGGCCCAGAGCAGGCGCTCGCCGGGGGCGAGCTCGGCCTTGAGCCGGGCGCGGAGGTCGTCGGGCAGGTCGTCGAGTTCGGGGGGGCCGTCCATCGGGGACTCACCAGTCCTTGAGGTGGGCACCCACGGCGGGCAACGTCTTGTGGACGTCGGGCCCGAAGTAGCGGAGGCTGACGAACGGCTCGGCTCCGGTGTTCTTGAAGGCGACGCCCTCACCGGCCCGCTTCGCGGTGACGAAGACCTCGTCCTTGGTCGTCTCGCCGAAGCGGATGTAGTTCGGGCTGTCCACGTCGAGCGCGCCGGTCGTGCCGCTGCCCTGGACGACGATCAGGCCATAGGCGCCGTCGTCCTTGACGGTCGTCGAGCGGCCGGGGTACACGGTCAGCTCGCGGGCGCTGAAGAGCTGCTTGCCGTCGACGGTGCCGTAGACGATCCACTTGTCAACAAACCCCTGCTCGACCGAGCCGGCGTGCACGATCGGCTCGAGGTAGTTGTGGGCCTTGAACTCGGGGTCGACGTTCTTGGCCCAGTCGAGCTGGTCGACGAGATAGTCGAGGTCGCGGTGGTATGGCTCGGGGACGTCCTTGACGAGCAGCTCCCAGCCGACGCGGCGGCCCTCGACCATCGACTGGTACATGCCGAAGACGTCGGAGCCCCACTGCGGCTCATACGTCACGAGCGAGCCGGGCGCGTGCAGGACGGCCGGCGGGATCAGCCAGCCGGTGCCGGGCTTGAGGCGGTAGGCCTTCGAGTAGTCGAGGATGCCGTTGTCCCCCTCGTCCCAGCGCTCGAGGCAGCGGCGGATGTCGGCCCTGGTCGTGCCGGGCTCGAGGCCCATGAACGTATACGGGAAATTATTGCCGGTCCAGTTCAACTGCGGCGGGAAGTAGTAGCTCTCGGGCTTCCCCTCGCGGCCGACCTTCGCGGCCTGCTCGGCCGTCTGGTGCATGTGGTGGGGGATCGGGCCGAGGTTGTCGAAGAACTTGCTGTAGACGGGCCACTTCTGGTATCGGTCCCAGATCGACTTGCCGATCATCTCGGGGCCGTGCAGGGCGATGGCGTCCTTGAGCGTGAAGCGGCCGCCGTCGTGGACGACGTAGCTGAGCCCCTCGTCCGGCGGCGCGCCCTCGTTGGCGGCGGGGGTGGTCGAGGCGAACCAGCGCTCGTCGATCCCGCCGCGCCGGGTGCCGAGGGCGTAGAGGTCCTCGCGGGCGAGCTTGAGCCGCCCACCGGGCATCAGGAACGAGCGCGGCACCCACGTCGGCGCCAGCCGCAAGATGCCCTCGCCCGCGTCGAGCGCCGCCCGGACGCGCACGTCGAGGTTCTGATCGTTCATCGGTCCCAACTCCCCGGCGTGTTGTTCTGGAGGCCCGACGCGACAAGGGCACCCCGCGTCGGGCGCCTCCGTTGTAAGGGGAAAGCCGGCGCGCCGCAAGTGGCCGGCTCTCCTCGAATCGTGCCCGGGACCTCACCAGGGCAGGGGTTGCCCGAGGTGGAAGTAGCCTCCGGTCGGCCCGTCGTCGGGCAGGGTCGCCAGTTGCACGCTCGTCTTGCCCCCCTCGGCCAGCTCCATCGGGGCCGCCGGGCCGCCCATGTCCGTCTTGACCCATCCCGGATGCGCCGAGTTGACCTTGATCTTCGTCCCACGCAGGGCGTGGGCCAGGTGGACCGTGAAGGCGTTGAGGGCCGTCTTCGACGCGTCGTAGGCGAAGGACTTGATATCGTAGAGGCCCGACGATAGGTCGGAGTGGAGCGTGAGGGACCCGAGGATGCTCGACAGGTTCACGATCCGTCCGGCTGGGGCCTTGCGGATCAGCGGCAGGAGCGCCTTCGTGAGCGCGACGACGGCGAAGAAGTTGGTCTCGAACGTCTTTCGGAGCACTTCGGGCGACACCGTGGTAGTCGTGTTGAACCCTCCCGGGGCGCCGAAGTCGACCTCCTCGGGCGCGATGCCCGCGTTGTTGACCAGGATGTCGAGCTTGCCGTATCGGTCCTCGAGGTGCCGGGCGATGGCCGCGTGGTCCTCGGGACGGGTGACGTCGAACCCGACGGCCTCGACCCCATCGATCCCCTCGGCCTTCAGGGCCTTCGCGGCGGCGTGCCCCTTGGCCTCGTCGCGGCTACCCAGGACGACGGCGATGCCCAGCTTCCCGAGGCCGCGGGCCGTCTCCAGGCCGATCCCCTTGTTGGCCCCGGTTATGAAGGCCACTTCGTCGTGCGATGCCACGGTCTTCCTCCTCGTCCATTCGGGTGCGGCTGCGGTGCGGGCGGTTTTACGGGGCCTTCCTGGCCTGCTCCCGCCGCCAGGCATAATAGGCGTCGAGGGCCTCGAGTTGCTTGAAGTTGGGGACCGGCCGGGCGGCGGGGGCTTCGTCGAAGACCATCACCCGCGGGCTCGGGGCGGCGATGGACGGCCACCTCGGCAGCCCGGGACCGTTGGGGTCGCCGGACCTCGCGAAGTTCACCCAGTAGGTGCTCATCAGTTCGGACAGGTCCACCTCTTCGGGCCGAGGCGGACGACCCGGCTGGTTGAGGTTGCGGAAGATGTAGCCGATCTCCGCGCCGTGGTTGGCGCCGCCGGGGGACAGCGGCGTACGGTGGTCGAAGTAGTAGACGAAGGCCTTGCCCATGCCCTTCTCCGACTGGAGAAGCGCCCAGGCCCAGGTGTGCCAGGCGAACGCCGCGTCGCGGAAGAGGCCCCGGGCCGCCTTGAGAGCCTCGTCGGAGGTGGCGTGGGGGTAGGCCGCGAGGATGGCGTTGGCATGCTCGCCGAAGCCGCTACGGACCCGGGCGGCGAAGGCCTCGGGCGTCACCCCGGCCTGGACGAACATGGAGCCCTCGTCCGAGTTGGTGCCGACGAGGATCGGCGTGTCGTTGAACCGACCGGCGCTGTAGAGCTCATACTGGTCACCCGGCAGGATGTCGCCGTCGAACACCGGCCACCACGGGCCGCCGCCCTTCAGGAGGTCGTTGGCCGGGATCGCGCGGGCGGCGGCGATCTCCTTCGCGCCGAGGGACTCGAGGAACTTCCGCCCCTGGGCCTCGGCGACCGCCAGCGGCGGCACATTCTGGCCCCCCTCCTGGGCGACCTTCGCCGGGCCGAACGAGCCGCCGCTCTGCGAGATCGCCCGTTGGAAAAGGCCCTTCGCCGCCGGCGAGGCCGCCAGCATGCTCACCGAGATGCCCCCGGCCGACTCGCCGAAGATCGTGACGCACCCCGGGTCGCCGCCGAACGCAGAGATGTTGTCGCGGACCCATCGGAGCCCGGCGATCTGGTCGCGGAGTCCGTAATTGCCCGAGACGCCGCCCCCTTCGCGGCTCAGCTCCGGATGGGCAAGGAAGCCGAGCGGGCCCACGCGATAGGCGAGGGAGACCACCACCACACCCTTCTTGGCCAGGCTCGTGCCGTCGTAGAGCGGGGCGCTGGTCGCCCCCATCGCGAAGGCGCCCCCGTAGATCCAGGCCATCACCGGCAGACGCTCGTCGGCGGACCTGGCCGGGGTCCAGACGTTCAGATAGAGGCAGTCCTCGTTGAAGTTCAACGGGACGCGCATGAAGAGGGCCAGGCTGGGCCTCTGGACTGGCGCCGGGCCGAAGTCCTGGGCCTTCCTGACACCCTGCCAGGTTTTGACCGGATGCGGCGGTTTCCACCGCAGGTCGCCGACGGGCGGCTCGGCGAAGGGTATCCCCTTGAAGATTCGGATGCCCCCCGAACCCGTCGTCCCCTCGACGAGGCCGCACCTCGTCTCGACGCGATCCTCGGCGGACGCGCCGGCGGCCGGGGCCAGGATAAGGAGGGCGGCGATCGCTTGCAACGCAACGCGGCTCATGGATCATGTCTTGGTTCGGGGTCGTGTCCCTCGACGGGGATGATCGACGACCCGAGGGCTCGCCGAGGACGGCCGGACTCCCGGGTTGTCGGGCTCCCAATCGCCCGGACCGAATTGTATCCGGAGGACAACCGGCGGGGCGATCGAACCCTGGACTCCGACGTCCGGACCGGGTCCAATGCGTGGGCGAGAGCTCCTCCGAAGTCTCCCGGCCGAGGATCTCCCATGAAGGCATCGTCGATCGTCGTCCTGGTTGCGCTGTCCCCTCTGGTGGTGTTCTCGTCGGACACGACACGCGCGCAGCAAGCCGCGCCTCGGCACGACTTCGCGCGATGGGAGAAGGAGATCGCGGCCTTCCAGGCCGCCGACCGCCAGGACCCGCCTCCGAAGGGGGCGATCCTCTTCATCGGCTCCTCCACCATCCGTCTGTGGAAGACCCTGGCCGAGGACTTCCCCGAGCACAAGGTCATCAACCGCGGGTTCGGCGGCTCGGAGATCGTCGACGCGACGCATTTCGCGGATCGCATCATCTTCGCGTACGAGCCCCGGCAGATCTTCCTTCGCGCCGGCGGCAACGACATCCACGCCGGGAGGCTTCCCGAGGAGGTTGCCGACGACTTCGCCGAATTCGTCCGGACCGTTCACGCGCGTCTGCCGAACACAGAGATCCTCTACATCGGCGTCAGCCCGGCGCCCGCACGTTGGGGCGAGACCGACAAGTACCGCGACCTCAACGAGAGGATCCGGAAGATGGCCCTCGGCATGCGCCGCGTCGGCTTCGTGGACAACTTCGACATCGGCATCAAGCCCGACGGCCAGCCGCGCGACGGGGTCTTCGTCGGCGACAAGCTCCACTTCAACGCCGATGGCTACAAGCTCCTCGCCGACCGCGTCCGCCCCTTCCTGGGGTTGCCGAGGCGTTGAGACGGAGCCGGCGGCGGCCGGTTGGTTCGAAGCTCTCGATCACCCCGAGGAACGGAGCATCGGATGAGGACCCTCCTGACCCTCTCACTCCTGGCGGGCGCCGTCGCCGTCGCGCGGGCCGACGAGGGCAAGCCGGCGACGTCCAACGTGCGGCGGGCCGAGTTCCCGCGAGTCCACGCCGACCGCCGGGTCACCTTCCTCCTGAAGGCGCCGGACGCGAAGAGCGTCAAGGTCCAGCCCGGCGGAGCCGCGAACGGGCTCGGCAATGGGCCCTTCGACATGGAGCGGGCCGACGACGGGACTTGGACGGTGACCACGCCTCCGACTGTCCCCGGGTTCCATTACTACTGGCTCCTGGTCGACGGCGTCGCCGTCAACGACCCAGGCAGCGAGACGTATTTCGGCTACGGCAAGCCCACCAGCGGCGTCGAGGTGCCCGAGGAGGGCGTCGACTTCTACGACGACAAGGACGTGCCCCACGGCGAGGTTCGCGCCCTGTGGTATCACTCCAAGGTCACCGGCCGGCCGCGGAGGGCGTTCGTCTACACGCCGGCGGGTTATGATAAAAACAGGGTCAGGCGATATCCTGTGCTCTATCTCCAGCACGGGGCCGGCGAGGACGAACGGGGCTGGACGACCCAGGGTCGGGCGAATTTCATCCTCGACAACCTCATCGACGCCGGCAGGGCGGCGCAGATGATCGTCGTGAACGACAACGGCTACGCCGAGAGGGCCGACACCGCCCCCGCGCCGGACCGGACCGGCCCCCCGCGTTTCGACTTCAGCGGCTTCGAGGAGGTCCTCCTGAACGATCTCGTCCCCAAGATCGACGCGACCTATCGTACGATCGCCGATCGCGACCGCCGAGCCTTCGCGGGCCTCTCGATGGGCGCGATGCAGGCGCTCCAGATCGTGCCGGCCCACTCAGAGACGTTCGGCTCGCTCGGGGTGTTCAGCCCGCCTCCGATAGGTAGCATCGACCTGTCAACATTCAAGGGGAAGTTCAAGCTCCTCTGGATCGGGGCCGGGACCGCCGAGGAGCGGTTCCTCGCCGCCGTCCGGAAGATGCACGAGGGCTTCGACCGCGAAGTCATCCAGCACGTCGTCTTCGAATCGAAAGGCACGGCCCACGAGTGGCTGACGTGGCGCCGTTCGCTTCACGACTTCGTGCCCCGACTCTTCCGCGATTAGAGCGGTTTACCCATGAGCTGCATACAGGCCGGCCTGTTGGAACCAGCCGATGATGTCCTGGTCGGTTACCTCTCGCAACGCGTCACCGATGGCGTCGTAGAGATCCCCTCTGA
>DASZMJ010000584.1:0-3431 GCA_035551935.1 Isosphaeraceae bacterium
GGCACAGGCGATGCTCCACGTCCGGGCTCTCTACCTCAACGACCAGTGGGAGGAGTTCCACGAGCACCGTGTGGAGAGGGAGCAAGCCCGACTGTACACGAGACCTGCGGCATAGCGCTCAGCGGGTTACGCCCAAGTCAAATCGAGCTTCTGAAGTCGGGGGGCGCATGGCAGAAGAATCATCTGGAATATGTAAAGGCGAGCGTCGCCTATCACGCAACCCTGGCGAGCAAGTACCGGCGTGCTGCGTCCCGCCCCTGGCTTCGCGTCGGCCCCGACCCGCCTGAGCCGATCGAGCCCGAGGTTCATCTGCCGGAATCGGATGGCCCGGACATCGTCGCGCCCTCCGACGGGTCCATCGCTCCAATACCACTCCCGTCGAGCACGACATCCTCGCCGTTCGACGACTGAAGTCGATCGTCGCCATAGTCACGGCGGACAGTTTCGTGACCAATCCGCCCCGCTGTTCACCAAATCCCGTTCACTGAGCATTTGATAGACCAAGCCGCCCGCCGGCCATATTCGTTCCGATCGCGGGGGGCGAGGGGGATAGGGAAAGGGGCATTGTCGACCGCCCAAGCGTCGGGCCCTTAACGCCGCGCGCGGGGGGTGCTAAACTTGCGAGGGTCATGGGTGGATTGGCCCCATCGGCAAGGGCGGCAGCGATGTTCGATCCGTATCACAAGTGGCTCGGCATCCCGAAGGATCAGCGGCCGCCCACGTTCTATCAAATGCTCGGCATCGCCCCGGGCGAGCGCGACCGCGACGTGATCGAGGCGGCGGCGATCCGCCAGACGGCGTTCGTGCGGAACTTCCAGGCCGGGCCGCACGGCAAGGACGCCGCCCGCATCCTCAACGAGCTGTCGCTGGCCCGCATCACCCTGCTCGACGACGCCAAGCGGCGCGACTACGACGCCAGGCTCGCGACGATCCCCTCCGTCCCCACGCTACCCGGCGCCGCGGCCGCGGCGGCCGCGGCCGTTCCCGAACCCGCCCCGGCGCCGACCGAGCTGGAGATCCAGGCGCAGACGGCCCCCCGCCCCGCGCCGGCGAGGGTCGCGAGCGTGCCGACGTCGCGCGGCTGGATCGTCGGGGCCTGGGCCGTGGGGGCCCTGGCGATCGCGGGGATCGTGGCGGTGGTCGCCGCCTCGCGGGGGCGGGGGCGGGCGACGTCGGGCGCGACCACGCCGACGGTCGCCGCCGGGCCCGAGACGTCGCCGACGACGAGCGGCGGGCCGCGCGTCGAGCCCAAGGCCAAGGCGACCGCGCCGAAGCCGCCCGGGCCGGCGGTCTACGAGCTGACCATCGAGCCGGCGGACGCGCGGTTCGAGCTCCAGGGGCCGGCCGCCGGGGTCTCCGGCGGCCAGGGCCATCCGACGCTCACCTTCGACAAGCCCGACGGCCGCCGGCCCGTGACGCTGCGCGTCGCCCGCGAGGGATTCGCGACCGCCTACTGGCAATGGACCCCGAAGCCCGGCGAGCGGCGGTCGCTCGACATCCGGCTCGAGCCGGTCGCCACGGCCGCGACGCCGACGCCGGCCGTCGCCGACACCACGCCGCCGACGGCGGCCGCCCCCAAGCCCGAGGACCGGCCGCCGGCATCCAAGCCGGAGGAGCCGATCACGCCGGGGGCCGACGTCGCGGTCACGGCCAAGGAGCTGAACCGGCTGGTGGGGCACTCCGGGCCGGTCTCGTCCGTCGCCTTCGCCGTCGGCGACTCCCGCGTCCTCTCCGGCGCCGACGACCGGACGGTGCGCTACTGGGAGACCGTGACCGGCAAGACCCTGTACACCTTCCGGGGCTTCGGCGCCGCGGTGACGGCGGTGGCGTACTGCGCGATCGACGCCGACCACTATTACGCGTTCTCGGGGAGCGTCGACGGCCTGGTGCGGCTCTGGGACCTGAAGTCGAAGCGGGGCCTGCACCGGTTCGAGTCGAAGGTCCGGCGGCCGATCGTGGCGCTGGCGGTCGCGCCCAACGGCCGGCTCCTGATCTCGGTGGACGGGTCCGGGGTGCACGCCTGGGAGACGATGACGCCGGACATGAAGGAGCTCCGGCTGATGCCGCCGCCGGGCGACGCCGAGTTCACGGCCGCGGCCTTCGCGCCCGACGGGCAGACCTATCTCGTCGGCGACGGCAAGGGGCGGGTGCTGCTGCTGGAGGCGTCGACGGGGGCGCGGCGGGGCGATTTCGAGGGGCCGGCCGCGGGGGTGTCGGCGCTGGCGTACCTCGGCCCGGCGCGGTTCGCGGCGGCGGGTCGCGACGGCACGATCCGCGTCTTCGAGCCCGGCCAGCCCAAGCCGCTGCGGACCTTCGCCGTGCCCGGCGGCCGGTGCGGGGCCCTGGCCGGCCTGCCCGAGGGCCGCCGCGTGCTCTCGGGCCACCGCGGGCCCCAATCGTCCCTGGTCCTCTGGGACGTCGAGGCCGGCCGCGCCGTGCGCCGGTTCGACGGCCACGACGGCCGCGTCGACGCCCTGGCCGTCGCGCCCGACGGCAAGCTCGCCGCCTCCGGCGGCGAGGACGGCACCGTCCGGCTCTGGGAGCTGCCCGAGCCTTGACCGCGCGCCCGGCGGGCAGGGCCTTGCCTTTCGGGGAAATCAGCATATTCTGAGGGGGTAGAGATCCAACTCCGTCCCGCCTGGCGCGTCGGGGACGGGCGGCGATGATCACCATCGTCCTGGCCGAAGGCCCTCGCCTGGTCCGCCAAGGGTTGCGGGCGCTGCTCGCGGCCGAGGAGGGTTTCCGCGTCGTCGGCGACGCGGCCGACGGCCCGGGGGCCCTCGCCCTGGCCGCGCGGCACCGGCCCGACCTGCTCGTCGTCGGCCGTCGGCCGGGGGGCGACGACCTGCCGGGCTTGCTCCGGGGGCTCGCCCGCCGCTCGCCCCGGACCTGCGCCCTGGTCCTGGCCCCCGCCGCCGAGTTGAGGGGGGTCGAGGACCTCCGGCCCGGGTTCGTCGCGATCCTCTCCGAGGACAGCGACGCGGTCGACCTCGCCCGCGCCGTCCGCGCCGCGGTGGCCGGCCGCCGCCACCTCGGCCGCCCGCACCTCGGGCCGGCCGAACCCGGGCCGGACCACCCGGCCGACGCCGACCCGCTGGCGCCCCTGACCCTCCGCGAGCGCGAGGTCTTCTTCCTCGCGGCCGAGGGCCACACCAGCGCCGAGGTCTCCGAGCGGCTCTTCATCAGCCGCCGGACCGTCGAGGCCCACCGCGCCAACCTGATGCGCAAGCTCGCCCTGCGCAACCAGACCGGGCTCGTCCGCTTCGCCATCCGCCGCGGCCTGCTGTCCCCCGACGACTGATGCCGAACCGCGGGAAGGGATCGCTCTTCATAGGGCGGGCTCCCCCACCGATCGCCTTTCCCAGTTTGGGGATCGGTCGGGTGGCACGCCCTGCCAGGGCGTGGCCGGGCCGGGGACCACGCCCTGGCAG
>DASZMJ010000585.1:0-3397 GCA_035551935.1 Isosphaeraceae bacterium
TCTACGCGATCGCCCATACCTTCGGCATCCCGAACCCGCCCGACGACACCAACCTGAACCTCGGCGTCGCGGCCCTGCGGCGGTTCCTCCGGGCGTACCCGGAGCACCCCTGGGCCGTCCGGGCGTCGTACCAGGTCGGCGCCGCGTACCTGGCCCGCGGCCAGAGCCAGCCGGCGCTGGAGGCGTTCCGGGCGTTCCTCAAGGGGGACGAGTTCCGCGCCCAGGCCGACGAGGCGAAGCACGACCTGGCGCGGCTGTCGATGACCGCGACCTTCCAGGTCGGCCAGATCCTCCAGGCGCAGGAGAAGTTCGCCGAGGCGATCGCCGCCTGGAAGGGCTACCTGGCGCAGTATCCCAACGGCCCGCAGTCGGCCGACGCGCTCCGCGCGATCCTCGACGCCGAGTTGCAGATCGCCGCCGACCACCTCCGCCGCGAGCAGTACGCCGAGGCCCGATCGGCCTGGCAGGCGTTCGTCGCCCGGAACCCGCTCGACGGCCGCGTCCCGCAGGTCCTCTTCCAGGTCGGCGAGAGCTTCACGAAGGAGAAGAAGTTCGACCCGGCCATCGCCGCCTGGGAGACCCTCCTGAGCAAGTTCCCCGGCGGCGAGCCCGCCGCGCACGCGCAGTTCGCCATCGCCGCGCTCTTCGAGGAGGAGAAGGGGGACCCGGCCGGCGCGATCGAGCGGTTCCAGAAGGTCGCGGTCGAGCCCTGGAAGTCGCAGGGGGCGCAGCGGGTCGCGGTCATGGAGTCGAAGGCGCTCGCGGTCGTCACCCCGCGCGCCTTCCGTTCGGGCGAGACGGCCCACCTGAAGGTCACCACCCGGAACCTGGAGAAGCTCACGTTCACCGCCTACAAGCTCAACGCCGAGGCGTACTTCCGCAAGAAGCACGCGCTCGAAGACGTCGAGTCGCTCGACATCGGCCTGGTGCGGCCCGACGCCGAGTGGACGGCCGAGGTCCCGGGCTACGCCAAGTACAAGCCGGTCGAGACGACCTACGACCTGAAGAAGGTCGAGGTGCCGGGCGTCTACGTCGTCAAGGTGACGGATGAGAAGACGCTCCAGGCGACGACGCTGGTCGTCGGCAGCGACCTGGACGCGGTCGTGAAGACGTCGCGCGAGCAGGTGCTCGTCTTCGCGCAGGACATGAAGGCCGGGAAAGGCCGTGCCGGGGCGCGCGTCCTGGTCGCCGACGGCGAGGAGCTGGTCCTGGACGGGAAGACGGGCGAGGACGGCGTCCTGCTCCGGTCGTGGGACAAGCCCCGGGCGGCGAACGCCGGGCTCCGCTACCTCGTGCTCGACGGCCCCGACGCGGCCGGCTCGGGCCTGGGCGTCCCCGAGAAGGTCGCGCAGGGGCTCGCGCCCCGCGCCTACCTGAGCACCGACCGCCCGGCGTACCGGCCGGGCCAAAAAGTCGCGTTGCGGGGGGTGGTGCGCGAGGTCAAGGACGGGCAGTATGCCAACGTGCCGGGGGCGTCCTACAAGCTGGAGGTCAGCGACAGCCGGGGCCGGCAGATCGTCGCCCGGCCGGTGACGCTCTCGGCCTTCGGCACCTTCCACGAGGCGTTCCCGCTCGACTCCGCCGCGCCGATCGGCACCTACCGCGTCCGCGTCTACCAGCCGGGCAAGAGCGACTTCGCCGGCCAGTTCGAGGTCCAGGCCTATCAACTGGAGAAGATCGACCTGAGCTTTGATCTGAAGAAGACGGTCTACTTCCGGGGCGAGCCGGTCGAGGCCGACCTGGTCGCGCGCTATCCGTACGGCGCCCCGGTCGCGAACCGGCCGATCGCCGTCCTCCTGCCCGATAACCGGATCGAGCGCGGGCTGACCGACGCCTCGGGCAAGTTCCACGTCGCGTTCTCGACCGAGGGCTTCGCCGACGAGCAGGCCCTCCGCCTGGCCGCGCAGCTGCCGCAGGACAACGTCGCGGCCGTCGCCCGCGTGATGCTGGCCGTCCGCGCCTTCTCGATCGGCCTGCGGACGACCCGCGACGTCTACCTCGACGGCGAGTCGTTCCTGCTCCGCGCCTCGACCTTCGACGCCCAGGGCGAGCCGACCGGGCAGACCTTGAGCGTCTCGGTCCTGAAGCGGGTCACGCAGGCCGGGCGGACGGCCGAGCGCGAGGTGTCGAGGAAGGAAGTCACGACCGACCCGAAGACCGGCGAGGGGTCGGCCTCGCTCAAGGTCGAGGACGAGCCAGGGGGCTCGTTCGTCGTCCGGGTCGCGGGGACCGACCGCTTCGGCAACCCGGTCGTCGCCGACCGCGAGCTGACGATCTCGGGGAAGAAGGACGAGACGCGGCTGCGCCTCCTGGCCGACCGGCAGGCGTACCAGGTCGGCGAGGAGGCGAGCGTCAACCTGCACAGCCGGGGCCGCTCGGGCACGGCGCTGCTGGCCTGGGAGGCCGACCGCATCCTGCAATATCGCCTGGTCGAGCTGGCCGAGGGGGACAACCGGATCGCCTGGTCGATCGACCACGCGCAGTTCCCCAACTTCACGCTCACCGCCTGCCGGATGGCCGGGAAGGACTTCGACGAGGCGCGCCTGGACGTCCGGGTCGAGCGCGACCTGCGGGTCTCGCTCCGGCCGAAGGCGCCGCACGTCGGGCCGGGCGAGGCGGTCGAGGTCGAGGTCTCGACCGTCGATCAGCTCGGCCGTCCGGTGGCGGCCGAGGTCGCCGTGGCGCTGGTCGATCGGGCGCTCTTGCGGCGGTTCGAGGACAAGCAGCAAGCGATCGGCCCGTTCTTCTACGACCAGGCCCGCACCGGCGCCTTCGCCACCGCCGCGACGAACACCTTCCGCTACGAGCCGGCCACGACCCCCGTCTCCGAGGCGGTCGTCGAGGAGGCCGAGCGCACCGCCGCCCGGGGCGCCAACGCCGCCGACCGGGCCGGGATGATGGAGGAGGCCAAGAAGCAGGCGGGGCAATTCGGGGCCCAGGGCATCCCGTCGGGGAAATACGCCAATGAGATGGCGACCCCACCCCCCGCGGCACCGGCCGCGGGCGTCGAAATGGACATGGCCGGGGCCGGGAAGCCCCGGCTTCACGCCGAGTTCGGGATGAACGCCCCGGCCGGCGGGGTCAACGGGGCCGTCGACGCGCTTGGAGTGGAAGGACGTCACCTGGCACGCGACGCGAAGGGCCTTGGGGACAAGGATGCCGATGCCAAGACCTTCTACGACCTCATGCGCGGCGGGCAGGCCGGGGAGGAGCAACTGGCAGAGAAGGGTGAGGTGATGGCCAGGCGCGGGGGCCTCGCCCTGGGCAACGCCGTGTCCGATCTGAGCGCCGGTCGGAAGGCCGGCGCGGTGGCGCCGCCGCGCGAGCGGTTCGTCGAGACGGCCTACTGGAACCCGAGCGTCGTCACCGACAAGGAGGGCAAGGCCACGATCACCTT
>DASZMJ010000586.1:0-2924 GCA_035551935.1 Isosphaeraceae bacterium
AACAGTGGAGCGAAGGGGGCCAGGGCGGATACGATCTCGGGCGGCAGATCCACGGGGGTCATCTCCGGGGGCGGTGGCTTGTGAACCACCATCGATCCTGGTCAATGACCCCCGGGATCTGCCACCGCAAGACAACCGTCAGACGGCCAAAGTCCAGTCTTTAACACAACACCCATTTTTTCCTCTCTTCTCTGTGCTCTCTGTGTCCTCTGTGGCAAGACGTCTTCCAAGGTCTTCTCCCATGCGTCGCATCCTCATTGACGTCGTGTTCGTGCTCGCGGTCCTCGCCCTGGCGGGATACGGGGTGCAGCGGATCGGGGCGCGGCACTGGAGGTGGCGGGAGACGTTCCGCGCGCGGGCGGAGTTCGCGACGATCGGCGGGCTGGAGGCCGGGGGTAAGGTCCGGGTGCAGGGGATGGACGCCGGCATCGTCGAGGAGGTCCGCGCGCCGGAGCGGCCGGGCCGGCCGGTGACGTTGGTGCTCCGGATCGACGCCCGGCTGCGACCGCTGGTGCGGGCCGACGCGAAGGCGACGATCGTCGCGCAGGGGGTCGTCGGCGGCAAGGTCGTCGAGGTCGTCCCCGGCCGGCCCGAGGCGCCCGCCCTGGCCGACGGCGGCCTCATCGCCGCCGAGGCGCCGGTCGAGGTCGCCGACCTGATCCGCGACGCGTCGGGCTCGCTCAAGCGATTGGACGCGACGGTCGCCGCGGCCGAGACGGGGCTCAACGAGATCAACGCCATCGCCGCCACGATCCGCCAGGGGCGGGGGACGCTGGGGCGGCTCGTGCAGGACGACGAGGCGTACCGCAAGCTCGTCGCGCTCTCCAGCCGCGGCGAGAAGACGCTCTCGGACCTGGAGGAGAACCTCGAGGCCCTGAAGCGGACGTGGCCGATCTCGCGTTATTTCGACCGCCGCGGCTTCAACGACCGCGACCGCATCCTGTACCAGCCCGGCGCCGAGCGCGAGAGCCGCACGCTCGCCGCGGCCGACCTCTTCGAGCCCAACCGCGCCGTGCTGACGGCGCAGGGCCGCCGCCACCTCGACAACATCGCCGCCTGGTGCAAGCCGCTCCGCCGCCCCGCCACCGAGATCGTCATCGCCGCCTTCACCGACGCCCCCCGCGACGAGGACCTCGCCCAGATCCTCACCCAGGAGCAGGCCGACACCGTCCGCAACTACCTCATCTCCCGCCACTCCCTCGACGCGAAAGGTTGGTTCGGCACCCGCAAGGTCGCCGCCGTCGGCTTCGGCACCCAGGTCCCCCGCTTCCCCCCCGGCGCCCCCGCCGCCCCGACCAATCCGCCCCCGAGGCGCGTCGAGATCATCCTGTTCACGCCGCAGGCGTGAGGACTCCCCGGGGTGGGCACAGTACGCCTGGCAAAGCTTCGATCCTGCGAGGTCAAGCGGCGGCTGGGATTGGATTCGGACGAATGAGGGGTGGCCCATGGCGCGACTCGTGCTCAGGCCGGCGGGGCTCCTCGTTGTGGTCGCGATGGCGTTGTTCCTCGGGCCGGCGGCGTGGGGCTGGGGGGGCTGGGGCCCGTTGCTGGCGCACCCGGCGCGGGCGGGGGCGTGCGCGGCGACGATCGCCGCGGCGGTCGCCATCGCGTTCACCGACGTCAACGCCCGCGGCCTGCGGCGGCCGGACACGCACGGGAGCTTGGCGCTGGTGCCGCTCGCGATCCTCGGCGTGATACTGACGGGCCTGCCGGCGTACTGCGACCGCCGCAACCTGGTGACGATCGACGGCGACGCGACGCGGTACGTCGGCCTGGCGCTCCTGCTCATCGGCTGCGTGCTGCGGATCGGGCCGATGTTCGTGCTGGGGGGCCGCTTCACCTGGCCGCTCGCGTCGCAGGAGCCGCACCGCCTCGAGACGACCGGCTTCTACCGCCACGTCCGCCACCCCAGCTACCTCGGCGCCGTCCTCTGGGGCCTCGGCTGGGCGCTCGTGTTCCGCAGCCTCCTCGGCGTGGCGTTGATGGCGCTGGAGGTCGTGCTGTTCCACCCGATCATCGCCGAGGAGGAGGCGCTCCTATCGGCGGAGTTCGGCGACGACTACGCCGCCTATCGCCGACGGACCTGGAGGCTGGTCCCCTTCCTCTACTGAGGCCCGATGCCTCATACTGATCTCTTGTGCATAGAACCCTCATCGGGTATGTTCACCGGACCCGGTGGACGGACCGCCGGGATTCCGAGGGATGCGACAGGAGGGAAGGCCATGCCGAGGGTCGTACACTTCGAGATCCACGCGGAGGACTTCGGCCGCGCCGAGGCGTTCTACAAGCGCCTCTTCGGCTGGGAGTTCACGCGCTGGGACGGGCCGTTGGAGTTCTGGATGATCCGGACCGGGCCGTCGGACCGACCGGGCATCGACGGCGGCATGGTGCGACGGCCGGTCCCGGTCGAGAACCAGCAGGCGGTCATCGGCTACGTCTGCACGGTCGACGTCGACTCGGTCGACGACACCCTCGCCGCGGCCCTCGACGCCGGCGGCGCCCTCGCCTTGCCGAAGATGGCCGTCCCCGGCGTCGGCTGGCTCGCCTACGCCAAGGACACCGAGGGCAACGTCTTCGGCATGATGCAGGCCGACCCCGCCGCCAAGTAGACCTTTCCCCGGGTGGCAGGGGTTCCGTCCTCGGAACCCCGGTCTGCGGTCGCGCGTCCCGAGCTCCGAGACAGGGACCGGGGTTGCTGCGCAACCCCTGCCACCCGGAGCCCCTCCCCTCGGTCGAGGCCGGCGCTGCCCGAGGGGGACGAAGCGGCCCTGGACCGTCTCGCGCGGTCGGGTGGCACGCTACGCCGTCCACCTTAACGGGATCTCCGGCTGCGGAAACTTCCGCGCTTTCTGGATTTCCGCCTCGGTGGCCGATTGGATCTTGGGCGGTCCGGGTGGCTTCTCCCGCTTCTTCCGCGGATAGTT
>DASZMJ010000587.1:0-10546 GCA_035551935.1 Isosphaeraceae bacterium
GTGCTGCGGTCGGCGGCAGCGCGGACGACCGAGACGGTCTATGCGGCGTTCGGTTCGGCCCTGCATAACGTGACCCCCGAAAACATCGCTGGCTGGTTCCGCGACCGTGCGGCGTACGCTATGCAACTGTGAGGCGCTCTAACGCGCCCGCGCCGGCGGCCTGCCGGGCAGGTGGACGAGGAAGCGGGTGCCGCGGCCGGGCTCGGAGTCGACCTCGATGGAGCCGCCGTGGTCGGCGACGATGCTGTAGCTGATCGAGAGGCCGAGGCCGGTCCCCTCGCCGACGGGCTTGGTGGTGAAGAAGGGGTCGAAGATGCGGTCGCGGATCGCCGGGTCGATGCCGGCGCCGTGGTCGGCGACCTCGAGCAGGACGCCGCCGTCGGCGCCGTCGGGGGCGGTCCGGATGGTGACCTTCTCCCCCTCGGGGCTGGCGTCGATGGCGTTGACGGCGAGGTTGGTGATGACCTGGTTGATCTTGGCCGGGTTGCAGACGATCGGCGGCAACGGCGCCAGCTCGGTCTCGATCTGCACGCGCTTCTTGCGGGCGTGGCCCTGGATGATGTTGACGCTCGAATCGATGCCGGCGTTGAGGTCGACCTCGTTGATCTCCCCCTCGTCGAGCCTGGCGAAGACGCGGAGGTCCTTGACGATCTCCTGGATCCGCCTCAGGCCCTCGCGGGTGCGGTCGAGCAGGCCGCGGAGGTTGTCGAGGGTGTAGTCGATGTCGATCCGCTCGCAGAGGTCGGCGACCTGCGCGTGCAATTCGGGCCGGGCCTCGGCCAGGAGCGGGTCGGCGGTCCGGTAGAGGGCGATCAGCTCCTTCATCTCGCCCAGATCGCGCTGGAGGACGGCGACGTTGTTGCCGACGAAGGAGAGCGGGTTGTTGATCTCGTGCGCCACGCCCGCCACCATCTGCCCGAGCCCGGCGAGCTTGGCCGACTGGACCATCCGGCTCTGCGCCTGTTTGAGACCCTCGTGCGCCTGCCGCTCGGAGCGGGCCATCTCCTGGAGCAGGACGTTCTGCTCCTTCAACTGCTCCTCGGCGCGCCGCCGCGCGGTCACGTCCCAGAAGATCCCCTGCACGCCGATGACCGCGCCGGAAGGATCAAATAATGGGGTCTTGATGACCTGGACATACAATCGGTCGCCGTGCGGGGTGACGTGCTCCTCGACCGTCTCGTAGCCGGCCCGCGCGTCCATGACGCGCCTGTCGTCGGCGCGGTACTTCCCGGCGAGTTCGGCGGGGTAGAAGTCGGCGTCGGTCTTGCCGACGAGGTCGTCCTGGGCCACGCCCAGGCCGTTGCAGAACCGCTGGTTGCCGAAGGTGAAGCGGCCGTCGACGTCCTTGCGGAGGATGTGTTGCGGCAGGCTCTCGACCAGCGAGTGATAGAAGACCTCCGACGCCTTCAGCGCCTCCTCGGCCCGCCGCCGCTCGGCCAGCTCGTTCTCCAGGCTCGACCGGAGCTTCAGGTGGCTCCGGTTCAGCCGCAGGCTATACAAGGTGGAGGCCGAGACGACCACGAGCAACAGCGCCAGCAGGACCATCGGCCAGTTCAGGGGGATCATCGAGGGGCTCGGCAATGGTCGAGCGCCGCCGTTCGCGGTCGCGGTCGTCAGGATTCGGCCGGGGCGCCGGGGCCGTAGTAACGGATGTCCTCGCCGGAGAGGACGCGGTCGACGGCCTCCTGGACGATCCGGAGGACGTCGACGGTGGCGGCGTCGACGCCGGAGGACTGCCAGGCGTCGGTCAGGAGGACCTGGCCCTCGAAGGCGAGGCGGTGCAGGGCGTAGGCGAGGCGGCGGTCGAGGCGGGGGGCGTCGCGGAACTCGACCTCGAGGTCGTTGAGGGCCTGGATCAGGTCGCGGGCCGTCTCGGGGCCGATCGGCTCGCCGCGGCGGAGGGCCGGCAGGAACGCGCCGGCGTCGTCGAAGCCGGCCGCGGCGTGGCGGATCACGGCCTCGGCCGCCTGGGAGAGGGCCGTCGGCTCGGGCGCCGGCAGGACCTGCCAAGAGCCGGCCGCGGGCGTGATCGGCTCCGGCCGCGACGCCGAGCGGTCGCGGGCCTTCGAGGCCGAGAGCTCGGCGAGGTAATCCGGGTCGTCGGCGATGGCCTTCAGGCCCTCCAGCGCCCCGCGGCGCGTCTCGACGTCCTCGATCTGCTCGCGGTCGTGCTCGGATTCGATCGCCCGCACGAGGAGGTCCTCGCAATACTTCTGGATCGTCTCGTACCCCTTGCGAAGGCCCATCGCCTCGGCCCGGTCGAGCGTGCCGGCCGGGAGGTAGAGGATCAGCCGCTGGAGCTCCTGGTTCGGGTCCGGCCCGCGCCGCTCGTGGATCCGATAGACCCCCGGCAGCCGGCGCCAGCGCGAGTATCTCGGACGCTTGGGCACGCCTTCCGCCCCCCGGTTGGACCGCCCCCGCTCACCCCCGGCCGTTACACTACACGATGACCGACCTAGGGAGAAGTGCGGAGTGCTGAGGGACGAGTGCGGAGTGGGAGGATCGTGTGATGCCCGGTTATCCGATCGAGCTGGATCTGATCGGCCAGAGGGTGCTCGTCGTGGGTCTGGGCGTCGTCGGCCGTCGGAAGGCGAGGGGATTGCTCGCGGCGGGGGCGAGGGTTCTCGGGGTCGACCCGAGGGCGAACGACATCGAGGCGCCGGAGGGAATCGAGGCACGGGCGGAGGATTATCGGGCGGAACATCTGCAAGGAATGCGGCTGGCGATCGCGGCGGCGACGCGCGAGGTCAACCGGAGGGTCGTGGCGGATGCGAAGGGGTTCGGGATCTGGGTCAACACGGCGACCGAGCCGGGCGCGGGGGAGTTTCGATTGCCGGCGGTCTGGAGGGACGGGCCGTTGACCCTCACGGTCGCGACCGGCGGGGCCAGCCCGGCGCTCGCGGCGCGGCTCCGAGATCGGGCCGCGAGGGCGCTGGGATCAGAGGCCGCCGTCCTGGCGGGGGTGCTCGCCGAGCTGAGGCCGATCGCCCTGGCCCGGGTCGCCGACCCCGAGCATCGCCGACGCTGCCTCGAACGCTGGGCGGGTCCGCGCGGGCTGCGGCTCTGCGCCGAGCAGGGGCCGGCGGCCGTGCGGGAGGCGATCCTCCGAGAGATCGATTCGATCAAATAATGCCGAGAAATGCGCGACACCGATCCACGATCCGAGGCGCGGCGTGGCCGTCGCCGAAGGGGTCCTGGCGGCGGGACATGCGGGCAAGGGCGTCGGGGTCGGTCAGGAGGGTCGTCGCGTCGCGGACGATCCGGGCACGGTCGTGGCCGACGAGCCGGACCGTCCCCGCCTCGACGGCCTCGGGACGCTCGGTCGATTCGCGGAGCACCAGGACCGGCTTCCCCAAACTCGGCGCCTCCTCCTGGATGCCGCCCGAGTCGGTCAGGATCAGGGTGCTGGCCGCTAGCAACGGGACGAACCGGCCGTAGTCGAGCGGCTCGACGAGGTGGACGTTCCGGGACGCCAGTCGCGGGTCGGCCGGGTCGCCGAGGATGCGGCGCACGTCCTGGCCCACGTTCGGGTTCGGGTGGACGGGGAGGACGAACTGGTCGCCCGGGAACCGGTCGGCGAGGTCGGCGACGGCCTGGCAGATCGCGACCAGCGGGGCGCCGAAGTTCTCGCGGCGATGCGCCGTCACGAGCACGATCCGACCCCCCCTGCCCTCCCACGGGCCGGCCGCCGGCCGTTGCCGGTCGAGGGTCAGGAAGAGGGCGTCGATGCCGGTGTTGCCGGTCACGAGGACGGCCGCGGGATCGACCCCTTCGTGGAGCAGGTTGTCGCGGGCCTTGGCCGTCGGGGCGAAGTGGAGGGCCGCCAGCCTCGTGGCGAGGACGCGGTTGGCCTCCTCGGGCCAGGGGGCCGACAGGTCCCCCGTCCGCAGGCCGGCCTCGACGTGGCCGAACGGGATGCGGCGGTAGAACGAGGCCAGGGCTGCGCACAGGACGGTCGTCGTATCACCCTGGGCCAGAACGAGATCGGGCTGATACTCGTCCAGGAAACCGTCCAGTCGCTCGATCCCCCGGGCGGTGAGGGCGGCGAGCGACTGGCCGGGCCGGAGCAGGTCGAGGTCGACGTCGGCTCGGATGTCGAAGAGGTCGAGCACCGGGCCGAGCATCGCCCGGTGCTGACCGCTGAGGCAGACCAACGTCCGGATCGCCGGTTCCTGTCCCAGTCGCGCCACGACCGGGGCCAGCTTGATGGCCTCGGGGCGGGTCCCGATCACGACGGCGACGGTCTTCAAGGACGTCCTGTCCTTTCGCGTGGATCCCCGTAGGGTCCGCTCTTGCGGACCGATCTCCTTGGGGACAATGAAGATCGGTCCGCAAGAGCGGACCCTACGGGTCAGGGTCCCGAGGCCACGGCCTCGACGGGTTCGAGGCGGATGTCGTCGATCCAGAGCTCGCCGACGTCGGCGCCGGCGATGCGGAAGTCGACCGAGAGCGAGGTGGCCTCGGACTCGGTGCGGAAGGTGCGCTCGACCTTGACCCAGCGGCCGACGACGGTCAGGCACTCCTCGACGCAGCCGTCAGAGAGGGTCTTCCAGCAGGCGGGGTGGTCCTTGTACTGGCAGAGCCGGGCCTGGCATTCGCCGCGGGTGCCGGGGGCGATCAGGTACCAGTAGCTCAGGCGCATCCGGGTGGCGTAGCGGACGGGGACCGGCTCGAGGCTGTACCGGCTGTGGCCGGTCCGGTGGGCCTCGAGGTGCAGGCTGTCCGGGCCGGCGACGGCCTGGCGGTCGTCGAGGAAGTCGGGGCGGATCGGCTCCCACTCCGGCCGCGCGGGGGCGAGCTTGCGGTCGCGGTCGAGCGGGACGGTGTCGCGGACCGCCAGCGGGCCGAGGCGGATCGTCACGTCCCTGGGGCCGAGCAGCGGGTCGTACGACCCGTGCAGGAAGTGGAGGTGCTCCAGCCGCAGCCGGACCCGCACGACCGCGCCCGGGTCGAGGGTCAGGCACGGCGTCGGGCCGGGCTCGGCCGGGTTGTTCTTGGGCGGACCGGCCGCCTCGAGCCAGACGGCCACGACGGCGCGCTCGCGGCAGCGTCGCGACTCGTCGGTCGACTCGATCAGGTCGGCGACGTCCGCCAGGGGGCCCGGGCCCGCGAGCTGGTGCGCGGCCCGCTTCGGCCGGCCGTGGCCGGGCAATCGCGAGTTGGACAGCGAGCCGACGACCTCGGCGGCGACGTCGGCCGGCGCCACGACCCGGGGGGTCGCGCCGTCGTAACGGAGCCGGTAATCGACCTGCCAGTACGCATATTGCTCCCAGAGGCTGTTCGGCAGGCGATTCTGGACCCGGTCGAGCGCGACGGTGCGCCCCACGACGACGAGCGTGCCGTCGGGACCGGGACCGGATCCCTCCCCGGCCGCGACGGCGGCGGGGGCCAGGCAAGGCATGACGAGGCTGGCCAGCGCGGCCAGGCCCGGGCCGGCTCGGCCCGGCGACGGTCGGATTGGGCTGCGAACCATGAGTATCCGATCCCCCTCTCCTTGGGGTCGTGCGCCGGCCACTCCTCCCTGGTGGCCCCCGGGCCAGTCACGATCGCGGACCGATGGGGAGCTGCCGACGCCCCCGAGCAGCCGCTTGCCGACGCGGCGGGTCTTGACCCCGAGGCGGACGCACAACGCCCCGGAATCGAACCTCTACCTCCCTAGTTGGAAATAGGACACGGTAATTCGCGAAAAACTCAAAAAAACGAAAAAATCATCGCCGAGCGGGCGGCCGGGGTCATTCGGTGTCCTCGTCCTCGTCGTCGAGCGCGACGGGGTCGGCCGACTGGCAGCGGTCGAGGAAGCGGGGCAGGAAGCGGTTCAGGAAGGCGGAGACGGCGATCTGGGTCGTGGCGTTGGTCATGCCCCAGATGCTGGCGCGGAGCTCGTCGAGGTCGGGATCCATCTGGATGAAGTACTGGTCGTCGACGGCCAGCGAGACGGGCATCTCCTCGAGCCACTGGCGGGCCAGGGCGTTGACGCCGGGCCCGCCGACGGAGATCGTCGGCAGCCGCTGGAGCCCCTCGTCGTTGAGCCAGCGGAAGTCGGCCAGGACCAGGACCTCGAACCGCGCGCCCAGTTCGGCCAGCTTCGCCTCGGCCTGCTGCTTGAGGAAGTAGGCCAGGGGGCGGTCGACCTGCTCGGCCCGGAGGGTGCTGCCGGTGACGATCAAGAGGAGCCTGGTCCGCGTGGTTTCCGACATGGGACCCCCCGGCGCCGGGGTCGGCATCGCGGCCGAACCCGGGGTTGGATCCGGCGAACGGGCATCAGGATGCGCCCATGCTAACCTCCTGGCATCTCGCGTGCCAGTGCGGGGTCGGGGCCGGTCGGCCCGGGCTCACTCCGACTCGGTGGCCTTCCAGAGCGCGACCCGTTTCAAGGCCGCGTCGGCGGCCTTAAGGTCGTCGTCCCCCTCGGCCTCGAACTGCTGGCCGACGGCGCGGGCGCCGGCCACGGGGATCACGCAGCGGAACCGGGCCACGCCCCCGGGCTCCCCCTCGACCCAGTAGCGGCTGACGCCCAACTCGGCCATCCGCTTCCGGAGGGTCGGCCAGTCGAGCGCCGCCGTCGCCGCCGTCGCGGGCTCCGTCACCTTCACCTTCGGCTCGTCGCGGTGGACGACCGCGCGGCCGACGGCGGGGTCGGGCCGGCCCTCCGTCGCGTCCTCGACGACCGGCCGGATGGCCGGCGGGTCGAGCGCCGGGTCGTCGTTGACCGGGCCCGCGGCGACGGCCGGCGCGGGGCCTTCGAGGGTCGTCGTGCCGTCGGCGACGGCCTTCGGGTCGAGCGGCTCGGGCGGGGCCGTCGGCTTCGATTTCGATTTCGGCTTCGCCTCCGGCCGCGTGACCGGGCCGTTGGGCGTGTCGATCGACAGCGGGGGCCGGGGTGCCGCCGGGATGGCCGGGGCGGCGTCGGGGTCGTCGTCGGCCGATTCCGGGCGGGGCGGCGGGTCATTGGGCGGCGGGGGCAGGAGGGTGCCGACCTCGGTCGCCTTCGGCCGGAGGAGCGACCGTGCCCAGGCCAGGCCGGGCCCGTTGATGACCGCGCCGCCGGCGAACGAGGCGGCCACCAGCACGACGGCGAAGAGCGCTTTCCTCACGGTCTCCGGCCTCCTTGCCGATCGTCCTCCCGGACCCAAGGCCCCGCCCTTCCGGGCGAATACCATCCCAGGGCCTCGGCATTGGACCCGAGCCCGCCGGTTTCGGCAAGGTCAGAATCCGACGGTCCCGGCCCGTCCCCGGGGCTCCCCGGACGGCGGCCGTTTTGATAGGTTGGACGACATGCTCGGATTCGTCTGGTCGGTCCTGACGCTCCCCTTCCGGCTGATCGTCGCGCTGGTCGAGCTGCTCGGCCGCCTGGCCGCCCTGGTGCTCGGCTTCGGCCTGATGGTCGTCGGCGCCGCGCTCGCCGCCGGCCCGCTCTTCCCGGTCGGCATCCCCGTGTTCGTCGTCGGCCTCCTGATCGCCCTCCGCGCCCTGGGCTGATCGGATGCCGCGGCGCCCCCCGGCGATCCCTCCTCCCCGTCGCCGGCCCGCCCCGCGCGCCGTCCGCCTCCCTCCCTCGCCCCCGGGAGAGGGCCGGGTTGAGGGCCCGATCCGGCTGGGTGGCCGGGGTTGGCCGTCCGCGGGGTGGCCGGGACAGTCACGATGTATATTTCAATAATAATTGAAGCGAACCTTCGGACAATCTCCGAGAAGCTTCGGGGGCCCACCTGCGGCCCGTGGAGATGTCTAAGCAACGATGCTTGACGAGCCCGGCCAGGTCGAAGTTGGACCAATAAGACGTGACGTCCAGCCACAGGATACTGAGCCGCCGGCGCCTCCGGAGCTTCTCCAGCCGCCTGAGGACGGACCGTCGCCCGGAAAAGGTCCGATCCAGGTTGAGCAACAGCATCACCGTGGAGTGCTTCTCGGCCGTCTCCAGCGACTCGTCGCGGAGGCCGGGGTCGTTCGCGAGGTTGAAGAGGTGCCAGCTGAACTCGGTATGCTCGTTCAGGGCCCGATGGATCAGGCGGGCCCTCCAGCCGTGGAACAGGTGCATCACGTATCGGCGCGGGAGTTCGACAGGGAATCCGCCGGCCCTGAGCTCGCCGAACGCGCTCACGCGTTCCCTGCGCTCGGCCCCCAGCATCACCTGCATGAGCGGCGCCACCCCGCACCCGCGCAAGAAGGACGCCGGCAGGCCGCCGCCGGACTGCGTCAGCGTGCCGAGGGAGAGGTGCGACCCGTCGTAGTGATTCACACGCTCCAGGCCCAGCGCGTCGTCGAGCTTCACGTCCACGAAGTAGGTGTTGCCGATCCGGGCCTCGCGCAGGTCGGTGCCTTCGACGCGCGTCTCCAGGAGCCGGGCGCCGCGGAGCTTCGCGCCGTAGAGCTCCGCCCGGCTCAGGTTGGCCTGATCGAAGTGGGCACGCCGGAGGTCGGCGAGGTCGAGGGTCGCGCCTTCGAGATCGGTCCCTCGGAGTTTGGCGGCCCGGAGGTCGGCCGACGTCAGATCGGCACCCTTCAGGTCGGCGCCCGAGAGGATCGCCCGGCGGAGGTCCCTGTGCGACAGGTCGAGCCCGGCGAGGTTGGCCTCGCGGAGGTCCGCGCGCCAGTCGGGGTCCTCCGCCCTCAGCGCCTCGCACCAGGCGCCCCAGGCCCGGGCCCCCTGCTTCAGCTTCTCGACGTGCGCCCGGCGCGTCACGTTCCGGCTGGCCCGGACCTGCTTCTTCGGGTTCATGACGCGCTCGAGAGGGCCCGGGTCAACTCCGTGAACGGCTTCTTGAACTTCTCCGGGTCGTCGATCGCCTTGGAGAAGTCGACGATCTTCGTCTTCTCGATCTTCACGAGCACGGGCGACGCCGCGTCGATCTCCGCGTCGATCTTCACGGCCACCAGCACGACGTTCTTCCGCCGCTCCTCCTCCTTGAAGGCCTGCTTGATCTCGACCGTCACCCACTCCGACGCGATCGAGTTGTTGCTCAGGACCAGGATCGTCTTGTCCCGGTCCTCGATGGCCTGGACCACGCTGTCCGAGATGTTCTGGCCGCCCTTGAGCCGCTCGTCGTCGTACCAGTAGTCGACGCCGATCTCGTTGAGCTGGTCGCGCAGCCTCTGGACGAACTCGCGGTCCTTCTTGCTGTAGCTGATGAAGCAGGTGGCGATCCGCGTCGACCCGCCCTCGTTCATCCACTGCTCGAAGGCGACCTCGCGCAATGACCGGGCCCCGTGGATGATGCTCTGCATGCGCGGCGACAGGCCGACCCCGCGGAGGAACGCGTCCGGCAACTTCCCCTGCGACTGGACCAGCGTGTCGATCGACACGTGGGAGGGGGTCGAATGCTTCGCCTTCTTCAGGCCCTTGGCGCCCGCCAGGTTCGTGGCGACGAAGAAGGTGTTCCCCAGGATGGCGTCCCGGAAGTTCGTTCCTTCCAGGACGGCGCCGGCGAGATTGACGCTCAGCAGCGATGCGCCCGAGAGGTCGGCGTCGAGCAGGTTGGCCCCCTCGAAGTTGGCGCGACGCAGGTTGCTCCCCGAGAGGTCGGCGCCCTGGAGGTCCGCGTTCCGGAACTTCGCCCCGCGGAGCTGCGCCTCGACGAGCTTCGCGCCCTTCAGGTTGGCGCCCGACAGGATGGCCCGACGGAGCAGGGCGCCGCGGAGGTCGAGCCCCTCCAGGTTGGCGTCCCTGAGGTCGGCGCGCCAGTCGAGGTTCTGCGAGGAGAGGGCCTCCGCCCAGGTATTCCAGGCGTCCACGCCCTCCCGGACCTTCCGTAGGTTCGAGTCGCGCGAGAGGTTCTTCCGCGCCGCCTTCTCTTTCTTGGCCTTCACGTCCTCCGCTCCCCGCCCGGTCCCGCCCACGGGCCGCGACGCACCCTCCGGAGGCCCCCGACGAGCGTCGACCATGCTCCCGGGGGCATTGTCCGCATATGAGGAACTTACATTGGACACCCGCCGGGCCCCCGATTCAATGGAAAGCCGGCGAATTCGGGGCGACAGGCGAGGCGGCTGGCCCTCGGCGAACGACGGCTGCGGACGAGCTCGCTTGGGCCCGCCGCACGACGCGCCCGGGGCTCGCGAGACCCCTCGCGATCGCGTCCACTCCGATGGGATTCGTTATCGGACCGAACCGGAGCACGAGCTATGCGACTTCCACGCTTCTCCATCGCCGGGCTGATGGGGCTGGTCGTCGTGGTCGCCGTGGGGGTCGCGGCCCTGCGGTCCACGCGGGGGCGGCGAGGATTCCGCAAAAAAAACCGGAATTCGGGAATAATTTTCGACACCGGAAACGAGATTATAGGAAGCAGGATCGCGACCGGCGCGACGACCGCCCATTCCATCCCCGTGCCTGGCTCCTGTGTTGAGGGTCCCCGACATGGCCACGACCACGACGACCAAGACGAAGCTCTCCGCGGCCCAGCTCGCCGCCCGCCGCGCCAACGCCAAGCTCTCCACCGGACCGCGCACCCCCGAAGGGAAGGCCATCGCCGCGATGAACGCGGTGTCACACGGCCTGTGCGCGAATACGGCGGTCCTGCCGGGCGAGAGCGTCGAGGAGTTCCAGGCCACGCTG
>DASZMJ010000588.1:0-8728 GCA_035551935.1 Isosphaeraceae bacterium
GCACCCTACGACTTCGCACTTGGCAATCCCGCTGCGGCCGGGATCGTCCCGATCGATCCGATCAGGCCGGGTTGTATCGGAAGAGGGGCTGGTCGAACTCGACGGCCTGGCCGTTCTTGACGAGGACCTCGGTGATGGTGCCGACGACGCCGGCGGGGATCTCGGAGAAGACCTTCATCGCCTCGATGATGCAGACGGTCGTGTCGTCGCGGACGGCCGAGCCGACGCTGACGTAGGGGGGGCTCTCGGGGTCGCGCGAGGAGTAGAACGTGCCGATCATCGGGCTCCGGATGACCGGGCCGGCGGCCGCCGGGGCCGCGGCGGGGGTGGTCGTCGGTGGGGCCGAGACGGCGGGGACTTGGGGCGGCGGCGGCGGGGGCGGCGGCCCGGGGTGCGGCTCGGCACCGCGGCGGCGGAGGCGGATGCGGGTCGGGCCCTCGTCGAGGTCGATGGCCGTCAGGTCGTAGCGGTGCATCAGGCGGACCAGCCGCCGGATCGTGCGGATCTCGGGCGACGGCGGCTCGCTCGCGCCGGGCGACGACTCACGATCGCGGGGCGACTCGGGCATCGGGCGGACTCCAGGGGGGCCCGGGGCGCTCAGGCCCGGGCGATCACCGGCACCTCGTCGAGCGACCGGGGGGTACGAGTGAGGACCTCGGCGCCGTCGGGGGTCACGAGCACGTCGTCCTCGATGCGGATGCCGCCCCAGCCGGGCAGGTAGACCCCCGGCTCGACGGTCACGACCATGCCGGGCCGTAGCTCCGTGGCCGACTCCGCGCGGAGCATCGGCGCCTCGTGGATGTCGAGGCCCAGGCCGTGGCCGAGGCCGTGCCGAAAGCAATCGCCGAAGCCGGCCTCCGCGATCGCGGAGCGCGCTTCGGCGTCCACCTGCCGGCCCGTCGCCCCCGGCCGGATCGCGGCGATGCCGCGCGCCTGCGCCGCCAGGACGAGCCGGTACACTTCCTCGAATTTGGGAGTGACCTTACCCGTGGCCAGCACCCGAGTCAAGTCGCTTTTATACGGCAACGGCGCGCCGCTGGCGCCCCAGTCCACCAGCACGAACCCGGCCCCCTCGAGCCGGGTCGCGGCCGAGCCCCGATAGTGCGGCAACGCCGAATTCGCCCCGGCCGCGACGATCGGCGGGAAGCTCGACCCGGCGGCGCCCAGCCGCCGCAGGTCGGCCTCGAGCCGGTCGGCCACGTCCTTCTCCGAGTCCTCCGGCCGCAGGCCGGCCCGGAGCCGCTCGAAGGCCCGCTCGGCGACGTCGATGGCCTCCCGGATCAGGGCGACCTCGCCGTCATCCTTGATCATCCGCAAGCCCTCGACGAGCCCCCGCACCGGCTTCAATGCGCCGTCGTACGTCTCGGCCAGGTCGTCGAAGTCGGCCTTCGAGATCGCCGACGCCTCGAGCGCCAGGGCGCGCGGGCCGAGCCTGCCGGCGACCTCGGCGACGCCCGCGATCAGCGGCTGGCCGATCGGCCGGATGTGCCGCTCGCAGTCGGGGCACTCCCGCGCGAGCTGGTCGTCGTAACGACCATCCGAGACGACCAGGGCCCGCCCGTCGGCCGCCGCCAGCAGCAAGGCCGAGGCGTCGCCGGTGAAGCCGGTCAGGTACGTGACGTTCGTCGTCGAGGTGACGAGCAGGGCGTCGACCCCCTGCTCGCGGACCACGCGGGCCAGGTCGTCGCGGCGGCGGGCGTTGCGATCGGGCATCGGCTCGGCCCCGTCCCGGCCGGATCACATCAATCAACCCTGATTCATCATGTCCGGCCCGACCTCGGTAGTCTACCGGAGGGCGGACCGGCCGTCACTCTCGGAGCGGCGCGGTCGGGGTGCTCGCGGTCGGCCCGCCTTCGTAGCAGGCACGCTCCGCGTGCCGTCCGCCATACCACAAAGCCCTTGGTTCCTGGCGGACGGCACGCGGAGCGTGCCTGCTACGGGGAGAAAGGACGGCCGGTCAGCTACCGGAGGGGGACGGTCGCAGAAATGCGCCGCCCCCGGGGAAAACCGCGAAGTCCTTGTACGGGGGGGCCGGCTCGTTTGGAATGGTTGGATGGGGGACGGTCCCCCGGCCCGGCGAAGGCCCCGTCGAAGGGAAACGGAGGGACGGCCATGACAGCACCGAGCGTCGAGTTGATCCCGAGGAAGCCGGCCGTCTGCTCGGAGGCGGCGATCACGCTGGACGTGCTCGTGCGGATCACGCCGCCGATGCCGGAGGTCCATTTCCCCAGGCCGCCGTTGAACCTCGCCCTGGTGCTCGACCGCTCCGGGTCGATGGCGGGCGCCAAGAAGATGCCGTACGCGCGCGAGGCCGCGGCCTTCGCCGTCCGGCAGCTCCTGCCGACCGACCGGGTGAGCGTGACGACCTTCGACGACCGGGTGGAGCCGGTCGTCCCGAGCGTCCTCGCGGCGGACAAGTCGGGGATCGTGCGGACGATCGAGCAGATCCAGCCGCGCGGGTCGACCGACCTGCACGGCGGCTGGGCCGAGGGGGCCCGGCAGGCGGAGTCGCACCTCGTCGCCGGGGCCTTGAACCGGGTCCTGCTGCTCTCCGACGGCCTGGCCAACCACGGCGTCACCGACCCCAACGCGATCGCCGCCGAGGCCCGAGGGCTGGCCGCGCGCGGGATCAGCACGACGACCCTGGGCGTCGGCGACGACTACAACGAAGACCTCCTCGAGGCGATGGCCAAGGCCGGCGACGGCAACTATTGCTACATCCAGGCGCCCGTCCAGCTCGCCGACATCTTCCAGACCGAGCTGCGCGGCCTGATGGCCACGCTCGGCCAGAAGGTCAGCCTGGGGGTCGAGCCGGCCGCCGGCGTGGCCGTCGCCGACGTGCTCAACGACCTCGAGCGCGCCCCGACCGGCCGCCTGATGCTGCCGAACCTCGTCGTCGGCATGCCGATCTCGGTGGTCGTCCGGCTGAACGTCCCCGCCGACGCCGGCGCCGACGGCTGGCCGCTCGGCGTGGTCCGCCTGGCCTGGGACGACGGGGGCACGCGGCGGACCCTGCACGCGAGCCTCGCCCCGTTGCCGGCGGTCCCGCGCGTCGCCTGGGAGGCCCTGCCGGACGACCCGACCGTGGCCGAGCACGAGGCCCTGCTGATGGCCGCCCGCGCCCAGCGGGAGGCCGCCCACGCCCTGGAGCGGGGCGACGTGGCGATGACCCGCATGGCGCTCGGTCGGGCCCGGGGCCTCATGGACTGCTTCGCCTCGCCCGCGGCCCTGGACGAGCTGGCCGCCCTCGACCTGATCGAAGGGGCCCTCGACGCGGGGGCGAACCTCCAGATGATCAAGCACGCCAAGTACCGCGCCTACAAGCGGCACCAGAGCCGGCCCACGCCCCCCGAGCCGCCGACCTCGTGACTCTCCTGCGTAGGGCAGGGCTTGCCCTGCCTCTTCACCCTCGGGCCGGAAGAGGCAGGGCAAGCCCTGCCCTACGAGGATTCCCGCCCGGCACTCGTCACTCGGCACTTTTTTCAAGGCCCGGTTCGCGATACAATTCCGGGCCGTCGCGGGACGGGAGAATCGGACGGGCCTCGAGGGCGATTGGCCGTGGTCCCCGCCAAAGACTTCAAGCGGCGGATGGTCGTCGAGATCGACGGCGCGCCGCACATGATCGAGCAGATCCAGGTGCAGACCCCCTCGGCGCGCGGGGCGGCGACGTTGTACAAGGTCAAGGCGCGCAACCTCAAGACGCGCAACCGGGTCGAGCGGACGTTCAAGGGGACCGACAGCCTCAGCGAGTCGAGCTTCGAGCGCCGGCCGGTGCAGTTCCTCTACCGCGACGGCGACGGCTTCCACTTCATGGACTCGGCCGACTTCAACCAGTTCAGCCTCACGGCCGACGACGTCGCCGACCAGTCGCCGTATATGACCGAGAACATGGAAGGCGTCGAGGCCTTGGTCGTCGACGACGAGGTCATCGGCATCGAGCTGCCCGACACCGTCGAGCTCGCGATCGTCGAGACCGCGCCCGGCGTCCGCGGCAACTCGGCGACCGGCCGGACCAAGCCCGCGACCCTGGCCACCGGCCACGTCATCCAGGTCCCCGAGCACCTCGACCCGGGGGTCGTCGTCCGCGTCGACACCCGCACCGGCGATTACCTCGGCCGCGCCAACTGACCCCAACTCGAAGGAGCGCCCCAATGCCCCGCACCAAGCCCCGTGAGGCCCTGCGCAAGCTCCGCCAGCTCAAGCACCGCCTCGCCGCCCGCGCGAAGCTGCGCAAGATCCGCGGGAAGAAACCGTGAGGGGAGATTTCACCGCGGAGTTCGCGGAGAAGAAAATTAATATAAATTAGATAATATCATCTTATTTATTGACCACTGATTTCCGATCCCTCTCTCCTCTGCGACCTCCGCGACCTCCGCGACCTCCGCGGTGAAATCTCCCCAACCCCGGAAAAAGTCCGGAAGGTCCGGGCGGCGGCGGTAACGATACCGGTTGCCATGACCGCCATCGACCGCCCCGCCGACGCCGGGGCGCCAGGGCCGCAGGGCCCGGAGGCCGCGATCGCGATCGACTGGGGCGCGGCGCTGGCCGAGCACCAGCGCTGGCTGCGCACCGTCGTCCTGGCCCGCCTGCGCGAGCGCCAGGGGGTCGACGAGGTCATGCAGGAGGTCTCGCTGGCCGCGGTCGCGCAGCGCGCCCCGCTGGCCGACCCGGGCAAGGTCGCGGCCTGGCTCTACCGGCTCGCGGTCCGGCAATCGTTGTTACATCGCCGCCGGCTCGGCCGTCGCAAGAAGCTCGCCGGCCGGTTCGCCGAGGCCGTCCGCGCCCGCGAGGGCACGTCCGGCCCGACCGCCGCCGACCCGCTCGACTGGCTCCTGGCCGTCGAGCGCTCGCAACTGGTCCGCCGCGCCGTCGCGCGCCTGCCGCGCCGCGACGCCGAATTGATGCTGTTGAAGTACACCGAGGACTGGAGCTATCGCGACCTGGCGGCGCACCTCGGCCTGACCGAACCCGCCGTGCAGGCGCGGCTGCACCGCGTCCGAGGGCGACTCCGCGACGAGCTTCGGCGCCTCGGCGCCAACGGAGAGGGACCATGAACCGACCGGACCCGACGTCCGGGCCGCGGGAGGACGGCCCGAGAGACCTCGAAAGGGAACTCGATCTCCTGGTCGACGGCGAGCTCGGCGACGCGGGGCGTCGCGCCCTGCTCGCCCGGCTCGAATCGACGCCCGACGGCTGGCGACGCTGCGCCCTGGCCTTCCTCGAGGCCCAGGCCTGGCGGGTCGCGCTCGGCGAGCTGGCCCGCTCGGCCGCGCCGTCCCAGGCGATGCCGGCCAGGAGGCCGTCGCCCTGGCCCCGGCGGGCCCTGGCCGCGGCGATGTTGATCGCGGCGTTCGGCCTCGGCCTGGCCTCCGGCCGGTCGGGCCCGATGCCGGTCGGGACGGGCCCGGTCGTCGCGACACCCTCGGCGCCGAGACCGGGGCCACGGCCCGAGGCGGTCGTCCCGAAGAACGAGGTCGAGGCCGAGGTCCAGGCGGTCGGCCTGCTGGCCATCCGCGACCCCGGCCGCGACGGCGAAGGCGTCTGGAACGTGCCGATCCTAGCCGGCCCGGGCCTCGACGAGCATTGGCTCGAAGGCCAGGCGCCGGCGCTCAGCGACTACGACCGCCAGCACTGGCAACGCCTCGGCTTCGACGTCGAGGAGCGCCGCGAGCTCGTCTCGATGGACCTCAGCGACGGCCGCCGCGTCTCCGTCCCCGTCGACCGCGTCCGGCTCCGCTACGTCGCCCGGCCGCCGCTCTGATCGTCGCCGTCCTCTCTTCGTAGGGCAGGGCTCGCCCTGCCCCTTCGATACCGAGAGACCGAGGGTTGGATAGGCAGGGCGAGCCCTGCCCTACGGGAATTCGCCCGCAATACGCGGTCGAAGATCGATCCAATGAGGAGAACGTTCATGATCGCGAATTCGATGACGCTGCGATGGCTGCTCGCCCCGGCCCTGCTGCTGGCCGGCGGGGCGCTCCGCGCGCAGGAATCCGACACCAAGCCGGTCCCGCCGACGCCCGCGACGCCGGGCGATCGGGGCTCCGTGAGACTCCGGGAGTCCGCCGTCTCCCGGCCCGTCCGGGCGCAGCAGGGCCTCTTCCGCAACGTGACGCTCTCGCAGTGGGACCAGGAGCTGGGCGTCAGCGTCGCCCACGTCGACGAGACGCTGCGGGCGCAGCTCGACTTGCCCGACAAGCACGGGCTGATCGTCACCGCCCTGAGGGCGAACTCGCCGGCGACCAGGGCGGGCCTGAAGCGCCACGACATCCTCCTGACCGCGGCCGGGCGCCCCCTGGCCATGGTCGAGGACCTCGTGCAGGCGCACCGCCACGACGGCCCCGACAAGCCCTGGAGCCTCAAGCTCCTCCGCGGCGGCAAGGAGCGGACGGTCGAGGTGGGGCCGATCCAGGCGCCGAGGTGGCACGTCGGCACGACGTCTACGTTCCAGAGCCCGACGATCGACCGGCTCGAGCTCGGCTACCACATCGGCGTCAACGTGGCGCCGGTCGACGGGGCGTTGCGGTCGCACATGGAGATCCCGGCGGGCAAGGGCCTGGTCGTCCTCGGCACGGAACACGGGGGCCCGGCGGAGAAGGCGGGCCTGAAGCCGCACGACATCCTGCTGACGCTCGGCGAGAAGGACCTGGCCGACGAGCCGGCCCTCCGCGCGGCGATCCAGGAGACGAAGGGCAAGGCGACGCCCGTCCAGCTCCTCCGCGGCGGCAAGCCGCTGACCGTCGAAGTCACGCCCGCGAAGAACGAGGTCGCCCCGCCCACCCGTTGGGAGGTCCAGACCTTCCAGGCGCAGGAGGACTACTGGGTCGGCCTGCCGACCGCGCCGGTCGGCGCGGCCCTCCGCGGGCACCTGGGGTTGCCCGACGGCAAGGGCCTCCTCGTGCGCATCCTCCCGCCGGAGGGCCCCGCGGCCAAGGCGGGGTTCAAGGCGAACGACATCCTCCTGAAGGCCGGCGACAAGGAATTGACGAGCGAGGACCAGCTCCGCCAGGCCGTCCAGGAGGCCAAGGACAAGCCGATCACCTTCACGCTGCTCCGCGCCGGCAAGGAGATGACGCTCGCCGTCACGCCCGAGAAGCGGTCGGGGACGGGGAACGTGTCGTACGTGGTGTCCCCCCAGAACTTCCAGCTCTTCGGCCCGGGCGTCCTCATGGGCCAGCCGAACCCGGTCTTGCTGGAACCCAACCAGCAGGCGACCGTCCGCCACCTTCTCGGCGTCGTGAACCAGGTGAACGGGGACGGCGGGCCCGACCCGGTCCAGAAGAAGCTCGACGACCTCTCGGCGCGGCTCGAGCGGCTCACCAAGGCCGTCGAGGACCTGCGCGCGACGATCAAGGCCGAGGGCGCCGACAAGAAGTGACGGGAGTTCATCGATCGTCGGTCGAGGCGACCCGCCGGGCCCCGCGCCCGGCGCGGTCGCGCTCGCAGTCGGCCAGGAGCAGGTCGACGGCGTCGTCGAGGTCGGCGGCGTCGAACCGCTCGTAGACGCGCTTCCAGCGGATGACGCCGCGGTGGTCGAGCAGGTAGACGGCCGGCCAGGGGCTGCCTCTCCAGGCCGGCGCGATCGTCGCGTCGCGGCCGTCGACGTCGAAGAGGACGGTCTTCCAGGGGGGATCGACGAGGCGGAGGGAGCCCTCGAGGCCCGGCCGATCCCGGCCGCTGCCCAGGCCGATCATCGCGAACGGCCGGCCGGCCAGCCGCGCCGACAGCGCCCGCTCCTCGTCGTAGGACTGCTGGAGCAGGACCCCGCAGTAGCCCCAGACCTCGATCAGGACGACCCGGCCGCGGTCGCTCGACAGCCGCGCCGGGAGGCCGTCGAGCCCCTCGCCGAGCAGGTCGGGCGCCTCGAGGCCGACGGCCAGCCGCTCCAACTCCACGATCGCCGCGCGCTCGATCCGGGCGCGGTCGGGGGCCAGGGTCGCGGTCTCAGGATAGTCGGCGACCAGGCGGCGGAAGTGCCCCAGGGCCTCGGCCGAGAGCCGCCGCGACTCGGCCAGGGGCTGCCGCGGGCCGACCTCCGAGCGGCGCTTCAGGAGCACGGCCAGGTCGAACCGGAGCGCCACCTGGACCCGCCGCACCTCCTCGGCCGCCATCGCGGCCCGGAGCACGCGTTCGGCCACCCGCCGCTCGGCGGCCGAGGCGCCGTGGCCGACGAGCCGGGCGAAGAGCATCACCTGCTGCTCGATGAGCCGGTCGTGCTCCTCCAGCGGCGTCGCCCGCATCGCCGCGCGGAACGCGCGGGACGCCCGCTCATAATACGCGACGACCTCCGCCTCGCCCATCGCGGGGGACGGCCCCGCCGACTCGATCAGCTCGAGCGGGGCGGGCCAGCGCCAGGGACCCGGCCGGAACACCATGCCGACCGCGCAGCAGGCCGGCACGACCACCCAGGGTGAGAGGCGTCGTGACATGGCGGACCCCCGATTGTCAGGGTTGAGGACGGCCCGATCATAATGGTCCGTCTCCGCCACCGCCAACTATTTCTTCGGCCCAACGGCCGCGGGCCGGCGGGGTCGAATTCGACCCCGCCGGCCCATGCATTCCGCACGACAGGCCCTCAAGTCCGGCTCAGAGGGCGTCCATGCTGACGACCTCGCCGCCGTCGCGGGTGCCGACGGCGTGCCAGGTCTGGTACTGGATCGTGCTCTTGACGAACCGCACCGAGCCGTCCATGAACAGCACGTTCACACCGCCCGGGTGCGCCGAGCCGGCC
>DASZMJ010000589.1:0-7103 GCA_035551935.1 Isosphaeraceae bacterium
CAACGACGAGAGGCCCCATCAGTCGCTCGACTATCGGACCCCGGCGGCCGTGTACCGGGGCACGGAGGTCGAAAAGGGCTAACGAGAGAGTAGCGAAGAATCGTCGATTTTTGGTCTAGCCAATGGGGTCCACCTCAAAGAGTCCCTGCGGGTTCCAGTTCTCGTTGCCGGGAAGGTTCGCCCTCCCTCGGTAGCCGATGTAGTCGACCGGGTCTTCCGGGACGATCTGGACCTGCCCGTTGCCCCACCTTTCCGCCACCCACGCCGGGAACGCATAGATCTCTTCCATCGTGGTGCTCCATAAGATCGAGGGCTGCTTGGAAACCTCCTATTATACTTCGGCTGTCAGAGATCACGACAGCAGGCGCTTCCTCAAGGGAGCCAGGCGTTTACACTTCTTCCAGCGATAGAACCGAGCCAGGGCCGTGCGCTGCAACCACCGCTCCCGATCCCGTGCGATTCGCACCGGCTCGTCACACCGACACGCGGAGCGCAGCGACGCCGCCAGCCCGGCGCGCACCTGCGGCACCGTCAGCGCCGGCGTCGCCTTTTTCCCCCCGCCGCGCCTCAAGCACCAGGAACCAGGCCGCGATCAGCGACGACACCTGGTGGTGATACCACCCCGCCTACGTCCGCACCTGATACCCGGCCAGCCCCGCCTCGCCCTTGCCCCGCCGCAGGCACTCCTCGACCCGGTGGCCCGCCCGCGCCACCCGCGCCAGCACGCCGGGCGACGCCTCGGGCGGGGCGTTCGACAGGTAGTAATCGTGCTCGATCACCCCGGCCTCGTCGCGGCGGCGGAGGACCACCAGCAACTCCTCCGGGCCGATCCGACCCCGATCGGTCCGGGCCACCACCCGCGTCGCGACCGGCTCGACGACCTGCGGGCCGCGCTCGCCGTCGCCCACCTCGATGCGGCGCCACGCCGCCGGGGGCAGCGACCCGGCCCGGGCCCGGACCTGCTCGACCGGCCGCGTCGGCGGCCGCCCCCGGCCGCTCCCCTCGGGCGCCTCGGCCTCCAGGTCGCGGGCCGTCGTGTTCGACGGCACCGCCAGCAGGTAACGCTCCGCGCGACGGCGCAGCTCGGCCCGGGACCGCGACGAGCGGCCCCTCTCGTCGTCGCCGGTGACCCCGCCGTGCGGCGGCAGCGGCCCGGCCTCCGCGAGCATCTCCGACGCCAGCTCGTGCCGCGTCCGATAGCGCACCGACCTCGGGACGCCGCCTCGCTTCCGCCGCGCCCGGCCCTCGGCCCACCCCTTCGGCAGGTAGAGCCGGACGTCGACCAACGCATAGCCCTGATGGGAGGCATAGGCCATGAAGACGCCGACCCGGCCGTTGTCGACCTTCCCCAGCCGCCCGAGCCACGGCCGCTGCACGCCCACCGAGGCGTCGCCCTCCTCGGGGAAGCCGGCGGGGTCGAAGACGATCACGCCGTCGGCCGCGCCGAGTTCCCGGCCCACCTGACGCGCCAACTCGCGGCGCAGCGGGCGATGGTCCCAGGTCGAGGGGCCGACGAAGTGCTGCAAGCCATGGCGCCGCCGGTCGTGGCGGTAGGCGATCGACTCGGTATCCTTCCGCTGCAGGTCGGAGACCAGCCCGGCCAGGTAGGTCCGGGCGTGGTCCCGCTGCTCCCGGCGTCCGAGGCAGTCGGCGAACGGCCGGGCGAACGCGGCGAGGCGTTCGACGGCGCCGTCGAAGAGCTCCGGGGGGACGCGGCATTCGTCGAGCAGTTGCTGCTTGCGGAGCCGGTAACGCCAGTGCATCGGTCACCTCCCGGCGGGGCTCGCCCTCGCCGGAAGGCCGTTCTACATCACGCCTTCCGATCTCAACCGATCTCTGACAGCCGAATTACTCAGCACTCAGCAGTTTCTTTCCGACGAGGCCCACGCGGAGGTGGAGCGACGAGGCGTCCGGAGCGAGGGCGGCGGTGGCGAAGGCGGCGCGGAAGAGGCTGAGGAGGTCGAGGGAGCGGTCGAGGTCGCGGCGGGCGTCGTCGTCGGCCGCGTCGCGGCGGGCGGCGAGGACGTCGCGGCGGGCGTCGGCGACGCGGACGAGGCGGTCGAGGTCGGCGTAGGCGAAGCTCTCGGCGTCCTTGAAGTAGGACTTGCGGACCTGCTCGAACCGGGCGCCCGGCCCGCCCTGGCCGTCGCGGACGACTGCGGCGACGGCCTCGGGGGCGTTGCCGAAGACGAGCAGGCCGCGGCCGACGGCGAAGGCGAACCGGCCGCCGGGCAAGGTCGTCACGCGGACGCCCTCGCGCTCGCGGGTCCGGGGCCCCGGGCCGTCCTCGTCCTTCTGTCCCAGCGCCATCAGCCCGCCGACGGTCCGCAAGGCGTTCTCGACGGCCGCCGGCACGCCCGCCTCCTCGGCCCGGTCGCCCAGCGCGACCATCAGGACCAGCGGCCAGGGCGCCTCGGGCCCCTCGGCGGTCGGCTCGCCGAGGCCGATCAGCACGCCGGGGCCGAGGTTCGGCAGGATGTCCCCGCGCAGGTCCTTGCCGAGCAAGAGGCCCTTGGCGATCGAGTCGACCAGCTCCGTACGATTGCGGCCGACGCCGAGCGCGTGGCTGATCAAGTCATGCAAGGCTGCGAAATCGACCCGGCCGACCGCGAACGCCAGGGTGGTCGGCGGCAGGTGTCGGATCAAGGCCGAGGCATCTCCCGATCCCTTCGCCCAATGCCTCAGGGGCTCGCCGATCGCCTTGGGGTCGAGCGTCGCGTGGACGTGGGCGACGAACCCGGCGCGCCATTCGAGCGCCAAGCCAGCGTATTCCACGGCCGCCAGCGACCGTCGCGCGGCCTCGGGCGGGCCGTGGTCGGCCCCCTTGCTGTCGGCCGCGATCAGCCGCTCCAGGACGCGCGGGTCCACGAACAGAGATGCCACCGCCTTCGCCGGCAAGGTCGCCCGCACCTTCCGGAACCGCGGCTCGGCGCCTAGGCCGTCGGCCCCGGCCCCGCGGCCGTGCCGGTCGATGGCCCCCTGAATCAATTCTTCGGAGTTCGACCATGCGAAAATATCATCGCCCAGGATCGCGAAGTATTCGGTCGGCTTGACGTTGTCGCGGAAGCGGCGGACGGTGTAGGAGGCTGCGCCCCGCGGCCGGGTCTGGAGGTTGGCGAGGGCGCCGGAGTCGCGGTCGCCCTGGTTGGCGGCGTCGATCAGGCGGTCGAGGAGGTCGCGGACGCGGAACCGGGTCAGGACCAGGCCGCGGGCCGACTCGGGGCCGGCGCCGGGGGGGACGCGGAGGGCCAGGACGACGGCGTCGCCGAGCAGGTCGTCGCGGAGGGTCGAGGCGGGGACGCCGGTGACGGCCTCGAGGTCGCCGAGCACCTTCTCGACCGCGCGGCGGGCGTCGGACTCGCGCCACTCGCGGACCGCCGGCAGGTTGGCGAGGGCGTCGGCTAGGGGCGAGTCGGCGAACGAGCGGGCGAAGCCGCGCAGGTCCTCGACGACCAGCGTCGCGCCGGCGTCGGCCGGGGCGAGTTTGAGGAGGCCGTCGGCCGGCCCGTCGGCCCGGGCGACGGCGGCGAGCAGGACGAGGGCGAAGGCGCGCGCGGTGGGTGGTCTTCGCATCGGCGTCACTCCGATTGTGGCGGGGTCCGGGCCGGGGTCGGTCGGCTCCGGGGTCGGGGGCCGGGGGCCGGCCGGATCAGGAAGGCGAAGGCGTGTCGCGCCGAGCCCGACAGGGGACGGACCCCGGCGCCGACGGTCTCGATGACCCGCGCGGCCGGGTCGACCGGGACCTCGCCCACGGCCGGCGCCGCCGGGATCGGCGCCGCGTCGAGGGCCCGGAGGCCGACGCGGGCCGCCGGCGCGCCGGCCTCGCGCGCCAGGTCGACCGTCGCCGAGGTCGCCACGGCCATCGCCGAACCGAGCGGGATGGCCGGCCGCCCGACGGGCGCGGGCCGGGGAAGTCGGGCCACGTTCCGACCCGGCGATCGCATCCCGTAGAGGCCGATCCCCAGCGCCAGCAACACCGCGGCCGCGACGGCGAGCCGGACGTACATGATCTTGAATGAATATGAGCGAGGCTCCGCGGCGGCCTCGGCCTGCGCGCGGGCCGCGATCCGGGCCGCGAGGCTGGCCGGCGCGGCGGGGGGCGGGCCGAGGGAGAGGATCGCCAAGTGAAGGGCCTCGAACCGACGTCCCCGCTCCCGGCAGCTCGGGCAACGCGCCGCGTGGGCCTCGATCTTGGCAAGGGCCGGCGCGACCGGCCCTCGGCCGTCGAGTCGGTCGTGCCAGGCGTGCTCGAAGTCGCGGCAGGTCATGAGCTTATGTCCTCTTGAAGTCCCATCCCTCAGCAGTTGACCCCGCGGCGGGCGAGGTCGTCGGCGAGCTGGGCGCGGGCGCGATGGAGCCAGGTCTTGACGGTGCCGATCGGCCGGCCGATGGCGCGGGCGATCTCCTCGTAGGGGAGCCCTTGCTCATGGAACAGCGCGAAGACGAGGCGATACTCGGGCCGGAGCCGTTCCAGGGCGCGGCCGAGCTCGCCGGCGAGGTCGTCGGGGTCGGCCAAGCCGGGGCGGTGGTCGGCGCGGTCGTCGGCGAGGTCGACGGGCGACGGCCGGCGCCCGCGGCGGGCCAGGGCGGTCCGGCAGCGGTTGGCGGCGATGCCGAGCAGCCAGGGACGTAAGGGACGATCATGGTCGAAGCCCCGGAGGCCGCGCAGGGCGCGGAGGAAGGCCTCTTGCATGACGTCCTCGGCGTCGTGCCGGTGCTCCATCATCCTCAGGCAGAGGCCGAAGACTACCCCCTGGAACCGTTCGACCAGCAGGCGCGGGGCCCCCGGGTCGCCGGCCCGGAGCGCCTCGACCAGCTCGCGGTCGTCCATCGCCGTCTGGCCCTCCGACCGCCGTCCGGGACATGCCTCGCCCCGTCGTCGGTTGGGTCGGATGCCCAGGATACCCGACCGGGGCTGGCCTCGTTTCAAGATTCGGCGGGCGCGGCGGTCGATTGCGTGGTGCCCGGCCAAAGGTGCGACGATTCAACACGCCGAGGCGGCCGGCGTGGGGGGCCGGCCGCCTCGGCGGGGGTCGAGGGTGCCGGGAGGGTCGGTTCAGGGGACGGGGTTGGCGGCCAGGTCGGTCAGCTCGGCGGCGGTCGACTCGTGGAACGAGCGCCCTTGCCGGCGGAGGCCGGCGTCGAGCCGCAGTGCGATGGCGTGGAGCTCGGGCGAGTCGATCCGCCAGGCGATCTCGGCCAGCTCGGCGGGCGAGACGGCGCCGAGGGGCTTGTCGAGGCGGTCCAGCTCCGACTCGAGGCGCAGGACCGTCTCGAGCAGGTCGGCGTGGGTCTCGGCCGAGCCGCCGACCACGAGGGAGTGCTCGCCGGTGATGATGCGCTGGTGGCCGTCGAGGCCGTCGAGGCCGAGGCCGAGGAAGGCGGCCTTCAGTCGCCTCGGCGCGCCGGTGCCGTGCGTCGTCATCTCAAGGATGGCCTTTCGCGAGGGGGTGGTGCGTTGCGCGTGGCGCCCGACCGTCGGGGCCCGTCGCCGGGGCCCCGTCGTCGGCCCGTCGCGCCACGCGATTCTTATCGGCCCGCCGCCCCCGACCATGCAGCGACCCGGGGCGATTCGAGCCCCCGGCGCCGGCCGGTCCCGGCAACGTTCTTACGACCCGCCCAGGCATTCCTTGGCGGTGGCGCGGGCCACTTTATACGCAAGTCGCACCGTGATCGCCCGCGCCTCGATCTGCTCCTCGTTGTAGAGCCGCGACTCGCTCGTCGGCAGGCCCGCCAGCGAGATCGTCAAGGGCAGCAGGTCGAGGAACTGCCGGTACTTCTGCTGCAAGTCGGTCGTCGTCGTCGGCTGGTCGTTCACGGCCTCGGCTCCCGCAATCCGGGCCCGGCCCTGCGCCCCGCGGTGACACTCCCGGGCGCGCCGGCCCCGCCACCAAGAGCCTAGCCGCCCTCCCTTCCGCCGGGCAAGGTGGTCGCGATCCCGCGGCGGCGCCGGAAACCGCCGAGCGATCGATCGCGGGGTCGTTCCCATCGGCCAGTTGGACATGGGAACGATCCAGTCCCGCTCCACCAACGCGCGCCGGCGCGTCCCCACGATCGGAAGTCGGATGGAGCACATCGGGCGTGTGCAACACGCCGCCTTCGTTCGTGGTCGACGGATGGCGTGTTGCACACGCCCGACGGGATGACCGCACAGACTCGTCGGCGGGGCTCGTCCGGGCCAGATCGATGCCCGTCGTCGCGAGGACGACGGCCGTCGCGGTCGGCACGACGGCGGGCCCGTGGGACGTCGATCGCAGCCCACGGGCGACGAGGAACAGGCCCAGGAAGACGCCGACGGGAGCGGTAACGGAATCTGGTCGTTACCTGGCCGCTTGCTTCCAGCAGGCATCGAACTGGTCGCCGTAATGCAGGCAACACAGCGCCGCCATCCGCTCCAGCCGCCGGATTCGCCAGCGGACGCCGGCCTGCTCCAGCCGCCGGCCGATCGCCGTCTTGCACGCCCCCTCGACCATCCCGCTGCCGATCGAGCGGCCCTCGGCCAGCCGCCGCCGGTACGCCGTATGGTCGAGGTGCGGCGTGAGGTAGCCGACCAGCTCCGTCACGTCCCCGGCCTCACTCGCCACCTCCGCCAGCAACCCCGCCGCCCCGGACCCCAGCAGGGTCCGGCGGCGGGCCGCGTACCACGCCTCGGCGGCGGCCCCCGGGCCGTGCAGCGCGACGGCCGCCGCGTGCAGGTGCTCCGAGGCGTGGAAGATGTCCAGCACCCCGGCGGCGGTGACCAGCCGCCGCTCGGCTCGGCCGTGGCTGCGGCGGGCCCCGCCGCAGGGGCAGGACCGTCCGCGCCCCCCTCTTTCTCCAGGTCGGCCGCCTGGGCATTGGGCACGTCTTGGAGCCGGTCCCGGGTGAAGCGGCGACCGCGGTCGACAGCCGCCGGCTCGACCGTGGCCAAGGCATGGCCATCGGCGGCGTCCGCGGCGATCCGCTCCAGTTCGCGGACGATCGCCAACGCTTGCTCGAGAGCCGCGGCTTCCCGCTCGTTGCAGACCTCGATCGTGCGCGGGTACATCGGGAGACCTCCGTGAGGGTGAGATCGCCCGGTTATCCCAGATGCCCCAGTCGGACCAGAAACAATTACCGCACCC
>DASZMJ010000590.1:0-4815 GCA_035551935.1 Isosphaeraceae bacterium
GACGAACCCGGACGGCTTCGAGGTCATCGACTGGTAATACGAGATCGCCTTGTTGATCGCGTCGTCGGGGACCTCGATGCCGGCGTTCCGGGCGGCGAGCAGGCCGACGAGCACGGCGCCGCTGACCGAGGTGTCGGCGTCGTTCTGTTCGGGCGAGTACCGCCAGGCGCCGAGCGAGTTCTTCTTCTGCGACGTGACCGCGGCCCGGACGGCCAGCTCGAGCGCCTGGCCGATCGACCGCGGGCCCTTGCCGTCGGGCCAGAGGTTCCGCTCGTCGACGGCGCCATACGCCTCGGCCAGGCCGAGCATGGCGAAGCCGTGGTGGTACATGCTGTGGCCGAGGATGCCGGTCGAGGCGTTCTGCTGGCCGATGATGTACCGGAGCGACTTGCGGACGTTGCCGCTGTAGAGCCCGAAGTTGGGGTCCTCGCCCGAGGCCAGGAAGGCCATCAGCGCCATGCCGGTGATGCCCGGCCCCTGGTCGTAACCGCCGACCCAGTGGCCCTGCTCGTTCTGCGACTTGGCGAGGTACTGGAGGCCCCTGTCGTACATCTCGCGGACGTCGCGCGGGACGACCTCGCCGAACCGCTCGCCGGGGACCTGGGCCCGCGCCGCATGCGGGACGAGGGTCATGATCGCCGCGATCACCAACGCCAGGGGCACGCCCGAGACAGCGGGTGGCCGGGGCAGAGCGCAGCGGTGCCCCGGAAGGGGCGAGCCGAGGCCATCCCGTCCCGGGGCACCGCTGCGCTCTACCCCGGCCACCCGGCCGACTCCGAGCCCGGTCAGCAGAAGTTTTCGACAGAGCATGGCGTGCCTCGTCACTTCTTGGCCTCGGTCTCGTCGGGCAGGAAGCCGTTGGTCCTGAGGTACGTCTCGAGCCCCCTGACCCCGTCCATCTGGCGGCGGACCTTCTTCCACTGGGCGTCGTCGAAGATCGGCCTGAGCCTGGCCTCGGGGACCTTCGAGGCGAGGAGAATGACGACCTGGTAGTCCTGGCGGCCGAACTTCCGCGGCGAGCGAGTCTCGTCGACGATCACCTGCACGAGCCGCCGCCGCTGGTCGGCGGTCATCCCCACGTAGCCGTCGAGGAGGTTGACCGCCAGCTCGACCCGCGCCCGGTAGCGATAGGTCCGCTTCTCCTTCGCGACCTTCTCGAACCGCTCGGCCTGCGCCGGGTCGAGCGTCTTGCCGATCGACTTGGCGAAGATCGAACTCTCGCCGAACGGCCCGGCGGCGATCGCTTGCTGGAGCGGCTGGATGTCCTGGAAGATCTCGTTGATCCGGTTCTGGTCGCCGCCGGTGGCGCGGAACTTCTTCTTCTTGTCGTCGTAGGCGTCGAGGATCCGCTTGAGGTCGCCCCGGCCGGCGAGCATGAGCTTCGCCCGCTGGGCGTCGGTCAGCCCGCACGCGCGGTCGAGCTCCTCGATCTGCATCGCCAGGAGCGAGTCGACCGAGGCGCGGAACGAGGTGTAGTTCCGGCCGTTGCCGAAGACCCACTGGTCGAAGTTCTCGTCCGTGTAGACGGCCATGTGGGGATTCATGGCCCCGGCGGCCTCGTCCTCGTCGTCCTCGTCGTCGAACCCCTGGCCGCGGGCGGCCGGCGCGGCCAGCGCGATGGCCAGCAGGGCCGAGGGCCAGGCGAGGCGGCGGAGCGTCGGGGTCGGGATCATCGCGGTCTCTCCGGGCGGGGCCGGGCCCCTACTTCTTCTGGGCGGGCGCCACCTTCACGGCCGGCGCGGCGGGTGCGACCTTGATCGCCGGGACGGACCTCACGCGGCCCATGATGGCGTTCGGCGGGTTCGCCGGCGGGTTGTCCTTCTCGGCCTCGACGCGGGCCTCGACCAGCTCCCTGTCCTCCTGCGGGTCCTCCTCGGGCAGCATGTTGCCGACGAACCCGAAGAAGAACGACTGGTTCGACCGCTGCCCGTGCCAGATGTCCCGCTGCTTGGGGTCGAGGTGCGGGACCACGACCTCGTCGGGCAGCCTCGGGAAGAACTGGTCGCCGTAGAGCAGGGTCTCGAGCGACTGGCACCAGGAGTCGTCCCAGTGCTCGGCCATCGCCGCGGCGATCTTCTCGCGCTGCTGGGGGTTGAGCAGCAGGTCCTGGTCGAGCTTGGCGACCAGCGTGCGGATGACGGCCTCGCGGCGGTCGGCCGTGCGCTTCTCGATCTCGGCCTGATACCTCGCGGCCTGCTCGGGAGTGAGGATCGGCTTCACGGCCTTGGCCATCCCCTCCTCGATCAGCCTCCGCGGGTCGGGGTACGAGGCCCGGCCGTTGCGGAACTGCACGGGTCGCCCCTGCACCTCGGCATACGCCTTCGACGCCTCCCGCAGCGCCTTCTCGCCGTCGCGTGCGATGAGCTTGCGCTGCTCGGCCGTCGGGGCGCACACGGTCCGGATGAAGTAGTATTCCGCCCGCATCGCCGGCCGGAACTGCTGGGTGAACTGGCGGACCTGGGGCTCCAGGTTCGCCGGGCCCGCCACGGCCTGCCGGACGATAACCTGCTTGACCGCGGCCTCCTTCACGACCGCCGGATTCGCGAGCTTGATCATCGCCTTCTTCGGGAGGACCTGGACCTCGACCTTCGTCTGCCCCCCCGGCTTCGGCGCGGGCGCGTCGGCCTTCTGGACCTGGGCGAGCAGGAGCGGCGACGCCGGCAGAGCCGAGGCGACGGAGACCATGATCGCGAGCTGGAAGAACCGTCGCATCCGCCTCTCCGTCATCGTAGGGTCCGCTATTGCGGACCATTCCCGGTCACGGCCCCCGATCGAAGATGGTCCGCAATAGCGGACCCTACTGCCCGCCCGGCCGATCCAGCCGGTTGAAATACTCGTCGAGCCCGGTGCGGAACTCCTCGGGAAGCACGGGGCCGGATTCGCCCGTGGCCTGGGAGACGCCGCGGTCCTCGCGGATTTCCTTCTGGTTCAGGCCCTTGCCGATGAGCGCCAGGGCCGAGTCGTTGGTCGAGCCCCGTCCGCCGCCGCCGGGGCTCGAGCCGCCGCCCCCGCCGCCCTTGGGGTTGATCCGCTTCGACTGGAGCAGCAGCTCGATCGCCTCGGTCTCGGCCGCGATCGCCGTCGGGCCCGTCTCGGGGCCTTCGAGGATGACGGAGGCCTCGAGCATGACGTCGGCGACCGCGCCGAGCAGGTTGATCTCCTTGCCGAACTGCTGGTCGCCGTCGGGCAGGTCGCGGATCCGCTCGCGGACCTTCTCGGTCCGGTCGCGGAGGCCGCCCTGGGTGTCGGCGAGGCCCTTGCCCCGCTTGGCGAAATCCTTCGCCTCGAGCGCCGGGCGGGCCTGCTGGGCGACGCGGGTGTCCTCGCGGAGGTTGACCTCGGCCTCGAGGATCTGCAGGACCTCCAGGACGATCGACGGCGGCAGGCTGTCGCGCGACTTGGCCCCGGGGCAGGCGCCGCAGTTGGCGGGGTCGACGAGGTCCTCGGCCCAGCGGTCGAGCGTGTCGGACCAGAACTCGCACTGCGCGATCGAGACGCCCGGCTCCTTCTTGATGTCGTCGCCGAGCTGGCGGAGGCCGCCGATGACGTCCTCCTTCTTCATCTCGTCGAGCACGGTCTTGAACCGGGCGAACCGCCGCCGCTCGAAGTAGGCGGACATGTCGTCCATGATGGTCGAGACGTCGAGGCTGGCCTTGGCCTCCTGCTGGGTCATCTCGGCGAAGACCTTGGCGGGCTCGGTCCGGGCCTTCCGCTCCTCCGGCGTCATCTTGCCGAAGTCGTCGAACGTCTCGTTCACGCCGCGGGGCGCGGTGCCGAAGGCGACGCCGACCTGGTCGCCGACCCGGCCGCCGACCTTGTACTGGAGCCTCGCGGCGGCCTTGAGCCGCTTGACCAGCGTGCTCCCCTCGAGGTTGGCCAGCACCCGGTTCAGCTCGTCGGCGAGCTTCTCGAACTCGGCGAGCAGGTCCTGCTGCCGCTTGACGGCCTCCTCCATCGCCGGCTGCTGCTCGGGGGTGTCCGGCTGCGGCTTGTCGCTCGGCTTGCCGGCGAGGGTCGTCACCGGCAGCCGCTGCGGCGCCGGGGGCTTCGGGCCGCCGGGCTTGCCCGCCTTGGCCTCCTTCTCGTTCGGCGAGTTCTGCGACGACTCCATGTCGACGACCCGCGGCACCGGCTGGCCCGGCTTCGCCTGCGCGCCGCCCGGCGCGGGGGGGGCCGATGAGCGGACCATCCCGGCCATCGGCGTCTTGGCACCGACCGGCCCCGCGGCGAGCTTCGGCGCCTGCGCGGCCTGCTTGAGCAGATCGGCGACCGAGGGCATCCGGTTGCCGGCGATGTCCTTGAGGATCTGGAGCATCTCGGCCCACTTCTCCAGGTGGCCGACGCCGAACTCGGGGTTGCGCATCGCCTGCTTGACCAGGTCCTCGCCCGAGACCACCAGCCCCGTGAGCTTCCGCCCGTTGGCCGACTCGGCCGCCGCCTGGTTCTCGATCCGCCGCCGCGTCTCGGGCCTGTCCAGGTCCTCGGGCGAGAGCGCCCGGAGCTGCTTGTTCGTCTCGAACAGCCCCATCTCGCGGTCGCGGACCTCCAGCGACTGCCGGTGCCACTTGTTCAATTGTTCGGTCAGCCAGATGGCGTGCTGCTCGGCGTTGAGGACGTAGAAGGTGTAGGTCGGCGAGTAGACGCGGGGGCGGCCGGGAAGGTAGTCCTCGGCGTAGACTCGCATCGCGATCGGCTGGGGCTCGATGCCGAGCGCCCTGGCGGAGAAGCTGCCGGCGAGTTCCAGCGCGTCCTTGTCGGCCGCGCCGGCGGCCAGCAGGCGCTCACCCTTTGCCGGCTTCTTGACGACCACGTCGT
>DASZMJ010000591.1:0-1521 GCA_035551935.1 Isosphaeraceae bacterium
GGAGAGGCGATGGTGAGGGCCGGCGACAGAGTCACCCCCGAGCAACTCGCCGCGAACTTCGCGGACCTCTCGCCGCCGCTGACGACCGACCAGGCCCTGGCCGAGGCCGCCCGCTGCCTCTACTGCTTCGACGCCCCTTGCACCCGGGCCTGCCCGACCACGATCGATGTCGCGAAGTTCATCCGCCAGATCCTCCACCGCGACGAGGTCGGCGCCGCGAGGACGATCCTCGACGCCAACGTCTTCGGCGGGAGCTGTGCGCGGGCCTGCCCGACCGAGGTCCTCTGCGAGGGGGCGTGCGTCGACGGCGCGCTCGTGAACGAGCCGATCAAGATCGGCCAGCTCCAGCGGTTCGCCTGCGATGCCGCCTCGGCCCGCAGAGTCCGCTTCTTCGAGCCCGGCCCGCCGACCGGGCGAAGGGTCGCGGTGATCGGCTCGGGCCCCGCGGGATTGAGCTGCGCGCACGAGCTGCGGCGGCTCGGGCATGACGTCGTCGTCTTCGAGGCCCGCTCTGTGCCGGGCGGGCTCGACACGCTTGGCATCGCCGCCTACAAGATCTCCACGGAGTTCGCCCTGTCCGAGATCGCGATGATTCGTGAGATCGGGATCGACATCCGATTGAACCATCGCGTGACGGCCGACGAGGTCGCCCGCCTGCTCGGGGAGTACGACGCCGTCTTCCTCGGCATCGGCCTCGGCCGGACGGCCGCGCTCGGCCTCGAAGGGGAAGACCTGCCGGGCGTCTGGGAGGCGCTCGAGTTCATCTTCCAGACGCACACGAGGCCGTTCGCCGACTGCGAGGTCGGCCGCCACGTCCTGGTCATCGGCGCGGGGAACACGGCCGTCGACGTCGCCACGGCCGCCCATCGCCTCGGGGCCGAGACCGTGACGATCGCCTACCGCCGCGGCGAGGCCGCGATGCCGGCGTTCGCCTACGAATATGGCCTCGCCAAGGCCGATGGCGTCCGCTTCGAGTGGCATGCCTCGCCGCTGCGGGTCGTCGGCCGTGGAGCGCAGGCCGTCGGCGTCGAGTTCGCGCGGACCGAGGTCGAGGCGGGCTCGCGCCGGGGCGAGCTTCGCCTCATCCCCGGGTCGGAGTTCGTCATCGAGGCCGACATGATCGTCAAGGCCCTCGGCCAGGAGCCGCTGATCGACCTCCTCGACGCCCTGCCGGGCCTGACGCACGGCCGCGGCCGGATCGCCGTCGACGCATCCGGCGCCACATCTATCCCCGGGCTCTATGCCGGCGGCGACTGCCTCCGCAACGGCGGCGAGGTGGTCGACGCCGTGGCCGACGGCAAGCGCGCGGCGCATGGCATCCACACCTCGCTCGAACGAACCTCTCCCGGGCCTTCGTAGGGTCCGCTGTGCGGACGTCTTCCGTAGGCCCGCCATCGAAGAGAAGACGTCCGCACAGCGGACCCTACGAAGACCGACAGGGCATCAGCCTTTCACACGCCGAGGACGTCCCGTGCCCGACCTGAGCGTGACCTTCTGCGGCGTGAGGGCCCCCAACCCCTT
>DASZMJ010000592.1:0-3591 GCA_035551935.1 Isosphaeraceae bacterium
TATTGCGGTGTCGGCTGCCGGCTCTGGGGCGAGTCGGTCTACAACAAGATCATCCGCGTGAAGGGAGTCGCCGACGCCCCGGCGAACCTCGGCGGCATCTGCGCCAAGGGGGCGACGCTCCCCCAGGTCATCGACACGCCCGACCGACTCTCGCAGCCCCAGATCCGCCCCCATCGCGGGGGCGAGCCCCGGGCCGTCACCTGGGACGCGGCGATGAGCCACCTCGCCGCGAAGTTCCGCGCGATCGTCGCCGAGCACGGCCCCGACGCCGTCGCCTTCTACGGCAGCGGCCAGCTCGATAGCGAGGCCGTCTACGTCGCCGGCAAGCTGTTCAAGGGCTCGATCGGCACGAACAACACCGACTCGAACAGCCGCCTATGCATGGCCGCGGCAGTCGCCGGCTACAAGACCAGCCTCGGCGCCGACGGGCCGCCGTGCTGCTACGCCGACATCGACCACGCCGACTGCATCGCCGTCTGGGGCAGCAACATGGCCGAGGCCCACCCGGTCACCTTCGACCGCGTCAAGGCCCGCCGCAAGGCAAAACAAAACCTCGAATTGATCGTCATCGACCCCCGCCGCACGTCCACCGCCGAGTACGCGACCTTGCACGTCCCCGTCGCCCCCGGGGGCGACATCGCGCTGATGAATGCCGTCGGCCGCCTCCTGCTCGAGGCCGGCATTCTCGACGAACGGTTCATCACGGCGCACACGGCTGGATTCGACGAATACCGCCGGTTCCTCCGCGACGGCGACCTCGCCGAGTGGGTCGCGCAATCGGGCGTCGCCGAGGAGACCGTCCGCGACCTCGCGACTCGGATCGGCCGCGCCAGGGCCTGGCTCACGTTCTACTGCATGGGCCTGAACCAGAGCACGGTCGGGATGTGGAAGAACAACGGCATCATCAACCTCCACCTGCTCACCGGCCAGATCGGCAAGCCGGGCGCAGGCCCGTTCAGCCTGACCGGCCAGCCCAACGCCATGGGCGGTCGCGAAGGCGGCCTGCTCGCCCAGCAGTTGCCGGGCTATCGCTCCGTCGAGGACGCCGACCATCGCGCGGCGGTCGAGTCGTACTGGAAGCGCCCCGCGGGGACGATCTCCGACGCGCCGGGCTTGACCGCCATCGAGATGTTCCGCGCCCTGGAAGCGGGCCGATTGAAGGCGATCTGGATCGCGGCGACCAATCCGGCCGTCAGCCTGCCCGACCTCCATCACGTCCGCCGCGCGCTGTCAAAGGCCGAGCTGGTCGTCGTCCAGGACGCGTACCATCCGACCGAGACGACCCGGTACGCCGACGTCCTGCTGCCCGTCGCGCAGTGGTCCGAGAAGCGCGGGGTGAGCACCAGCAGCGAGCGTCTCGTCTCGGTCAGCTTCCCGATGGTCGAGCCGCCCGGCGTGGCCCTGCCCGACTGGCAGATCCTCGCGAAGTTCGCCAAGACGATGGGCTTCGACGGCTTCGACTTCAAGGACGCCGCGTCGGTCTGGGACGAGTTCATCCCCCTCACCAGGGGCCGCCCGTGCGACATGAGCGGGATGACCTCGGCCCGACTCACCAGGGAGCGGCACCTCCGCTGGCCCTGCCCGAGCGTCGACCACCCCGGCACCGAGCGGCTCTACACCGACGGCAAGTTCCCCACCCCCGACGGCCGCGCCCGCTTCCTCGCTCGCACGCACCAGGCCCCGAAGGAGCCGCCCGACCACGAGTTCCCCCTGGTCCTGACCACCGGCCGGCTCTACGCCCACTGGCACACGCTCACCCGCACCGGCCACTCCCCCAAGCTCATGCAGCGCGAGCCGTCGGCCTTCGTCGAGGTCCACCCCGACGACGCGAGCGAGCACGGCCTCACGGCCGGCGCCATCGCCGAGGTCGCCAGCCGCCGCGGCATGCTCCGCCTGCCGGTGCGGATCAACCCGGGCCTGTCGCGCGGATTGGTCTTCATCCCGTTCCACTGGGGCGACCTGCACGGCGACGAGACCGCCGCGAACTACCTCACGATCTCCGCCATCGGCCGCATCGCCAAGCAGCCCGAGTTCAAGTACTGCGCCGTGCGTCTCGCCCCGGTCCTGGCGCCTCGCGCCCGCGTCATGCCTCCCGTGGCGATCTCGTAGGGTCCGCCATGCGGACCGCCTTCGTTCAAGGCCGTCGCGCCCGGATGGTCCGCATGGCGGACCCTACGGGACCTTTAACCTCCCGGATCTCCCGACCATGAAACCCGACACCGCCCGCTGGCGCGTCCTCGTCCTCTCGACCGTCGCCTTCACGCTGCTCTTCAACGTCTGGCTGATGCTCGGCGTGCTCGGGATCAAGGTCCGCCAGGAATTTCACTTCTCGCCCGCGCAGATGGAGTGGCTCGCCGCCGCGGCGATCCTCGCCGGCGCGTTGCCCCGGCTGAATTTCGGCATCTGGGCCGATCGCTACGGCGGGCGGACGATGACGCTCGTCCTGCTCTTCCTCTGCGCCGTGCCGGCCTATCTCGTCTGCTTCGCGACGACCTACATGCAGTTCCTCGCCTGCGCCCTGCTCTTCGGCCTGGCCGGGACTCACTTCACGGTCGGCATCTCGTGGAACTCGGCGTGGTTCCCGAACGAGGTCAAGGGCACGGCCCTGGGGATTTTCGGCGCGGGCAACATCGGGGCATCGGGGACGAAGCTGCTCGTCGGCCTGGCGCCGTCGGTGCTGACGCTCATCCCGACGGCCGGCTACCTCGGCGGCTGGATTCCCGGCGGCTGGCGTGCCTTGCCGGCGGCTTACGCCGCGATCCTGGTCCTGATGGGCGTCGCCGTCTTCTTCCTCGCCCCCACGCCCGACCGCACGCCCGGCAGGGGGCGCACGTTCGCCGACCTGATGCGCCCGCTCCGCGACACCCGGGTCTGGCGGTTCAGCCTCTATTACGTCGTCGTCTTCGGGGCCTACGTGGCGCTCTCGGCCTGGCTGCCGACGTACTATCACGACACATACGGCGTCTCGCTCCGCACGGCCGCGCTGCTGACCGCGACGTATATCTTCCCCGCGAGCCTGCTCCGCCCCGTCGGCGGCTGGCTCTCGGACAGGTTCGGGCCGCGGGTCGTCACGTATGCCGTGTTCGTGACGATGGCCCTGGCGCTGGCCGCCCTCTCGGTCCCGCGGGGGACGCACCTCGGGATCGACTACGAGCCCGGGCTGGCCGTGTTCGCGGGCCTGATGTTCGTCGTCGGCGCGGCGATGGGGATCGGCAAGGCGTCGGTGTACAAGTACGTGCCCGATTACTATCCCGACGACGTCGGCGCGGTCGGGGGGCTCGTCGGCGCACTCGGGGCCATGGGCGGCTTCCTGATGCCGCCGGCCTTCGGGGCGGTCGGGCGGGTCACGGGGGCGCCGCAGGCGGCGTTCCTGGTCCTGCTGGTCCTGACCCTCGGCTGCCTGGCGTGGCTCCACGTCGTGGTCCTGGCGATCCGGGCGCGCGAGCGGGCCGGGCGGTCGTCGCGCGGCGCCGGGGTGGCGGTCGAGCCGGCCTGAGTCCTTGCAACGGCCCGGGCACGGCCCGAAGATTGCGGGCTAGGACTGCAAGAGGCCCGATGCCCGAAGGTGTCGGGCCGCGCCGACCGGCCTCA
>DASZMJ010000593.1:0-2618 GCA_035551935.1 Isosphaeraceae bacterium
GCCCGACGGCCCGGGCGCGGTCCGGATCGTCGTCGAGGCCGTCTATCCCGACCGGAACGAGCGCCAGATCTACCGCCTCGAGCGCGGCCCCGACGGCTGGCGCATCGCCGGGGTCGAGTCCGTGCGCGGCCGGGAGCCGACCGCCCGCTTCGGCGCCCCGGCAACCTACCGCGACCCCGAAGGAATCCCCGTCCAGGGGATCGAGCCGCCCGAATCATCCGAGGACCCGGGTCTCTGAATCGAGGAGCCTTAGCCATGCGAATGCGACGCGCCGCCGCCACCGCGATGACCTTGATCGGGATGATCGGCCTGTCCGCGGTCTGGGCCCGGATCGAGCCGGCACCGGGCAGCGCCGAGGCGCGGCCGCTCGACGCGGGAGTCATCTCCGTCCGGCTGTTGCTCGGATTCGGCGATCCGCGGGTCGAGCGCTGGGACGGCAAGGTCTCGCTCGATCGCGGCGAGGTCGTCGCCGTCGACGGCTACAGGTTCCGCGCCGGCGACCAGGTCGACGGCCGCGCGGCCTGGAAGGCCCGGAGCGACCTCGTCCGCAAGAACGCGCCCGCCAAGGCCGCCCAGAAGAAGAAGGCCGTCCCCAAGGCGGTGGTCAAGGGGCCGAGCACCGATGGTCGCCAGGTCGCCCCGAACGGCGTCGTCATCGATCTCAAGGCCCCCGGCGACGCGACGCTCGCCGTCGAGACCGAGCAGGGCGCGTTCAAGGTCCCGCTCGCCGACCTGGCCGACGGTGCCCCGCATCGCTACCTGAATCGTCGCGTCGAGGCGCAGCGGGTGGCGCCTCGCACCCCCCTGGCCGAGGGCCCCGACGCCGAGGACTTCCCCGCCGCGGCCGCCGACCCCGGGGCGGGCGCCTGGACCGTCTACGTCGTCCACAAGCCGCTCGGCCCCGAGGTCCTCGAGTCGTTCACCGAACGCCCCAAGGGCTTCGCCGACTTCGCCCCCAGGGGCGGCGGCGACCAGATTCGCCTCGTCCACTTCGCCGACGGCCGCCCCGGCGAGCCGATCGACGTCACCGAGCCCGGCCTCGACGTCTGGCGCCCTGCGGTTGCCGTCGACGGCGAGGGTCGGGTCATCGTCGCCTGGTCGGAGAACAAGCAAGGGAATTTCGACATCTACCGTCGAATCTATGATCCCGCGAAGAAATCCTGGTCCGACATCAAGCGACTGACGACCGACCCCGGCGCCGATGCCGACGTCGTCCTCGCGTCGGACCCGAAGCTCGGCGTCTGGATGGCCTGGCAGGCGTGGCGCGACGGCCAGGCCGACATCCACCTCGCCGCGGTCGACGGCCCCGACGGCGGCGCACCCTTCCGCGTCACGAACGCCCCGGGCAACGAATGGTCGCCGTCCCTGGCGATCGCGGCCGACGGTCGCGCCTTCGTCGCCTTCGACACGTACCGGGAGGGCGACTATGACGTCATCCTGTCCGAAGTCCGCCTCGGCGCCGAGGCGAGCGAGGGATTCCAGATCCCGATCGCCGACTCGGCCCGGTACGAGGCCCGCCCGGTCGTGGCCGTCGACCCGCGAGGGCGGCCCTGGGTCGCCTACGAGGAGCGCGACGCCGGCTGGGGCAAGGACGCCGAGAACCTGGTCGACGGCAAGGGGTCGAGCCTCTACCGCTCGGCCGCCGTCCGCGTCCGCTGCGTCGACGGCCGCCGCGTCCTGGCGCCGAGCGACCCGATCGAGGCGATGGCCGACGGCCTCCGGATGCGGAACAGCTTCCCCCGCCTGGCGGTCGACCGCTCGGGACGCGTCTGGCTGGCCTTCCGCCACCGCGAGGAGGCGGTTTGGGGAGCCAACGCGGTGATGGTCGTGGGCGGCGTCTGGACCGAATACGTCACCTCGCTGGCCGGCAAGACATGGACGCCCCCGCAGCCGGTCTCGCGCAGCGACGGCCTGCTCGACAACCGACCGGCGATCGTCGTCCCGCGCGAGGGGCCGCTGCTGATGTTCTACGCGACCGACGGCCGCCTCCGCCGCGAGATCGAGTTCAACCCCGAACTCCGACGCCGGTACTGGGCCCAGGCCGGGACTCCCGGCAACCCCAACGGCTCGTTCAACTGGGACATTGAGGTCGCGGCGCTCCTCCCGACTGTCGCCGACGTCCGCGTCGAACCGGAGGTCCCCGTAGCAGAGGGCATCACGATCTCGAGGCGGCGCCGCGAGGGATCGCCCGTCCATCCGGACGAGGCGGCGGATGTCGAGCGGATGCGGCGATTCCGGGTCGAGGCCGGCGGCAAGACCTATCGCCTGATGCGCGGCGATTTCCACCGACACACCGAGATCTCGCAGGACGGCGGCTCCGACGGCGCCCTCGAGGACATGTGGCGCTACGCCATCGACGCCAACGCGCTCGACTGGATGGGCGACGCCGACCACGACAACGGCGGCGGCAAGGAATACACCTGGTGGCTCGTCCAGAAGACGACCGACCTCTATCACCGGCCGCCCTACTCAGTGGCCATGTTCACCTACGAGCGGAGCAACCCCTATCCCCACGGCCACCGCAACGTCATGTTCGCCCGTCGCGGCGTCCGGACGCTCCCCAGGCTCGTGGCGAAGGAGCTCCCGGGCGGCATCGTCGACGACGACACCCGGATGCT
>DASZMJ010000594.1:0-3972 GCA_035551935.1 Isosphaeraceae bacterium
GCGAACCCCGGTCCCTGGCACAGTCCGAAGACCGGGGTTCGCGAGCGAACCCCTGCCACCCGGTCATCCGGGGCCGATCTCGCCGCGTCCAAACTAGCGAGCCGGACGAGCGTCTGGCAAGGCCCCGGGCCTCGGCGTCAGGGCCCGCACGACCGTCCCGCGGCGGACGACCGGCGCCGTCCGCCCGGTCGATCTAACCTGAAACTTTAATAGAAGATCGGAGCGGTTATTCCCGACCTGCCGGTTGTAAAAACGGCCGGTTTGTAACTTCACCCCGGTGCATGGAACAACCTCGGGGTCAAGCCCGAACGGGCGATTTCCGCGACGCGCGAACCGGAGCACAAAATCACGAGGCCGCAAGTCGCGTGATCGCGGGCAGTTGGCGAGCGCCGCGCCCCGCGGTGCGCGGTGCCGCGAAGGCGATGGCACGGCCCTTGCCTTTCCTGGGGTCATCACGCCGGCCGAGACGAGGAAGTCGCAAGAATCATTCCTCAAGTCGGAAGGCCTTACGGACGAGGCGCCCCGAGGATTGGGGCCCTTCAAGGATGCAGGATACTCGCCCTCGGGCGCACCCATACAGGGAGGTCGCATGTCTCGGCCATCCTTCCGACGCACGATGACGCTGGAGAGCCTGGAGCGCCGCGAGGTGCTCTCGGCCGCGCCGACCGCGGCCGCCCAGCAAGCCCTCTCGCTGATGAACCTGGCCCGGACCAACCCCCAGGCCGCCGCGAACTGGCTGAGCCACGAGGTCGCCAACGACCCCAACGTGCAGGCGACGCTGAGCTACTACGGCGTGAACCTCCAGCAGAAGCTCTCGCAGCTCTCCTCCGCGACGGCCCAGCCGCCCTTGGCCTGGAACGACGCCCTCGGCAACGCGGCCCAGGGCCACAGCCAGGACATGTCCAGCAACAACTTCCAGAGCCACACCGGCTCGGACGGCTCGTCGCCCAGCGACCGGATCTCGAACGCCGGCTACGGCGCCGCCTCTTCGGAGGGCGAGGACGCCTTCGCCTACGCGTCGTCGGTCAAGAACTCCGTCGAGGCGTTCCTCCTCGACTGGGGCGTCTCCGACGATGGCCACTACAAGAACATCATGCAGCCCGGCACGTCGGCCCAGGACGCCTACAGCGACGCCGGGATCGGCCTCATCTCCTCCTCCGACTCCGCCGGGAACCCGCTGTCGGTCGTCACGGTCGACTTCGCCAAGGGCCAGAACTCCCAGCCCCAGCTCGTCGGCGTCGTCTACAACGACTCGAACGGCAACAACGTCTACGACCCGGGCGAGGGCCAGGGCGGGGTCGTGATCAAGGCGACCAACCTCGCCAGCGGCCAGGTCAGCTCGACGACCTCGGCCGACCCCGGCGGCTACCAGATGCCGCTGGCCGCCGGCAGCTACGACGTCGAGGCCATCGGCTCCAACGGCCAGACCCTGAGCAGCCAGGACGTGACCATCGGCTCGACGAACGCCGAGGCCGACTTCAACCTCCTGAGCCCGTCTTCGGCCTCGAGCCAGTATACGGCGCCGGCGCCGGTCGTCCGGGCCGCGGTGCAGGTCTCGGCCCCGCAGGTCTCGGCCCCGATCGCCCAGGCGGTCATCCAGGCCCCGACGCCGACCCCGGCCGCACCCGCCCCGGTGAACCCGCTCTCCTTCATCACCTCGTGGACCGCCTACAAGGCCAACGTCCAGAGCTGACGAGTCTCAACGCTGCCCGCTCCGCGACGGCCCCGCCCACGGTGGGGCCGTCGGCGTTTGACCCGCTCGCCCGCCGGATCAAACCTCGAGTCCGACCGCACGCATCAAGGCCAGCGCGTTGCTGTGCTCGACGACTCCGGGCCTCATGGTGTAGTCGAAGACGAGCCGCCCGTCCTCGAACCGGTCCGAGAAGTGGACGTTGGCCGCGCGGGGAGATAGGCGGTCGGCGATGGCGGCCAGGGCGAGGTCGTGGGTCGTGACCATCCCGATCGCTCCGCGATCGATCAGGCCGCGGACGACCCCCTCGGCGCCGACGCGGCGGTCGTCCGAGTTCGTCCCGTGGAAGATCTCGTCGAGCAGGAATAGCAACGGCGGCTCGCCGCCGGCCAGGCCGACGACCTGGCGGAGCCTCGTCAGCTCGGCGTAGAACCGCGAGGCCCCGGCCTGGAGCGAGTCCTGCACGCGGAGCGTCGCCCCGAGATAGAGCGGCGAGAGCCGCAATCGCCGGGCTCGCGCCGGGGCGCCGACCATCGCGAGCACCGCGTTGACGCCGACCGTCCGGAGCATCGTGCTCTTTCCCGACATGTTCGATCCGCTCACGACCAGCACGCGGAGGTCGTCGCCGAGCCGGAGCGAATTCCGGATGACCTTGGCCGCCGGGATCAGGGGGTGGCCGATGGCCTCCGCGTCGAACCGGGCTGCTTCGGTGACGAATTCGGGGGTCACGTCGTCGGGGTTCTCGAACGCATAGGCCCCGAGCGACGCGAACGCCTCGACCTGGCCGACCGCGTCGATCCACCCCGCGATCGCGGGGCCCGACTCGAGCCGCCATCGCTCGACGGCGAACGCCAACCGCGTCCCGGCCATCGTCAGGGCGGCGAACGGCCCGATCATCGGGTTCCGCATGGCGTCGATCCGCCGGACGAGCCGCGCCAGCCGGGCGATCCGTCGCGAGGGGGGCTCGCCGACGGCCGAAAGCCCGTCGCGGAGCCGACGCAAGGCCGGGGCCTCGAACTCCTCGCGCTCGAGCCGGCGGAGCAGGTCGGCGAGCAGATCGAGGTCGGCGGAGCGGCGGTCGACGGGCCCGAGCACGCGACGGAGCCGCGCCCGGAGCGCAGCCCAGAACGATAGCTCGAGGAGGACCGCGAAGAAGAAAGGCGTCGGCCCCGTGCCGTCGAAGATCATGCCGGCGAAGGTCAACGGCGGGGTCCACCCCAATGAGACGGCCAGGCCGAGGGACCACGCGGCGAACGCCGGCACGGCGATCGTCGCGAGGGCCAGGGCGACGAGGCGGAGTCGCCGGTCGGGCAAGATCGCCGGCTCGTCGCCCCAGGCGACGAGGGCCGGCGCGTGGAGGCCGTCGCGGACGTCGTCGCCGAGCCCGTCCAGCTCCTCGCGGAGGTCGAGCCGGTCCGCGAGGTCGGCGACGGCCTCCTGCCGCCCGCGGATCGTCTCGGCCGGGGCCTGCGGGGCCTTGAGCCAGGCGGCGAGCGTCGCCTCGCCCGCCAGGGTCCGCGCCGTGTTGATCCGCTGGAAGAGCGAACCGCGGCCGAACAGGTCGAGGTCGGCGGCGAACGGATGGGCCTCGTCGGCGAAACGGGTCCCCTCCTCGCCCCGGCCGGACCAGCGGTCCTCGACGCGGTCGAGCCCCCGCTCGTAGTACGCAGCCGCCCGCTCGGCGCGGTGGATCAGACGCTTCAATCGCCCGTGGACGACGACCAGTCCGGCGAAGCCGAGGATCGGCAGGGCGATCCATCCCCACCCGATCCGGTCGCCGGACGCGAGCCAGGCGACGACGGCGGCCGCGGCGAAGAGCCCTACGCGGAGGTTCGCGACCATCCCCTCGCGGCGGCCGAGCCTCGCCCGCGCACCGCGGCGGTCGTCGAGCCGACGGCGATAGGTCTCCAGGGGCCCACTCCGGCCGTCCGACTCGCCGTCCGCTTGGACCATCGCCGACCCTGCCCCCGAACAGGCGCGGCGGCCCACCCCGGGCCGGCCCGCGCCGCGGCGATCAGTCTAGCCGATCGGGCCGCGGCCGGGCAGGTCGGGGGCGACGGTCGGTGGGCCGACGCGCCGAGCGAACCCGAGCGTCCGCCTCTCGTTCATCTCGGTGCGGCTCCGTGCGGGATGGGGGGCCGATCGGGCTCCGGAATCCAGAGGAATGCCCCCGACGGCCGGGCTCAAACGGTGTGTGAGGAGCCCCGGGGACTGGCCCCGGCGCCGCAGGCGCGGGCGCCCCTTGCTTCCTGCGAAACGAAGCCAATCCCGCCGGCAGTTCG
>DASZMJ010000595.1:0-24727 GCA_035551935.1 Isosphaeraceae bacterium
GTCTGGTGCAACTGGATGTGCCCGTTCGGCATCCTCCATCACCTCTTCGGCTGGATCGGCAACCGCCGCAACACCAAGCAGATGATCGAGGCGAACCGCTACCGCAAGATCTTCGCCATCAAGTACTACATCCTCGCCGCGATGATCGCCATGGCGGCGCTCTGGATCGTCCCCACCGCCTGGGATACCCCCGGCAAGGTCGTCGAGGCGTACAACGGCAGCAGCTTGAAGTCGCGCGGGGTCGCGCGCGTCTTCGATTCCGTGGGCGCCGGCGTCGCGGCGGCGGCCGAGGCGAACAAGCGGGGCAACAGCACGCTCCAGATCGGCCTGCTCGACCCGATCGCCTTGACCGTGCGGTCGATGACGACGAGCGTCCTGCCGACGGTCCACAAGGGGACCGAGGCGATCTACACCGAGCCGCGCGAGTACTGGTACGGCTGGGTCGTCGGCGTCATCTTCGTCGGTTTGCTCGTGGCCAACTGGTGGATCCCGCGGTTCTTCTGCCGGACGCTCTGCCCGCTCGGGGCGCTCCTCGGCGTCTTCAGCCGGTTCGCCCTCTGGCGGATCGACCGCGACCCGGTCCGCTGCACCGACTGCGACCTCTGCCTCAAGAGCTGCGAGGGCGCCTCCGACCCGCACAAGGACCTGCGCAAGAGCGAGTGCTTCGTCTGCATGAACTGCATCGAGGACTGCCCGCACGACGCCCTCTCGTTCCGCTTCCTCCCCCGCCGCGCCAGCGAGGTCCCCTATCCGATCGTCGGCCGCCGGCAGCTCGCCCTGGCGGGCCTCTTCGGCGTCGTCTTCTTCCCGATGGCGCGGCTCTCGGGCGGCGTCCGCAAGAACTTCAGCAAGTACGTCATCCGCCCCCCCGGCTCGGTCGCCGAGGACGAGTTCCTCCGCCGCTGCATCAAGTGCGACCAGTGCATCCGCGTCTGCCCCACGAACGTGCTCCAGCCCAGCCTCTTCGAGTCGGGCGTCGAGGGGCTCTGGACGCCGATCATGATCTCCAAGATGGGCTGGTGTGAACTGAATTGCACCCTTTGCAGCCAGGTCTGCCCCACCGGCGCCATCCGCGAGATCTCGATCGCCGAGAAGCTCGGCACCGGCCCGTTCGAGGCCGCCGGGCCGATCAAGACCGGCACCGCCTTCTACAACCAGGGCCGCTGCCTCCCCTGGGCGATGGACACGAGCTGCGTCGTCTGCGAGGAGGTCTGCCCGGTCAGCCCCAAGGCGATCTTCACCCGCAACGTCGAGGTCACCGACCGCTGGGGCAAGACCCTCGAGCTGAAGCGCCCCTACATCGACCCGGCCCGCTGCATCGGCTGCGGCATCTGCGAGCACGAGTGCCCCGTCAAGGACGACCCCGCCGTCTACGTCACCGCCATCGGCGAGTCCCGCAGCAAGGACCGCTCGCTGTTGCTCTCGCTCGTCGAGGGCGACGGCCGGCCGTTCGTCACGCTCTGAGCCGGGAGGTACTCATGAGCATTGATGTCGCCTCAGTTTACGAGAGCTACGGGATCCAACGTGAGGACATCGAGCGGCTCGCGCTCGCGGCCCTCCAGGAAGCCCGCGTCGAGCCGATCCCGCCGATCGACCCCATCGTCGTCGCGGTCCGCCTGGACATCCCCGTGCAACTGGTCGAGTTCGAAGACCGCCGCGTCGTCGGCAAGCTCGTGCGGCGGGGCGGGGCCGCCGAGATCTTGGTCCGCGACCGCGACTCGCTCCATCAGAAGTGCTTCATCGTCGCGCACGAACTCGGCCACGCCCGCCTCCACGCCCCGCCGAGCGGGGACTTCGAATTCGTCGATCACGATATATATCTTTATAGTCATATCTATGGAAGCGGGACGTTCGGGCCGCACGAGGACGGGCGTCGGCGCCGCGAGGTCGAGGCGAACCTCTTCGCCGGCGCCCTGCTGATGCCCGAGGACGAGGTCCGCCGCGAGTGGGAGCACCGCCGGTCGGTGCGGGATGTCGCCCGGATCTTCGACGTCTCGGAACTGGCCCTCCGCTACCGCATCGACCAGTTGGGACTCTGGTGACGATGGGTGGCACGCCGGAGCGGCCAGCTCGTCCGCGATCGAAGAAGGACATCCAGGCCAGGGACGCCGAGGCCCGGCGATATGGGCTGCGGAACCTCGTCAAAGTCTTCGTGGCCCAGCAGTCGGCCGACCGCGAGATGCGGTCGGGTTACGCCCGAATCCTGGTGCGGATTCTCATCGTCCAGCTCGTGGCGATCAACCTCTTTGTCTTGCTGCTGGGCTTCGGTCGGCGGCTCGGCTTCCATCTCGACGAATGGACGGCCCGGACGCTCATCCTGGCTGTGTTCCTGGAGATCGCCGCCCTCGTCCACGCCGTCGCGAAGTATCTCTTCCCGAGGCCCTCCGACCGGTTCCTCGAGATCATGGAACGCCTCCACTCCGAACGTGGGCAGGCCCGGAGACGACGCCGATGAAGAAGCTGATCAACCGCCCCGAGGCCGTCGTCGCCGAGCTGGTCGAGGGCCTCGAGGCGCTCCACCCCGGCCTCCGGAAGCTCCGGGGGCGGAACGTGCTGGTCCGGGCCGACGCGGCGGGGGCGAAGGCCGACCGCGTCGCACTGATCTCCGGCGGCGGCAGCGGGCACGAGCCGGCGCACGCGGGGTACGTGGGCCGGGGGATGCTCAGCGGGGCGGTCGCCGGGGACGTCTTCACGTCGCCGAGCCCCGACGCGGTCCTGGCGGCGATCCGGGCGACGGCCGGGCCGAAGGGGGCCGTCCTGATCGTCAAGAACTACACCGGCGACCGGCTCAACTTCGGCCTCGCCGCCGAGCACGCCCGCGGCCTGGGCATCCCGGTCGAGATCGTCGTCGTCGCCGACGATGTGGCCCTGGCCGCCTCCGGCGACAACGCCGGCCGCCGCGGGCTGGCGGGCACGGTCCTCGTCCACAAGGTCGCCGGCGCCGCGGCCGAGGCGGGATTGTCGCTGGCCGAGGTCGCCGCCGAGGCGCGGGCCGCGGCCGCGGCCGTCCGGACGATGGGGGTCGCGCTCGGCCCTTGCACCGTCCCCGCCGCCGGCCGGCCGGGCTTCCAGCTCGGCGAAACCGAGATCGAGCTGGGCCTCGGCATCCATGGCGAGCCCGGTGTCCGTCGCGGCCCGATCGAGCCGGCCGACGCCCTGGTGGATCACCTCCTCGACGCCATCCTCACCGACCTGCCCCACGCGCCCGGCGACCGCGTCGCCTTGCTCGTCAACGACCTCGGCGGCACGGCGGTGATGGAGCTGGCCATCGTCGCCAGGCACGCGTTGAATGTGCTCGAAGGACGCGGGTTGATCGTCGAGCGGGCGTATTCGGGGACGTTCCTCTCGGCGCTCGAGATGCCCGGCGTCTCGCTCTCCGTGCTCCCCCTCGACGACGCCCGGCTCGCCCGCCTCGACGCCCCGACCGCCGCCCCCGCCTGGCCCAACGCCGCCGCCACGCCCCGCCGCCCGCGCACCGAACCGGCCCACGAGCCCGAGCCCGACGCCGAGCCGCCTCGATCCGCCGGGCCCCCGCGGACCCCCGTCGGGCGCGGACTGGACAAGGCGATCCGCACCGTCTTCGGGGCGTGGCTGAACGCCGAGTCGGCGTTGAACGACCTCGATCAGCAGGTCGGCGACGGCGACCTCGGTACGAGCCTGGCGCGCGGGGCGCGGGCGGTCGAGTCGTCGTTGCCGACCTTGCCGCTCGACGACCCATCCGAGGCGCTCCGCCTGCTCGGCGTGACGTTGCAGCGGTCGCTCGGCGGCACGACGGGCCCGTTGCTCGCCGTCCTGGCCTTGCGGATGGGGGCCGTCCTGAAAGGCTCGCGCACCGACGACCCGAAGTCCTGGGCCGCCGCCCTCCGCGCCGGGGCCGACGCCCTGGCCGCCCTCGGGGGTGCCTCGGCCGGCGACCGGACGTTGCTCGATGCCCTCCTGCCTGCCGCCTCGGCCCTGTCCTCGGCCCTCGACGCCGGCCAGGATGTCTCCTCGGCCCTCCGTGCCGCCGCCGCGGCCGCTGCCGCCGGGGCCGATGCCACCGCCGCGATGCTCCCCCGCCGCGGCCGTTCCAGCTACCTCGGCGCCCGCGCCCTCGGCCATCCCGACCCCGGCGCCCTCGCCCTCGCCCTCGCCTTCCAGGTCCTCGCCGGCGAGGGCCACTAGACGTCAGTCTCCCGGGGATGGAAAAACGACGGCCTGGCCGTTTTTCCCGCCGGTTCCGGCCCCGAATTCCAACTTGGAGGATAGAGGCCGCTCGCGGGAGGGGCTTCGTGCGCGCCGGTGTCCCGAGATCCCCCTGTCCCCTCACGGTGTCCGACGATGATCTTCTTAACCCGAAGCGCCAGCGAGGGTCCCCCATTCCCCCTATGCGGCGAAGTCGCGCCCGGAGGATGGATTCCCTCGCCGGCGCGTCGGGTGCTCGGCAGACGAAGGATACAGATCCGAGCCCACGGGCGCCGAACGAACCCACGGGGCTTTGGGGACTCTCGGCAATCTCTGCCGACGCGTCGCCCGGACTCGAAACGAACCCACTCGGGGATGAGCGCCCGCAAGGCGTTCGGGTCGCCCCTGCCGACGTGTCGCCCGGACTCGAAACGAACCCACGGCCTGATCCGGTCCCCGCATCTTCGTCGCGCCGAACGAACCCACGGGGGTCTGGGGACTCTGACAAGGTTTTGCCGATCAACCGAGCTGGGTGCCACGGGTTCGGCTTCGAACCCGTGCGCCGCGAGCCTGGCCGAGCCGGCACGGGTTCGAAATCGAACCCGTGGCACTCTTTGCGCCGGCGCGGAACGAACCGAAGAACCCTCGGCCACACGCCCGAGCGAACGAACCCACGGGATTCTGGAGAGGCCGCGTAAGATTGGTCGAGGCCCCACACCGGCGCGGAACGAACCCACTTCGCGGGACGGACGGGACCCCTCCGGGCCCGCGCTCCGCGCGAAACAAAGCCACTTCGTCCCCGCCTCCTTGTTCGACCGAACGAACCCACGGGGCCCTGGAGGGTCTGGCGAGACCTTGACGGCCGCTCGAGTCCACCGGTTCGAGGCCGGCCCCGTCGCGCCCGGCGCGAAACAAAGCCACTTCGGGCCCGGCCGGCCCGCGACCGAACGAACCCACGGGGCCCTGGGCTATCTGGCGTGACTTTGACGAGCCTATCCACCGGCGCGAAACGAACCGAAGGTTTTCCCTGGCCCCCGAGAACGATCCTCTTGCCCGAACACCCCATGTTGACCGTCTCCCTGCCGACCTGCGACGGCGCCCGGCACCTGGCCGAGGCGCTGCGGTCGATCCGCGCACAGGAGGGCGAAGGAGTGGCCTTCGACCTGGTCGTCTGCGACGACCGCTCCGGGGACGAGACCCTGTGGGTCGTCGCCGACATGGCGGGCGACCGGGCGCGGGTGGTGGTCAATTCGGAGCGGCTCGGCCTGGCGGCCAACTGGAACCGCTGCGCGGCCGAGTGCCGCACGCCCTTGGTCGCGATCTTCCATCAGGACGACGTCATGCGACCCGGCCACCTCGCCGCGCACCTGGCGGCGTTCGAGGCCCGGCCCGACCTCGGGATGGCCTGCGGCGCGGCCGAGGTCATCGACGACGACGGACGTCCCGTCCCGCCTTCGGTCGTCGAGCCGGGGGGCGTCGGCCCGGTCGATCGGACGTTCGAGCCGGGCGAATTCGTCCGCGAGCTGGCCGTCGGCAACCCGTTGCGGTGCTCGGCCGTGACGCTCCGCGTCGCGTCCCACGCGGCGGTCGGCGGCTTCGAACCGGCCTATCGATACGTCGTCGACTGGGACTGCTGGCTCCGGCTGGCGCGGGCCTTCCCCGTGGCCTGGCTCGCCCGCCCGACCGTCGCCGTCCGCTGGCACCCGTCGAGCGAGACGCACCGCTTCAAGAAAGGGACCCTCGACCTCGACGAGACCGCCCGCCTGCTCGATGCCTTGTACCGCGACGACGGCCCCCGGCTCGACGACGCCCGCGGGCTCCGCCGCCGCGCCGACCGCCGGCTCGCCCGCGCCTTCCTCAATCGGGCCTACGACGCCCTCCGCGGCGGCGACCCTATCCTCGCCCGCCGTTGCCTGGGCCGTTCGCTCCGGCTCGATCCCGGCCTCCTCGGCACCATCGCCGCCGACCCTCGCCTCGCCGCCCGGCTCGTCCTCCTGGCGGTCGCGCCGGGGCTCGCGACGCGACGGAGGCAGGGGCCCGAGGGGTCGAACCTCCCTTGTCCTCGATCGTAAGATACCTGGATAATGACCCTTCGTCCGAATGGCTCCCTGGATCGATCGGCACCCTTGATGAAACTCGACGTCCTCCCATCCCCGTCGCTTCCCCTCCCGGCCCAGGCCAACGTCGCGCCGACGCAGTTGCCGGCGTTGCCGATCGTCCCCCAGGTATTGCCGCCCTTGCCGGCGTCGCGGGAGGAGATGGAGGCGCGGGGTTGGGACGAGGTGGACGTGGTGTTCGTCACCGGCGACGCCTACGTCGACCACCCGGCGTTCGCGATGGCGGTGCTGGCGAGGGTCCTGGAAGCGGCGGGGTTCCGGGTGGCGATCCTGAGCCAGCCGGACTGGAAAAGTGCCGAGCCGTGGAGGCGGTTCGGCCGACCGCGCCTGTTCTTCGGCGTCAGCGCCGGGAACATGGACAGCATGATCAACCACTACACGGCCAACAAGAAAGTCCGCAACGACGACGCGTATAGCCCCGGCGGCCGGATCGGCCTGCGGCCCGACCGCGCCACGTTGCCCTACTGCCAGCGCGCCCGCGAGGCGTTCCCCGGCGTGCCGGTGATCGCCGGGGGGGTCGAGGCGAGCCTGCGACGCCTGGCGCACTACGACTACTGGAGCGACACCGTCCGCCGCTCGATCCTGCTCGACAGCAAGGCCGACCTCGTCGTCTTCGGCATGGGCGAGCAACCCATCGTCGAGATCGCCCGCCGCCTCGCCACCGGCGAGGGCGTCCGCGACCTCCGCGACATGCGCGGCGTGGCCTTCGCCCTCGGCGCCAGCGAGTCGTCCCCGGCCGACGCGATCGTCCTGCCTTCATTCGAGGAGGTGAAGACGGATAAGCAGAAGTTCGCCCACGCGACGAAGGTGATCCACCAGGAGACGAACCCCTTGAACGCCCGGCGGCTGGTGCAGTACCACGACCGCCAGGCGGTGGTCTGCAACCCGCCGGCCTTGCCGATCAGCCGCGAGGACATGGACCGGATCTACGGCCTGCCGTACACGAGGCGGCCGCACCCGTTGTACCGGGGCGAGACGATCCCGGCGTTCGAGGCCGTGAAGGACTCGGTGACGATCATGCGCGGCTGCTTCGGCGGCTGCACGTTCTGCTCGATCACGACGCACCAGGGGCGGACGATCCAGTCGCGGTCGAAGGAGTCGGTCCTCGCCGAGCTGAAGAAGATGGGGGCCGACCCGGAGTTCAAGGGCGTCGTCTCGGACATCGGCGGGCCGACGGCGAACATGTACGAGATGCGCTGCACGAGGCCGGAGGTCGAGGCGCGCTGCAAGCGGCTCTCGTGCGTCCACCCGAAGGTCTGCAAGCTCCTCGGCACCGACCACGGCCCCTTGATCGACCTGATGAAGGCCAGCCGTGAGGTCCCCGGCGTGCGCAAGGTGCTCGTCGCCTCGGGCGTCCGCATGGACCTGGCCCAGCAGTCGCCCGAATATATGAACGAACTGGCCGCACATCACGTCGGCGGCCATTTGAAGGTCGCGCCCGAGCACACCGACGCCGAGGTCCTCCGGCGGATGAAGAAGCCGGAGATCCATGATTATAAAGGCTTCGACGAATCCTTCCGTGCCTCCAGCGCCCGCGCCGGCAAGCCGAAGCAGTACACCGTGCCGTACTTCATCGCGTCGCACCCCGGCAGCGACCTGCACGCGATGATCGACCTGGCCCTGTTCCTGAAGCGCAACGGCTACCGGCCCGACCAGGTGCAGGACTTCATCCCCGCACCCTTTGATATCGCTACCTGCATGTACCACACCGGCCTCGACCCGTTCACCGGCGAGGAGGTGTACACCGCGAAGAAGCTCGGCGACCGCAAGCTCCAGCGCGCCCTCTTGCAGTTCTTCAAGCCCGAGAACTACTTCGAAGTCCGCGAGGCCCTCCTCAAGGCCGGCCGCGGCGACCTGATCGGCCCCGGCTGCGACGCGTTGATCCCCTCGCAGCCGCCGAAGGCCGCGCTCCGCGCCCGCATGGAGAAGGCCAGCCGCTCGCTCGCCGAGGGGCGATACGTCCACACCGTCGACACGCCCGCCACGCCCGCGAAGAAGGCCGGCTATCGCCCCGGCCGGAAGTCGGCGCGCCGTCACCCGAGGAAGGGAATGAAGGGCACGAAGCAAGGGCGGCCTGCCGAGCCCCATGAGTGAGAAAGGGCCACCGATGCCGTTGCTGGACCACTTCAACCCGCCCCTGAACCGAACGCACCCCTGGCGCAGCTTCCACGGGGCATGGGCCGCGGCCATGGCCCGACTGCTCAACCAGGGTGTCTTGCCCCCGGGCTATTACGCCGTCCCACTCTTTGATCGCGACGGTCCCATCGAGATCCAGGGCGAACGCACGTGTTTCGCAAATCCTTGTCCTGCAAGGATTTGCAATCTAGTGCACGGAATTCAACTAGTCGCAAGTTCTTTGCAGACAAGGATTTGTGAATTAGATGCGTTTGCCCTGCATCGAGATCGACGTGGCCACACTGCGAGACCATGGGGCCCCTGGGTCCGCGATCGGTGGGTCCGAGCCGCGGACTTGGGCGGCACCGGACCCTGCTTTCGCGGTCGCGGTCGATCTTGCCACCGTCGATGGTGTCGAGGTCCAGGTCTTTGCCGACGACGGCGACCCGCGCCTCGCGGCCGCGGTCGAGCTGCTCAGCCCACGGAACAAGGACCGCCCCGCGGCCCGGCAGGCGTTCGCGGTCAAGTGCGTCGGCTACCTGCAACAGGGTTGCGGTGTCGTGCTCTTAGACACCGTCACGACGCGAAGAGCCGACCTCAACCGCACCATCTTGGCACTCCTTGGGGTCGATCCCGGCGCGGCCGCTCTACCGCTGTCAAGCCTCTCGGCGGTTTCCTACCGGGCCGTGGGCCGTGAGGAGGAACCGCAACAACTTCAGCTGTGGCCGGCGTCGCTCACCTTGGCCCAGCCCCTGCCGACCCTCCCCTTGTGGATCGCGCCCGACTTCTCCGTGCCCCTCGATCTGGAGGCCAGCTACCAGATGACCTGCGCAGACCTTCGCATCCTTCAAGCGAGTTGATGCGAGGGGGGATTCGCCGCAGAGGACGCGGAGACTTGGAGAAATCAAAAATTTAAATTTACAAATTTGAATGAACCCCGCGTCCTCTGCGGCGAATCCCCCCTCAAAGCACGCCCGCGGTGATCTCGCTCATCGCTTGAATGAACAGATTAATATCTTCGATCGTGTTGAATGGTCCCGGGCTGAGGCGGAGGGTGCCGTCGGGGAAGGTGCCGAGGCGGCGGTGGATGTAGGGGGCGCAGTGGAGGCCGGGGCGGACGGCGATATTGAATTGACCGTCAAGGCTACCAGCCACGTCTTGGGGGTTGTACACATCGGGGTCAGGCGAGATGAGCGAGAGGGCGCCGACGTGGGTGTCCGGGTCCCAGCGGCCGGCGACCTTCCAGCCGTCGGGGTTGGCCTCGGCCCAGTCGACGACCTTCTGAAGCAGCTCGACCTCGTGCCGCCGGTTCGCTTCCTCGCCCCGCGACGCGACCCACTCGACGCCCGCGGCCAGGCCGGCGATGCCGAGGACGTTGGGCGTGCCGCCCTCAAGCAGGTGAGGCAATTCCTCGGGCTGCACCTCCGACTTCGAGTCGCCGCCAGTTCCCCCTTCGCGCCAGGGGCGGACATGGGCCCGGGGGCCCACATAGAGGGCGCCGGTGCCGGTCGGACCGTAGAGGGCCTTGTGGCCGGGGAAGGCCAGTAAATCGATTGGCATGGCCCGCAGGTCGATCGGCACGACCCCAGCAGACTGCGCGGCGTCGACGAGTAGGAGTGCATCGGCTTCGCGGGCGATCCGGCCGACCTCGGCGACGGGCTGGACGGTGCCGAGGACGTTGGCCGCGTGGGTCATGGCGACGAGCCTTGTCTCGGGCCGGAGGGCCTTGCGGACGTCATCGGGGTTGATATAACCATCCTCCGAGGCGACCCGCGTCAGCGTGATGACGCCCGCCTTCTCGAGGGCGCGGAGCGGTCGGCTGATCGAGTTGTGCTCGAGGTCGGTCGTGATGGCATGGTCGCCGGGCCGGAGGGTGCCCTTGATGGCGATGTTCAGGCCGTCGGTGCAGTTCATTGTAAACGCCCAACGCTTGTGTCCTTCCCCATGGAAGAACCGGTCAAGCGCCAGCCTCGCGTTGTCGATCGTCCGCTGCGCCTCCGTCGCCATCCGGTGGCTCGACCGGCCAGGGTTCGCCAGGCTCGTGCGGGCGAACTCGTCCATCGCCCTGTAGACCGGCTCGGGCTTCGGGAAGCTGGTGGCGGCGTTGTCGAGGTAGATCATCGGTGGGGACCGGAGCGGGGTGGTGGAGGATGTACTGGGTTTCAGATTCCTACATATTGGGCGTACAGCGTCCTCGCCTTGGCGATGTCGTTGGTCCCCTTGATGATGGCGCGGCCGTCGGGGAAGACGGTGAACTCGTGGCCGTCGGCGGCGAAGCGGAGCATGAAGGCGTTGTGGCGGACCTCGCCGAGCGGGGCGAGCTGCTGGGCGAGCTCGGCGAAGTTCAACGGCTCGGCGCGGCGGGTGGCGACCTGCACGGCGTTGCGGCCGCAGAGGGTCGTCGTGTGCGAGCCTTCCTTGCCGTCGAGCCACTCGAACTGCCGTCGCCGGCAGCAGGGGCAGTCGACCTTGCCCAGGAGGCCGGCGATCTTCAGGCGGCGGAAGGTCCAGTCCCAGACGTCGACCATGATCAATTCGGTGTTGATGGTATCGAGGGCGCCGGTGAGGACCTTGATCGCCTCGACGGCCTCGAACGAGGCGATGACGGCGACGGCCGGGCCGAGCACGCCGGCGGTCTCGCAGGTGGCGGTCATGCCCGGCGGCGGGCTCTTCTCGACGAGGCAGCGGATGCAGGGGGTCCGGCCGGGGACGATCGTCGTCGTCTGCCCCTCGCTGCCGATGACGCCGCCGAAGATCCAGGGCTTGCCGAGCTTGACCGCCGCGTCGTTGATCAGGTAGCGCGTCTCGAAGTTATCCGTGCCGTCGAGGATCAGGTCGGCGTCGCCGACGAGGTCGAGGATGTTCGTGTGGTCGATGTCGGTGACGACCGGCTCGATGTCCACCTGGCTATTGATCGCCCGCAGCTTCCTGGCCGCGGCCTCGGCCTTGGGGAGGTTGTCGGCGACGTCCTGCTCGTCGAAGAGGATCTGCCGCTGGAGGTTGTGCGTCTCGATGAAGTCGCGGTCGACGATCCGGACGTGGCCGACGCCCGCGCGGACGACGTGGTTGGCCAGGACCGTCCCCAGCGCCCCGCAGCCGCAGATCGTCACCCGGCTCGCCATCAGCTTGCGCTGGCCGGCCTCGCCGAGCCCGTGGAAACGGACCTGTCGGCTGTAGCGCTCGATCGGGTCGGCCGCCTTCGCTTCGTGGGCCATCGCTCGGCTTTCTTCGTTGGGTGGGCCCGGCCCACCGTGCTCTCGTTCTCGAATCTACAAGGGATCAATTCAGCCCCCGGCGATCGCCGGGATGATGTCGATCTGGTCGCGGTCGGCGACGGCGGTGGCGAGGTCGTCGATGTAGCGGATGTCCTCGTTGTTGACGTAGACGTTGACGTACTGCCGCAGCTCGGCGCCGTCGAAGATGCGGTCGCGCAAGGCGGGGTGGTCCTTGGCGACGTTCTCCAGGACCTCGCCGACCGTCGCGCCGGCGGCCTCGAGGCGGTCGCGGCCGCCGGTGTGGGGCCGCAAGGGGGTGGGGATGGTGACGGTGGGCATGGATGGGGTCCCTTCCGGCGGCCGTTCGCCGCGTCATTTCTTCTCGAACTCGAACAGGACGTTGTAGGGGGGCTTGGCGGCCTCCTCGGGGTCGAGCCGCGTCGGCCGCGTCTTCTTGTTATAGCAGACCTTCAGCCGCTGGCCGTCGATCTCGTAGATGCCTTGGTAGACGACCTTGCCGTCGAGGCTCAGGTCGATCGTCTTCGGCTCGGCCTTCGGGTCGATCGCGAAGGTCCAGGGCTTTTCCGCCTTCTTGCCATCATGCGTGTTGACGACCTGGTCCTTCTCGAACGTCCACGTGTCCATCGGATCGGCGGGGACATCGATTGACCGCGCGCCGACCTTGCAGGAGAGGACGAGCCACGTCCCCTTCAGCCGCTCCTTGTCCTCCTTCTTGGGCTCGTCGCCGAGGGCGAGGAGTGGGACCGTCAGCACGATGAAGGCGAGGGCTCGCATGGCTCGCAGCTCCTTCAGACGGCGGCCAGGGCCGGCGCCTCGGCGCCGACGAGGGCCTCGAAGTCGGTCATGGTGGGGGGGATGACGACGGGGCGGGGGAGGCGGTCGATCAGCGCCTCCTGGGTCTTCAGGCCGTTGCCGGTGATGCAGAGGACGGTCGAGCCGTCGCGGTCGATCTTGCCCTGCTCGATCAGCTTCTTCGCGACGGCCAGGGTGACGCCGCCGGCGGTCTCGGCCCAGATGCCCTCGGTCTCGGCCAGCAGGCGCATGGCGTCGACGATCGCGTCGTCGTCGACGTCCTCGCCCCAGCCGCCGGTGGAGCGCATCAGCTTCGAGGCGAAGTAGCCGTCGGCCGGGTCGCCGATGGCCAGGCTCTTGGCGATCGTGCTCGGGTTGCGCACCGGCTTGACGCGGGCCGCGTCGGTCTTGACCGTCTGGGTGATCGGGTTGCAGCCGGTGGCCTGGGCGCCGAACATCCGGGTCCGGACCGGGCCGATCAGGTCGAGCCGCTCGAGCTCCTGGAACGCCTTGTAGATCTTGCCGATCAGGCTGCCGCCGGCCATCGGCGCCACGATGTGGTCGGGCGCCCGCCAGCCCAGATCCTCGGCGATCTCGAAGCCCATCGACTTCGACCCCTCGGCGTAGAAGGGCCGGAGGTTCACGTTGACGAAACCCCAGCCGAACCGGAAGGCGATCTGCGAGCAGAGGCGGTTGACTTGGTCGTAGTTGCCGTGGATCGCGATCACCTTGGCGCCGTAGATCGTCGCGCCGAGGACCTTGCCCTGCTCGAGGCCGTCGGGGATCAGGACGTACGCCTTCAGGCCCGCCGCGGCGGCATTCGCGGCGACGCTGCCGGCGAGGTTGCCGGTCGAGGCGCAGCCGACGGTCTGGAAGCCGAACTCGACGGCCTTCGACAACGCCACGGCGACGACCCGGTCCTTGAACGAGAGGCTCGGGTGGTTGACCGCGTCGTTCTTGATATAAAGCTCGGCCACGCCGAGCACCCTGGCCAGGTTGTCGGCCTTGATCAGGGGCGTGCCGCCGACGTGCCGGCCGACGGTCGGCTCGTCGTCGACGGGCAGGAGCTCGCGATAGCGCCACATCGTCCGCGGCCTGGCGGCGATGGCGGCGCGGTGGAAGGTGCGGGCGACGGCCTCGTAGTCGTACTCGACCTCCAGTGGGCCGAAGTCGTCCGTGCAGAAGTTCAGGGGCTCTTTCGGGTAGAGCTTGCCGCAGAGGCGACACTTCAGGCCGCGGACCAAGTCGTGCGACATCAACGGTCTCCGATGCTGGTCGACGCCACCGGCACCAGAGCGCGAGCATGCGGGCGAGACGCGACCCGATTCGGGACGGGTCGGCTTGCCGTGATCGGGAGGGATAAGGAGGGACGGTGGCCGGCGTTGCAAGGGGGCCGGCCCCGCGTTCCATCTTATCTATCCCAGGGGCCCCGGCCGGCGGTTCTGCCGGCGAGGCTGGGCAGGAGTTAGCACCAGCATCCACCGTATTGGTGGACCGGTTGCTGTGGCGTCAACGGGCCCGTCCCTCAGCCACTCTGGATAAGATGCGCGCCGAATTGTGATGGAGAAACTGTAACTCCCCCATGCCGCGTCGTCAAGGCGCCGCCGGCCCGCGAGGCGTCGGCGCCGAGGGAACTCGTCGTCGACGACGGTCGTCCAAGGAGAGACGGCCGTCGGCCGTCGGCCGTTCTCGACGTCCGTCTATGGAACGACTGCCACGATCAAGCCGAAGGAGCGTCCCCGATGCGACACGAACGGTCCGCGCGGCTGGCCTGCCTCGCCCTCGCCGCGGCGTTGGCCCTGCCCGCCCCGGCCACCGCGCAGCCAGGGCCCGGGACGGCCCAACAACCCGAGAAACCGGCCCCGAGGCCGAAACCCCCGTTCGTCAGCCCCGCCGCCGCCAAGACCTGGATGAGGCTGAATCAGCCGGTCGTCATCCCGTTCGAGAACGAGACGCCGCTGAGCGAGGTCGTCAAGTACATCAAGAACGCCACCTCCAGCGGCCCCGGCGACCCCGGCATCCCGGTCTGGGTCAATCCGAAGGGGCTCAAGAAGCAGCAGAAGGTGATGGAATCGACCATCACCGTCAACCTGGAGGGCGTGCCGCTGGCCACATCGCTCCGCCTGATGCTCGACCAGCTTGATCTCACCTATTTCGTCAGCAAGGACGGCCTCCTCATGATCGATTCCGAGGATGCCCCGCCACCCCGCGACCGCGTCGCGCCGCTGTCGGACAAGGCGGCCAGGACGTGGCTGAAGCTGGCGCAGGCCGTGGACATCCCCTTCGAGAACGAGACCCCGCTCAGCGACGTCCTCAAGTTCGTCCGGTCGAGCACCGTCGAGGGCAAGGACTCGGGCGTGCCGATCTACGTCGACCCCGCCGGCCTCCAGAAGGCCGACCGGACCGCGGAATCCACCGTGACCCTCCAGATCGAGGGCGTCCCGCTGGGCCGTTCCTTGCGGATGATGCTCGAACAGATTGGCCTGGATTATTACGTCAGCGAGGACGGCCTCCTCTTCATCACGAACAGGGACGCCGAGGTCTTCCAGGATCTCGCCGCCGAGGCCGAGGCAGGCAGTGTCGAGGACGCCCTCCGGGACGCAAAGAAGGAGATCGAGGCGATCCTCAAGGAGCTCGAGGAGCTCAAGAAGGCTCGGAAGGAGAAGGCCGGCGAGGGGGCCAAGGACAAGCTTGAGTCGCTTCGCAAGGAGCTCGACGAGCTCAAGAAGGCCCAGGAGGGAGTCAAGATCGAGTCGCTCCGCGAGCGGCTCGAGGAGTTCAAGAGAGCCCGGGAGGAGCAGATCGACAAGCTGATGAAGGCCCCCAGGCTCGAACCGCTCCGCCTCCAGTTCCCGGAGCTCAAGGCGGCCGACGAGGTGGCCAAGCCCGAACTCGAACCGCTCCGCCTGCAGTTCCCGGAGCTCAAGAAGAACCTCGGAGAGGAGACCAAGGATAGGCAGGGCACCCCCTGAAGCGTCAGCCCCCGGCGGCGAGCTTGCGGAGGTAGTCCCAGGTGTAGAGGCCGGAGCCGTGGCCGTCGTTCCAGACGAGGCGGACGGCGTAGTTGCCGACGGCCTCCATCCCCTCGAGCTGGAGGTCGGGCCGGATCGACTCGGGCTGGATGATCCGCTCGCCGGTCCACTCGTCGCGGCACGCGGCGCACGGGCATTGCGCCCGGACGTCGCGATAGGCGAGGCGATCGGCTTGGTCGTCGTCCCAGACCAGCTCGAGGACCTGCTCCGCCTGCCGGGCGCGGATGTCGGTCGGTGGTTCGCTCATCGGCGCGGGCTCGCTTCGGGCATGGGGAATTCGCCCCGAGCGTAGCAGAATCGCCCGGGGGTGGGAACGGCCGCGATGTCCTCGCCTCGGCCTCGGGGGCTCGCCCGGGACGACCCTGGGTGGTAAAATCCGACGGGGGCGAGGGTAACGGGGGACGTCGGCGGCCGTGCGACAGGTCTTGGTGGCGATCCACGAGCGGCGAGCGAACTGGGCCCGGCAGCTCCGGCCGAGGTTGGCCGACGGGCCCGCGCCGATCCAGTGGGCCGAGTCGCGGTCGGCCGGTGAGCTGGTCGCGGCCGTGGCCGGCGCGGCGTGCCCGGTAGTCGTCATCGACGTCGGCGCCCGGCCGCGCGGGGCGCTCGAGGCGCTCGACGCCGCGGTCCGGGCGGCGCCCAACGCCCTGGTGCTGGTGCTCGACGCCGCCGCCCGGCCCGAGGTCGAGACCTTCGCCCGCGAGCTGGGGGCGACCGACGTGCTCGGCGGCCACTGGCCGCCGCCGGCCGTCGCCGACCGCGTCGCCCGCTGGCTCCCCCTGGCCCGCCGTCGCGCCGAGGCCGACGGCTGGTCCCCCAACCCCCCCCTGCCCGTCCCCCCCTGGGAATTCGACCGGAATCGCCCGACGGAATCGACCCCGAACCCAAGCTCCGCACCCCCGCCATCGCCCCACGACCGAGGAATACCCCGCGATGCCCGCGATACCGACTGAGCACGACGTCCTCACCGCATTGAAGGGGGTCAAGGACCCCGACCTCGGCCGCGACCTGGTCGACCTGGGCATGATCAAGGACGTCCGCGTCCAGGAAGGCTCGGTCAGCCTGACCGTCAACCTGACCACCCCCGCCTGCCCGCTCAAGGCCCAGATCGAGCGCGACGTCCGCGAGGCGCTCGCCGGCCGGCTCGGCCGCGACCTCCGCATCCACGTCAACATGACCGCCGAGGTCCGCGGCAAGGGGGTCAAGGACAAGGGGGACATCCCCGGCGTCAAGAACGTCCTGGCCGTCGGCTCGGGCAAGGGTGGCGTCGGCAAGTCGACGATGGCCGCGGCGATCGCCTACGGATTGCAATCCTATGGCGCCATGGTCGGCCTGATGGACGCCGACGTCTACGGCCCGTCGATCCCCCACCTCGTCGGCGCCAAGGGCCGGCCGATGGCCCGCGGCGAGCGGATCCAGCCGATCGAGGCCCACGGCCTGCGGGTCATGTCCACCGGCTTCCTGCTCGAGCCCGACGCCGCCGTCATCATGCGCGGGCCGATGCTCCACGGGATCATGCAGCAATTCCTTCATCAGGTCGACTGGGGCGAGCTGGACTACCTGATCATCGACCTGCCCCCCGGCACCGGCGACGTCCCGTTGAGCCTCTCGCAGGCCCTCCCCCTGACCGGCGCCGTGGTCGTCTGCACGCCGCAGGAGGTCGCGTTGCTCGACGCGGTCCGGGCCGTGTCGATGTTCCGCAAGCTGAACGTGCCGCTGCTGGGCATGGTCGAGAACATGAGCTTCCTCGACGTCCCCGGCGGCGAGCGGCTCTACCCCTTCGGCCACGGCGGCGCGAGGCGCAAGGCCGAGGAGTTGGGCGTCCCGTTCCTCGGCGCCGTGCCGCTCGTGATCAACCTCCGCGAGCGCGGCGACGCCGGCCAGCTCCACGACGCGCTGGCCCCCGACGCCCCCGCCCGCCCCCACCTCGCGGCCGTCGTCGAGGCCCTCGCCGCCCAGATCAGCATCCAGAACCTCAAGAAGACGAGGTTCCCGAAGCTGGAGATCCTGTAAGGGGCATTCCGTACGTCGTCGACGGCTTCTTTATGCATGAATGATTCATTATTTAATATGGAATCGACAATCGTCGCTCCGCCGCTCGCCGGGCAGGTCCTCGGTCCCGTCGGCGGCGACTTCGTGATCGCCGAGTGGCGCGACGCGGGCGGCCCCGACGGGCCGCCACGCCTCATCGCCCCGCTCCACCTCCACCGTCGCGACGATGAGGCGTGGTATGTCCTCGAAGGTACCTTGCGCGTCCGGGTCGGCGCCGACGTGGTCGAGGCTCGTGCGGGTTCCGGCGTCTTCGTCCCGAGGGGGACGCCGCACACCTACTGGAATCCCGGACCCGCGCCCGCCCGATATCTGCTCGTCATGACCTCGAACATTTACCGCATGATCCAGGAAATCCACGCGCTGCAGGGCCGGACTCCCGACGCCCTCGGCGCGGTGTTCAGGAGGTACGACTCCGAACTCCTCGGCATGTAGCGCCTGGGCCGATCCGCCCCCGATCGACCCCGGAGGATGTCCCCCGGACGGCATCTGCGACGCGATCCCATCACCCAGGTCAGCCGGACACGTCGTGTGCCGCCCAGATCCGCATCCCGAACCTCAAGAAGACGAGGTTCCCGAAGCTCGAACTCCTTGGAAAAAGTGCTGAGTGCTGAGTCACGAGTGCTGAGCGAAGAAATGCTGTTTTCTTCGCTCAGCACTCGTGACTCAGCACTCAGCACTTTTTCCAATGCACTTCTTTACACTTCGTCTTCGACCGTGTAGGCCAGGCACGCGCGGATGTCGTCGTCGGTCAGTTCGGGGTGGTCGCGGAGGATGTCGGCCCAGGACCAGCCGTCGACGATCAGGGAGACGACGTGGGCGACGGAGACCCAGGTGCCGCGGACGACGGGCGAGGTGTCGGAGACCTCCGGGTCGAACGCGAGCCGGTCGCGCCAGGGGGGGGCGGACTCGACCTGGGTCGCGACGGGGACGGCGGCGTCGGGCGGGCCTTCGGACGCGACGGCGACGACGGCCGAGGGCCGGGCGCGGAGGAGGTCGAAGGTGTCGAGGGCGGCCAGGAGCAGGGCGCGGGCGAGGTCGGCCCGGGCCCGGAGAAGTCGGCCTTCGCGGGCGTCGGCCGGCTCGGCCGAGGCGGCGGCCTCGAGCCGGCGGGCCGACCGGATCATCTGCTCGACGAAGAAGCCCTCGAGCGCCCCACGGGGGGCCAGCTCGCGGCGGAGCGCAGCGGCGAACGGCTCGATCGCGGTCGGGCCGGATTCGACGGGACAGGGGCAGGCGACCATCGGTTGGGCCATGACAGGGCGGTCCTTTTCTTGGGGGCTCAGCTTCGTTGGTTCGACCGATCGACAACGTGCCTCGACGTCCGCGACCCGCGTCGCGACGCCCGTCCGGGACGCCCGGCGGGCCCTGTGGCGCCCCTCCGTCGTTCCCGACACCCCTTTAATCTCGTTTCGCGCGCCGGAAATTATTCCCGGAAAATCGGAAACTACATCGTTTTTCCAAAAAAACGTCCGCTCAGGAGCCGCGGCGTAGCGCGCGGCCGGGGGTGGCGCCGGTCGGCTCGCCGTCGAGCAAGGCGAGGGTGCCGTTCACGAAAACGTGGCGGACCCCCTCGGCCAGGGTGCGGCCGGCGGCGTAGGTCGAGCGGTCGGCTACCGTGGCCGGGTCGAACAGCGCGAGGTCGGCGGCGAAGCCGGGGCGGACGAGGCCGCGGTCGGCCAGCCGGAACCGCCGCGCGGCGTGCGAGGCCAGGTGGGTGACGGCCGATGCCCAGTCGTAATCGCCGAGCTCGCGAGTGTGGCGGCCGAGATAGCGGGCGAAGGCCCCCCAGCCGCGGGGATGCGGGAAGCCGCCGCAATAGATGCCGTCGGAGCCGGCCATGTGCGACGGGTGCCGCAGGATCGCGCGGACGTCGTCGTCGGTCCGCTCGCCGGGGCGGAAGCCGACGATGCCGACGGCCATCCCCGAGTCGGCCAGGACTTCGCAGACGAAGTCGCCCGGCGACCGCCCCTCCTTCTCCGCCGCCTCGGTCAGCTTCCAGCCCTCGGCCCAGCGCCGCGACGGGTCGGCGACCATCGCCAATGTGATCTGGTCGAGCGCATAGGGGGTCGGCTTCGAGAACCACTCGGTGTTGAGCCGCGCGCGGATGGCCGGGTCGCGGAGGCGGGCGACCGTCGCGTCGATCCCACCCTCCTGGACCCAGGGTGGCAGCGCCACCATGCCGAGGATCGTGCTGCCGGCGAGGTACGGGTACGTGTCGAAGGTGAGGTCGACCCCGAGCGCGCGGGCCGAGTCGACCAAGGGGATCAGCAGGTCGGCCGCGCCGTTGTAGTGCGAGACGTGCGCCGCGACCCCGGAACGCCGGGCGGTCTCGACGACCTCGGCCATGCCGACCGGCGCCATCGCCCCGTAGCCGCGCATGTGGGTGACGTAGATCCCGTCCTGCGCCGCGACCTCCTCGCAGAGCGCGGCCAGCTCGGTCGCGTCGGCGAACCGGCTCGGGATGTAGTCGAGCCCGCTGGAGAGCCCGACGGCCCCCGCCTCCATCCCCTCGCGCACCAGGCGCCGCATCGCCGCCAGCTCATCGGCCGATGCCGGGCCCGGGTCGAGCCCCTTGACCTCCATCCGCACGTTGCCGTTGGGGATCAGGTATGCGACGTTGATCGCGACGTTCCGATCGAACCGGCGCAAATACTCGTCGATCGAGTTCCAGTCGTAGCCGACGCCGTCGGGGTTGCCGTTGAACCCGGCGGTGTAACGTCGCATGTATTCCAACGTCGCGGGCGACGCCGGCGCGAACGAGCTGCCGTCCTGGCCGAGGATGTAGGTCGTCACCCCCTGGCGCAACGCCGGCAGATGGACCGGGTCGGCCAGGAGCATCGCGTCACCATGCACATGTGCATCAATGAATCCGGGGGCGACATACAGGCCCGTCGCGTCGAGGACCCTCGGCGCCTCGACCCCCTCCAGCCGGCCGACGGCCCCGATCATCGTGTCGATCAGGCCCACGTCCGCCCGGAACGGCGGCCCTCCCGTGCCGTCGATCACCCAGCCGCCGTGGATCAAGAGGTCGAACATGGTGGGAGGGGTCGTCAGGGGCCAGGACAAGGGGTCGGGGCCGGAGATCGGTGGGAGGATGACACATCAGTCCGGCGAAGGCAACGCTTGACCCCCGGAAGCCCCGGCCCCAGGACCCCGGCCCCCGGCCCGTTGAACTTCCAACATCCGCCAGAGGTACCACATGGCGAGGGTCCGATAGGGACGCCACGGCTCGGCCAGGGTGCGGCAGAGGTAGGGGTTGGGGAGATCGGGTAAATCAAAGTGATTGCGCAACGCGACGCGCACACCGAGGTCGCCGACGGGCAGGACGTCGGGGCGGCCCAGCGCGAAGATCAGGAACATGTCGGCGGTCCAGCGGCCGATGCCCTTGACGCTCGTCAACCGCTCGACGATCGCCTCGTCGTCCAGGGCGCCGATGCGGGCCAAGGGGACGCGCCCGGTGGCGACCGCGTCGGCCAGGTCGAGCACATAGGCGACCTTGACCCGCGACAAGCCGACGCCGCGCAGGCCCTCGGCGCCGACGTCGAAGATCGCGGCGGGCGTCAGGGTTGCGCCGGCCCGCTCGCGGAGCCTGGCGGCGATGGAGGCGGCGGCCTTGGTCGAGATCTGCTGGCCGATGATCGCGCGGACCAGCGTGCCGAAGCGTTCCGGCGCCGGCTTCGGTCGGATGGCGCAGGGCGCGTGGCGGTCGATCATCGGGGGCCACCTCGGGTCGGTGGCTCGGAGGTGGGCGACGGCCGATTCCCACGGCCCGTGCGGTGTCCGTCCCATCGCGAGTCGGGGTTGGGTTGGTGCGTGCGGGAAGAATGCGACGAAGCCCCCGCCGATGGGCTGCCATCGACGAGGGCCGCGCGTGTCGTTGACGGATCGCGGCGACGGCCGGGGATGTCCGGCCGTCGCCGTGGTCGGGTTCCGGACCGCTCAGGCCTTGCGGCGGCGGCGGAAGGCGCCGAAGGCGCCGAGGGAGCCGAGGCCCAGCAGGGCCATCGACGCCGGCTCGGGGACCGCCGCCCTGACGTTGACGCTGTAGCCGCCGGTCGCGGAGCTGCCGGCGAGGCCGGCCGGGGCACCCGGCGAGGTGAAGTCCTTCGACGCGACCAGGGTGACGGTGAAGGTCCCGCCGCTGGTGCTCATTGTCAGGCTCTGGTCGGTGGTGCCGAACGGGTTGCTGAAGACCGCCGAGGTCGTGCCGCCGGCGGTCTCGCTGACGCTGGCCGTCAACGTGCCGTTGAACACGAAGTCGGTGCCGTTGACGGTGACCGTCAGGGTGATCGGCGAGCTGTAGGTGTCGGTGAACGGGCCGGTGCCGGTCAGGTTGGTGACCGTGATCGAGCCCGCCGTGACGTCGGTGCCGAGCGGGGGCACGCCGTTGAAGACCGTCGCCGAGGGGGCGACGCCCGTCTGGGTGACCTGGGTGTTCGGCGGCACGCTGGTCGGGTTGATCGGCGACGGGGTCAGCGTCGTCGAATACGTGAAGTCGCCGAAGGCGGCCTCGGCCTTCGGGCCGGCCACCAACGCGAGCGCGGCGGTAACCGCCGCCAAGAGCAGACCTCGCCTGTGAAGCATGTGGTTTCTCCTCCGGGTCTTGACTCGCCGAGCTTGGTCTCGCTGGCCTCCGAGAGGCCGCTCCTTCCACCGAGGATGAAGCGCTCAGGTTGGCGAACCACTCTTCGAAACGGAGAGTCGCCGACCGAATGAATTCCGGAACCCCCACTCTGTAGGCTCGTTCATCCCCGAGCCATCCGTAGCGTGCGTTAAGTTAGCCCGGTTCGGTTTTTCGTTCAAGCGAAAACCGCAAAATGCCGCCCCGCCCCCGTCCCCGCCCGGCCTCCCGTGGTGAAACGGCAACATCACCCACCCCTTGGCGGGTACCATGCGACGCCGAACGATTTCATCCGTAGCCGCGCCGGAGGCCGTTGTTGCCGCCATTTGGCGGGGTGCGGCCGATCTTGCTCCTGTCACCTAGGCCCCACGCCCGGAGGTTTGGGGGATGGGCAGTCTGGGGTGATGTCGTGCTCCGGCAACATCCACCGCGCAAGATTGTGCGCAAGGAGGGTCGCCGGGCCGGATGAATTGCAGGAGCGAGCGGGTTGCTTTAGGATGGGTCGCGCCGCCCGAAGACGCCGGCGCGGGCGAGGCCGCCGCGGTTCGACTCCAATCCCACCGACGGTCATCCAACTCAGATCAGCCACCAGGAGAGTACGATCGTGAACCATCCATCGAGGAAGCGGAGGCCTCGCGCGCGCGGACGGGGCTACGCGGCGGGCTTCGACCGGCTCGAGTCGCGGCGGGTCCTGAGCCTCAACTACGGCAACGCCTTCGCCCTCGGCGCCACCGACGTCCAGGCCGGAGCCGTGGCCGTGGACGCCGTCGGCGATACCTACCTGGCCGGGACGTTCTCGGGCACGGTCAACTTCAACCCCTCGGGTACCGCCGACCTGACCAGCGCCGGCGGGCGCGACATGTTCGTGGTCAAGTATTCGCCCGGTGGCTCGGTGCTCTGGGCCAAGGACTTCGGCGGCACCGGCGACGACCTGGCCAACGCGCTGGTCGTCGACGCGCAGGGCAACGTCGACGTCGCCGGCCAGTTCCAGGGCACGGCCCACTTCGGGGGTACGACACTGACCGGCGCCGGCAGCGGCAACAGCGCCGTGGTCTTCCGGCTCGACCCCAGCACCGGCAACGTCCTCTGGGCCAAGAGTGGGACCAGCACCGGCAGCGGCAACGACGCGGCCATCAGCCTCGCGGCCGACGCCGTCGGCAACGTCTTCGTGACCGGGCAATTCCAGGGGACCGCGTCGTTCGGCTCCGGCGCCGCCTTCAGCATCACCAGCAGCGGGACGACCTCGGCGTTCCTGGCCAAATACGCCGCCAACGGCACGCCGCAATGGGTCAACTCGTTCGGCTCGACGGGCACGAACATCGCGCTGGGTAATGGGGTCGCCGTCGACGGCCAGGGAAACGCGATCGTCGTCGGTGGCTTCAGCGGCACGGCCACTTACGCCAGCCCCGGCGGCCACAATGTCAATCTCGGCGGCGTGGGCACGCCCCAGATCAGCCACGGCTCGCTCGACATCTGGGTCGCGCGGTTCTCGACGGCCGGCGACCTGACCCTGGCCCGCGCCTTCGGCGGCACCATCGCCGACCTGGCCAGGGCCGTGGCCGCCGACGCGGCCGGAAACATCTACGTCACCGGCATCTACGAGGGGACCGTCGCCTTCGGTAGCGGCATCACGCAGACGAGCAATGGGGGGGCCGGGGTGGCCGACGCCTTCGTCATGAAACTGGCCTCGAGCAACGGCATCACCGCCTGGGTCGATTCCTTCGGCAGCATCCACCCGGAGACCGCCGCGGGCCTGGCGACCGACGGCGCCGGCAACCTCTACGCCCTCGGCCAGTTTACCGGCATGGCGACCTCGCAGCCGGCCGGTACGTCGCTGTCGGCGTTCGGCGCCAACAACGCCGACTACCTGCTGCGGATCAGCCCCAACGGCAGCATCTTCGATGCCGTCGCCGCCGGCAGCTCGGCCAGCAACGTGGTGCCGGCGGCCCTCGCCGTGAACGCCTCGGGCACCGTCGCCACCGCCGGCAGCTTCACCACCAGCGGCGGCGGGCCGACCTTCGGCACGACGACGCTCTCCAGCAAGGGCACCACCAACGTCTTCGTCGCCGAGCGCAAGGCGATCCGCGGCGACTACACCGCCACCGGCACGGCCCAGCTCGTCGTCTTCCAGCCGAGCACGGCGTCCTTCTCCGTGCAGGGCGTCGGCATCTTCCCGTTCGGCCAGGGGACGCTCTACGGCGGCAACCCGATCCCCATCGCGGGCAGCTACTCCACCCCCGGCGTCACCGATGTCGCCGTCTTCCAGCCGTCGACCTCGACGTTCTACATCGCGGGCGTCGGCGCCATCCCGTTCGGCCAGGGCACCCTCTACGGCGGCGACCCGATCCCCGTCGTCGCCGACTTCACCGGCTCGGGCAAGGCGCAGTTGGCCGTCTTCCAACCGAGCACCTCGACGTTCTACATCCAGGGGGTCGGCGCCGTGCCGTTCGGCCAAGGCACCCTCTACGGCGGCGACCCGATCCCCGTCGTCGGCGATTACACCGGCTCCGGAAAGGCTCAGCTCGCCGTCTTCCAGCCGTCGACCTCGACGTTCTACATCGCGGGCGTCGGCGCCATCCCGTTCGGCCAGGGCACCCT
>DASZMJ010000596.1:0-2311 GCA_035551935.1 Isosphaeraceae bacterium
CCGCGACTACCCCGAAGAGGGCGGCATCCCCCGGTTCGCGGGCGAGTCGTACGTCGCGAGCTTCGGCCGGCAGTGGAACCGCTACGACGTCGCGCGCGACGACGAGGACGAGGCCGTCTTCGCCGTGAAAACCGGCGTCGAGCCCCGCGAGCTGGCCGGCCTGCTCGTCCTCGACGCCGGCTGCGGCGGGGGACGATACGCCCGCGTCGCGGGCCGGCACGGGGCGCGAGTCGTGGGCGTCGATCTTAGCTCGGCCGTCGCCAAGGCCGCCGCGCTCTGCGCCGATCTGTCCGACGTCGCGATCCTCCAGGCCAACTTGGAACATCTACCGCTGGCCGAGGGCGCGTTCGACCTCGCCTTCTCGATCGGCGTCCTCCACCACGGCCCCGACCCGCGCGGGGCGTTCGCCGAGGTGGCCCGCCGCGTGAAGCCCGGCGGCCGGCTCGCCGTCTGGCTCTATCGACGAAATACCGCGCCGCAAGAGTGGCTGAATTCCGCCTTGCGGGCGGTCACCACCCGGCTACCCGCGCGGGTGCTCGAGCCTTTATGTGCTGGCATGGGCGCGCTCGGAAGCGTCCCGCTCCTGAACAGGACGCTCAACAAGGTCGCCAACTTCTCGAATCATCCCGACTGGACGCTCCGCGTCTGCGACAACTTCGACTGGTACGCCCCCCGATATCAGTCGCATCACACGCTCGAGGAACTGAAGCGATGGTTTTCCGAGGAGGGCTTCGTGGACCTTCGGGAACTCCCCCCCGCGCGGGACGGCCGGCTCTACGACTGGGCCTACCGGCACGACCTGGTGATCGGCAGCGGCGTGAACGTCGTGGGCCGGAGGGCCCCGTGACGGCGGCCGCGCCATGCTCATGAACCGACGACGGCGCCGGCGCCTCCTGCTGCTGGCGCTGGGCCTGGCGGCCATCACCTGGTTCGCGAGCGGGCCGATCGCCGCGTACCTGGGCGTCTCGCTCCGCTGGCAGGCCGCCCCGCGAGGCTTCCTCTTCGAGCCCTACCTCCAGCTCGGCGACGCGCCCGGCCTGGCCGACCCCGAGCGGGTCGAGGTCGTCTGGCACGCCGCCGACGTCGAGGACGACTGGTGGGTCGAGGCCCGCCCGGCGCCCGGCTCGACGTGGGTCCGCGCCCCGAAGCCGACCCATCGCCGGGTCCTGCTCGCCAAGGTCGAGCCGCACCGGGTCTATCACGCGACGATCGCGGGCCTCGCGCCCGGCGGCCGGTTCGCCTACCGCGTCGGCAGGCGCTCGCAGGCCCTGTTCGAGGCCGAGGCCCGCGCGCGGGTGCCGGCGGGCACGCCCCATCGGGTCGCCCTCGTCGGCGACATCGCCGCGGGCACGTCGGCGGCCTCCAAGGTCGCGTGGCGGATCGGCCGGGAGAAGCCCGACCTGCTCGTCGTCACCGGCGACATCGTCTACAGCCGTGGCCGGATCTCCGAGTACGCCGAGCGGTTCTTCCCCGTCTACAACGCCGACGACGCCTCGCCCGATCGCGGGGCCCCGCTCCTCCGCTCGACCCTCTCCGTCGCCGCGCCCGGAAACCACGACCTCTCGATGCGCGACCTCGGCCTCTTCCCCGACTCGCTGGCCTACTTCCTCGCCTGGTCGCAGCCGCTGAACGGGCCGCTCACCGACCCGGGCGGCTTGAATCTGCCCAACCTGCAAGGTCCCCTCGACCGCCGCGCCGCCTACCGCGCGGCGGCCGGGCCGACGTATCCGCGCATGGCCAACTTCTCGTTCGACTGCGGCGACGTCCACTGGACCGTCCTCGACGCCAACCCGTACGCCGACTGGACGGACCCCACTCTCCGCGACTGGGTGGCGCGCGACCTCGCCTCGGCCCGCCCCGGCTCGTGGCGGCTCGTGGCGTTCCACCAGCCGGGGTTCAACTCGTCGGTCGCCCACTATCACGAGCAGCAGATGCGGCTCCTGGCCGACGTCTTCGAGCGCGGCGGCGTCGCGGTCGCCTTCGGCGGGCACGTCCACCAGTATCAGCGCACGAAGCCGCTGACCTTCAAGGTCCGCCCCCGCCCCGACGGCCGGATGCAGGCCCCCGACGGCGACGTCGACGGCGAGTGGACCCTCGACCTCGCGTACGACGGCGTCAAGCAGACCGTCCCCCGCGGCGTCCTCTACGTCATCACCGGCGCCGGGGGCGCGACGCTGCACGACATGCGCCTCGAAAGCCAGCCCGCGACCTGGCAGCCGTTCACCGAGCGGGTCCGCTCGACCGTCCACTCCTACACCGTGATGGACGTGACCCGCGACCGGCTCGACATCCGTCAGGTCGACGTGGACGG